>WVSO01000019.1 GCA_015689745.1 Rhodobacterales bacterium HKCCSP123 | reverse complement strand
GGCACGGCCCTGCCCCGCGACCACGGCCCGCGGCACGCCGCAGACCGGCAGTTCGGCTCCGATCCGGGCAAGCTGCGGGACGGGCGCGTCATCGAGATGACGGCGCACCCAGCCCTCGCGGTCGCGCAGGAAGGCCAGCGCCTCGGCCTCTGGCGCCCAGAGCGGCAGGGACAGGCTGACCGTCCCGTTGGTGCGCGATACCCTGAGCGAGAAGCGAGTCGCCCGGCGCGAGCGACGCAAGGCCACCTCGACCGGCGGATCGCCCGGCAGAACATGGGTTGAACTGCGCTGTTTCGACACCACTTTCCTAGCCTCGAGGATGCGATAGACGGTCCGTGTGGACGGGGTTTGACAGTCACTCCCCACTATGGCAGAGGACCGCATCCCGCGATACCGCAGAGTTATGCAAGGGGGTGTCATGCCCAAAGAGGAATGGGGCGTCAAACGCGTCTGCCCCACAACCGGAAAACGGTTCTATGACCTGAACCGGACCCCGATCGTCAGCCCCTACACGGGCGAGGTCGTCGTGATCGACACCGGCAAGTCCGGGCGCAGCCTCGTGGCCGACAAGGCCGACAAGAAATCCGTGAAGGAGGCCGCATCGGACGAGGACGATCTGGTTCTCGACGACGACATCGAGATCGATGACGACGACGATGCGGATGTCGATCTGGACGATGATGATGTTCTCGACGACGACGAGGACGACGATACCGTCGCGCTCGACGACCTGGCCGACGTGGCCGGGAACGACGGCGACGACGACTGACAACGGCGGCGGGCGGCGGGCCTTGCAGGGGTGATTTTTCCCTTGCACGTCCCCCCGCCCTATCCTACACCGCCGCACACCTGACGGGGGCGTCCCGCACGCCCCCCGGCATGGGGCCTTAGCTCAGCTGGGAGAGCGCTTGCATGGCATGCAAGAGGTCAGGGGTTCGATCCCCCTAGGCTCCACCAAATCCACCTCCGATCCTCTAGCCACCAGGGTCCTGCGCAATGCGGATGCAGGGCGCGCACACGACCGCTTGTCGCCGCCTGCGCCCGCGGCAAACATGCAGCGTCAGCACGTGTCGGTTGGGGTTGGTTCAATGGTCTGGCTGAGGAAGAACGCCGCCCTCATCGAGGCGGGAAGCGCACTTGTGATGGCCTTTGCGGCCATTGCCGCCGCGATCCTCGTCCCGATGCAGATCGCCGCGAATGACCGGACGAGCCGCGAACAGGCGGCGCGCGAGATCTATCGTGAATTCCTGAACATCACCATCCAGCGCCCCGAGCTTGCCGAACCTACGGCCTGCACACCCGCCGATCCGGGCCGGAATTCGGCCTACGAGGCCTATGTCGATTACCTGCTCTACACCGCGGAACAGGTGCTCGAGTTATCGGCCGAGGAGTGGCGGGAAACCGTCTCCGCCCGGCTTGCGCCGCACCAGCCCTACCTGTGCGGCTTCGACGACGCGGACCTTGCGACATTGACGGCGCCGGTCGCCGAGTTGGTCCGGTCGGTGCAGACCGGGTGCACGACCACGCTGGCGCTCTGCCCCTGAGCATGGAAAAGCCCCGGCCTGCGCCGGGGCTTTCGCCTGGTCGAGGCCGGGACCCGCCGTCAGCCGATGATCGCGTTCAGCGTGGCCGAGGGGCGCATGATGGCCGCCGTCTTCACCGGGTCGGGGTGGTAATAGCCGCCCTGGTCCACGGCCTGCCCGCGGCCTGCGTGCAGCTCCCCCAGGATCGCGGCCTCACCGTCCGCCAGCGCTTGCGCGACGGGGGCGAAATGGGCGGCGAGTTCGGCGTCTTCCGACTGCGCGGCCAGCGCCTCGGCCCAGTAGCGGGCGAACCAGTAGTGGCTGTCGCGGTTGTCGGGCTCGCCCGCCTTGCGGCCCGGGCCGCGGTCGTTGTCGAGGATGCCTTGCGTCGCCACCTCGACCGCGTCGCCGAGGATGCGCGCCTTGGCGTTGCCCTTGGCGTCGGCCAGGAACTTGAACGACTCGCCCAGGGCGCAGAACTCGCCCAGGCTGTCCCACCGCAGGTGGTTCTCGCCCTGAAGCTGCTGCACGTGCTTCGGCGCAGAGCCGCCCGCGCCCGTCTCGAAGAGGCCGCCGCCCTGCATCAGCTTCACGATCGACAGCATCTTGGCCGAGGTGGCCAACTCGAGGATCGGGAAGAGGTCGGTCAGGTAGTCGCGCAGCACGTTGCCGGTGATGGCGATGGTGTTCTCGCCCTTGGTGATCGTCTCGAGCGAGGCGCGTGTCGCCTCGCGCGGGGCCATGATCTCGAACTTGTCGGCCACGCCCTTGGCCTCGAGGATCGGCTTGACCATCGCGATCAGCTGCGCGTCATGGGCGCGGCTCTCGTCCAGCCAGAAGATCGACCGGTAGCCCGTCGCCCTCTGCCGTTCGATGGCGAGGTTCACCCAATCCTCGATCGGCGCCTTGCGGGTCGAGGCCGAGCGCCAGATGTCACCTGCCTTCACCGCATGGGAATGGAGCACGGTGCCGTCGTCGAGGATCATCTTCACCGTGCCGTCGGCCGGGATCTCGAAGGTGGTGGGGTGCGAGCCGTATTCCTCGGCCTTCTGCGCCATCAGGCCAAGGTTCTGGACGGTACCGGCAGTGGCCGGGTTCAGCTTGCCGTTCTGTTTGAAGAACTCGATCGCCTCGTCGTAGACCGGCGCATAGGAGTTGTCGGGGATCACGCAGACCGCGTCATGCTCCTTACCATCGGGGCCCCAGCCCTTGCCGCCGCCGCGGATCAGCGCGGGCATCGAGGCGTCGATAATCACGTCCGAGGGAACATGCAGGTTGGTGATGCCGCGGTCGCTGTCGACCATGTAGAGCGGCGGGCGCTCGGCCAAGCAGGCCTCGATCGCGGCCATGATCTGTGCGTTGCCCTTGACCCGCGCCAGCAGGTCGCCGAGGCCCGAGTTGGGGTTGACGCCAAGCGCGTCCATCTCGTCACCGAAGGCTTCGAAGACCGGTGCGAGGAAGGCGCGAACGGCATGGCCGAAGATGATCGGGTCCGAGACCTTCATCATCGTGGCCTTCAGGTGCAGCGAGTACAGCACGCCCTCGGCCTTGGTCTTCTCGATCTCCTCGGCGAGGAAGGCATCGAGTGCGGCGGCGCTCATGTAGGTCGCATCCACCACGGTCCCAGCGGGGTAGCTGACGCCCGCCTTCAGCACGGTCTCGCCATCTGCGGTTTCCAGCACGATCTTCGCGGTCGCGGCCTTGGGCAGGACGGCCGAAACCTCGTTCGAGCGGAAATCGCCCCCCGACATGGAGGCGACGCGCGTCTTCGAGTCCGCGCTCCAGTCGCCCATGCGGTGCGGGTTGGCTTGCGCGAATTTCTTCACCGCGGTGGCCGCGCGGCGGTCCGAGTTGCCTTCGCGCAGCACCGGGTTCACCGCCGAGCCCTTGATCGCGTCATAGCGGGCGCGGGCCTGTTTCTCGGCGTCGGTCTCGGGCGTCTCGGGATAGTCCGGGATCGCGTAGCCCTGCCCCTGCAGCTCCTTCACGGCGGCGACCAGCTGCGGCACCGAGGCCGAGATGTTGGGCAGCTTGATCACGTTGGCCACGGGCGTCTTGACCAGTTCGCCCAGCAGGGCGAGGTCGTCGGGGATGCGCTGATCCTCGGTCAGATGCTCGGGGAAGGCGGCCAGGATACGCCCGGCAAGCGAGATGTCCTTGGTCCCGATCGAAACGCCCGCCGCGCGGGCGAAGCTCTCGATGATCGGCAGGAGCGAGGCCGAGGCGAGCTCGGGCGCTTCGTCCACCTTGGTGTAGATGATGTCGGGCGTGGTCTGGTCGGTCATGGCTGTCCCCGTGTCTCTCAGGAAGTTTGGTATGCGATAGTACACAAAGCTCGCGCCGTCCACGGAACGAAGGGTCGCGGGGGCGAGACCAGTTGCCGCGCTCAGGGCGGTCCGGTTCGCCGCGACTCTCCATGGCGACCGCTCGCCAGGCCGGTGCCGCGCGTTCAGACTTCGATGTTGATCTTTCCTCGCAATGATTGAACTGTGTCGCGGTCGCGGAGGCAATGCGACGTGATCGAAGTGGTGTATCGTCGGGGGTCAGTCTCGGGCGTGTCTGTGTGAAGTGTCTTGAAGTCAATGGTCCAAGGGGCAGCATCCTGTCGGGCTCACCATTTTTCCAACTTTTATTAGTTGGTTACTAATATTCAGCCCCAGCGTTATCTCTTCACATCCGATCTGGGGGACACATGGGGGACAAAACCTTGCGGCTTAGCAAGCACTAGTGCTCGGGTCCCATCCGAACCAGCTCGTTGATCGCTTTCCGCATCTCGATCCATTCTTGCGCTCGCATGCCGTGCTTCCAGGCCGGGTGAGATCGCCCCGACGTATGGCCCCCGCGCGCACCATGCATCCGGCAAACAGTCCAACCTTTCACCGCCGGGGCTTTGCACGGCTCACCCGTTCGCTTGGACGTTGCCGTGCACCTGGGCGCTGCATGGGCCTTGTGCATGGGGTTGTCGTCACTTTTCATTCCGGCCCTCCCCCCTCCTGTAGCTGACATCGCCGACGATGGCTTGGCCACCCTCGTTGACCTCCACACGCTCGACACGAACGACCTGCTGCGCCTTGGCTCGGTACTTCTTCAACTGATCCATCTGCGCCAGGAAGGTGCGACTGAGACGGGTCATCGAGCGCTCGAATGATTCCCGCGCCTGCAAAGATGTTGTGTGATGGAGCTTCAGCGACATCGTGGTCATCGCCACATGCGTCGCTGCCATCTGCGTCACCAGCATGGCCTCGACAGCATCCCGTGGTTCCATTTCGACCGCCATGGCTGGCATCAAGTCGAGATAGCTGGCAGCATTCTCTCCTAATGAGTTCAAAGCTGAGCTCAGGATGGCGCTTGCCGCTGCGTAGGTCCTCGTGCCGTAGAGCTCTTGAAGTTGCTCCTGACTATCGAGCGTGATCGTGACACCGCTCTCTTCCGTGAACACGATTTTCGGAGGCTTGCGAGATTTCGCAGGCTGACCATCGCCGGACTGCATCTCTGGCAATTCAGCGTCGGCGCACGGATCTTGGATTTGTTTCGACACGGCGGAGCACCCGAGGAAAAAAATATGTTACTTTATAACACATTCGCTTAAGTCCGTGAAGAACGCTGCTTCCTACTTTCCACCCTTTTTCCCGCAATACTGGCGGCTGAGCACCGAGAAGCTGTCATCTGAGCATTCCTGTCAGATGTCTGCGTCGAGCCCGAAGCGGTCACGGCCAGCGTCGGCCGTTGGCCACCAAATCTAAAATACTCGGTGTGGCTTGATGACTTCCGAATACGCACCACAAAGCTGGAGCAGCACTTTGATGTCTCGGTCATCGCGTCTCTGTCAGAACTATACATGCTCCCAAGCGAAGGGAGCTTCCAGGGTGTCTTCCCCGTCCCTTCTGGCACAAGCCGAACCAGTCTGGTTTACTTAACGCGATGTTGATGGCCCCACAGGGATCAAATTCGCGTGGTAGAGGCGACCAGAATCTCGATCGACCAGGGCTCGCTGCATGAGCGGTTCCCCATCATGCTGCAGCCCATAGGCGTGTCGCGTCTGGAGTTTTTCGATGAGACCGAAGGCCAGCTCGAACTGCGCAGTATCGACTTGCCGCATCGGCAGTTCGCACTCCATGCATATCGCTCGACTGGGCACAGCTTCGAGATGCCAACTCTTCGGGCGGCGACCTTCGACTTCGCCATCTCCGGCAGAATTGCCAAGCGCGTAAACGGCGATGCGCTGACCATTTCACCCAAAAGAGCCGCGCTGTCTTTACCCGGTACCATCTCAGTGGACGTTTTGCCGGGTACCACCGGGATTTCCTGCTTCATGAACGGTGACTCCCTCCAAGACCTGGTGAAGGAAGCGGGCTTGCATCTCACTATGAACCAAAGCGCGGATTTTGATGTCGCAAACCTTCAAGAGCTGGAGGCTCTGCAGCACTTAATGGCGTACACATACACTCAATTCTTCACAGAGACGCGGAAGCACATATCATTTCATCGGACCGCACTGGCCGAGGCGCTTATCCTGGATCACATCATTGAGTTTCTTGAGCGTGCGAACTTAGCGAAGCCGATAGTTATCGACGGGACCTTTGACGAAGGTCTCGCCGAACGAGGGCAAGAGATCATCGCGGCGCGGTTCGACGAGCCACTGACGCTCCGCGATATCGCGCAAGAGGTCGGGGCAAGCCCAAGAAGCCTGCAACGCGCGTTCCAAAAACGATATGGGGTTTCACCGCAGAGGGCGCTTGCCCAGCACAGGGTAAAGGTCGCGCGCGCACGGCTTCTCTCCGCTCCGCCTAGCTCGACGGTTACATCCATCGCACTGTCTTGTGGCATCTTTCACTTCGGCCGTTTTTCTGAGGCGTACCGAAAGACTTACGGGGAGAACCCCAGCCAAACGCTGTCGCGAGGAAAGTCGCGGACCTAAGCGACCATGTGTCCAAACGTCGTGGCAAGACTTCGGTTTGGCGCAAAATGGATAGCCGTACGGATGCTCAGGATAGACGGGCAGCGTTACGCACATACCATCCAGATTGTTACCTTGGGCTCACCATAGACAGGATTCTGAAGATGGACGTCCACGGGAACACCAGCGCAAAGTGTCAACGGCCGATTGGCCTTAGACACTTTCAGTGAATTTTGAATTACTTTGCTCAGGGAGCGGGCCCATATGAAGATCAAGAAACTCGCCACCATGCTCATCTTCGGCGCCATGAACACGGCATTGTCCGGCTGTATAGAGATGGACGGGGGCTCAAACACTGCTTCCGCGGAACGACCCGCGGCATTCCCGATCGACCCGCTTGAGGCACAGGCGCGAACTGCCTGCACCGGCGCTGTTCGGTCGACAACCGGCAATCCTGCGGTCTCGGTGATCAGTTCGTCGTTCTCGGAAGCGGGGACCGAAGTCATTCTCAGGGTCGGAGAGACCGGCACCTGGCGTTGCATCGGCTACCGAGACGGAAGCACCGCCGGTGTCATGTCGATCACCAACGAAGGTACGCTTTGAGTTCGCTCACTCTCTTTGTTCAAGCTTGACGGAGTGAAGGTGAAACCTGCGTCCACGGTTCTGACGCGTGCCCTCGTCGCGTCAGATACCCTCGCATAGGGGCCCTCTTGTCGGCTCCTGTGCGAACACCGGGCGCAACGCCGATCAAGGCACTTTCCTGATCTCGTCGAAGTGCAACACGAAAAGGTGGTGTTTGTTGTTGTGAGCTCGTCCTAATCACTCTCGGAAGGAAAACCGTAAATGAGACTTGGCCTAATCATAGCCATTGGAATGGCACTTTTCGCCGGGACATTCGCGATGGCCCAGGACGTTCGGACCGAACGTGTCCAGTTCCAGGCCGGGACGAGCGGCGCGTCGATCAACGGAAGCCTGACGGGCTATCAATCTGTCCACTACCTGCTGGGTGCCCGAGCCGGACAGCGCATGGTGGTCGAGATGTCGACGTCCAACCCCTCGACCTACTTCAATATCTACGCTCCAGGTGATCAGCCCGGTGCCAGCACCGCAATGTATATCGCTGCGACCAATGGGCTCCGCTTCGATGGCGTGTTGCCGCGGGACGGCGATTATCTGGTTCAGGTTTTCCTGAACCGCAACGCGGCGCGCCGTGACGAAACCACGACCTACACGCTGAATGTCAGCATCCCAGGAAATGCCCCCGCGCCCGACTTCGCCGACGGGATGGCCGGTGGACCCGACTTCTGGGAGGTCACGGGCCTTACAGGAAGCCTGAACATCCGGGCGACGCCTTCCACGAATGGGCGCATCCTGATCGGTCTGCTCCGGGGCACGGTCGTCCGCAACCTGGGCTGCCAGATGAGCGAGGGGCGCCGGTGGTGCCAGGTGCAGCAACTGGGCGGCGGTGTCACCGGCTGGGCCGCGGGCGAGTATCTGCGCGAGGCCGCGCCCCCGTCCGCCGTCGCGCCGCCTCCGGCGAATACGGCCAATGTCATGCGTGTGACGGGTGTTCCCGCAAATGACGTGCTGAACGTGCGCAGCGGGCCGGGCACTGGGAACCGCATCGTCGGGGCCTTGGGCAACGGAGACGGGGTCCGCGTGCTGGGTTGCCAGGATGTCGGAAGTTCGCGTTGGTGCGAGATCGAGATGATGACCGACATGCGGGAACGCGGCTGGGTCAATTCGGCCTTTCTGCGCTAGGATCGCTCCGGATGCGCGACACCGTCGCGCATCCCCCGGCCGCCGGAGCTTCGGGCTTTCGAGGTCCGCTTTCGCAGAGGCATCGAGCGATCACCATTCCAGAATGTGTCGCGGGGGAAAGACGATAGAAGGCCGCACCGCAAGGGAGAAGAGCATTGGACTTCATGGAGATCATCGCGGTGCTGGCCGCACTGACCGGGGAGCCGACAGACCCCGAACAGCATTTCGGCGCCGTCGCGACCGGCGGGCACGATGCGTCGGCGCCCGTCACGATCACGCCTTGTCCGCAGCCCATCGGCATCGGCGAGATCGAGGGCGAGACCTTGATCTGCGGCACGGTCAGCGTGCCGGAGGATCACGACGCGCCGGATGGCAGGCGGATCGAGCTTCTGTTCACCGTCATGAAATCGCATTCCGAAGTGCCGGAACCGGACCCGCTGCTTTATCTCCACGGCGGTCCGGGCATGGGCAACATGAACGGCATCGCGGGATTGGCCCGGTATTTCGACGGCTGGCGCGAAACCCGCGATGTCATCACCTTCGACCAGCGCGCCGCCGGTCTGTCCACCGGCGAGGCGGCGTGCTCGGGCGTCATCAACGAGAACATCCGCGCCGTCGTGACCATGAGTGCGGGACAGGCGGAGATCGCCGCATGCGTGGAGGAACTCCGTTCCTCTGACATCGCCCTGCAGCACTACAACACGCTTCAGAACGCCCGCGACGTGCCGATGGTGATGGGCACGCTCGGCTACGATAGCTACAACATCATCGGTATTTCCTACGGCTCGAAACTGGCGCTGGAGGTGATGCGCAGCGCGCCGGAGGGGCTGCGCTCGGTCATCCTCGATGGCGTCGCGCCGCCCTGGCTGCCGCTTTACGACACACTGGCGGTTCCGATGAACGATTCCATCGTGCGCCTCCTGGAAGACTGCGCCGCCGACGAGACCTGCGCGGCGGCCTATCCCGATCTCGGCGAGGTCTTGACCGATACGCTGAACGCGGCCGCCGAGGGTCGACTTGTCCACGGGCCAAGCGGAACGGCTCTGGGCCCAGAGGTCGTGCTCGACATGTTCATGCAACGCGCCGACGGCAGCCGCATCGGAAATCCGAGCATCACGCCCTTCATGCCCGCGATGATCTACGAATTCGCGCGGATGGTTGAGGACCCTGACGCCGCGACCCCGACGCTCGATCGGCTCAACGACAGCGGCTGGGTGCTGCCGCGCGACCGGGTTTCCGATCTCCGGGGTTCGGCCGAGATCACGAGCGCCGAAAGCGAGACGCTGCTCGAATTGGCGATCGCGCAGGCAGAGCGCGTCCGCGATACGGACCACGAGTTGCAGACCACGATCAGGGCGCTCCGTGACGCCCTGCGGCGCGAACGCGATTACACGCCCCTTGCGGGTCTTCTTGACGGCGAATTGTCCCGTGCAAGTGGCGCGATCTTTGCCGATCGGGAACGCGTGGCCGCCTTCGCAAACGATGTTGCGGCGCTGATCTCGGGGCAAAGAGCGCGCGACCCGTTGGCCGGTTTCATCGCAGAAACCTACGAGGGGCCGGCCGCTGCCCGGCTGCTGGCCCTGGTGGACGCGATGAGCGACGCCGAGATCGAGAGCTTTTTCGAGTCCGCCGCCCGGTCACTGGAGACGACAGTCTTCAAATTCGTCACCACGACCGATCTCTGGATTTATGCCTGCCAGGAGGACGTGCCGTTCAATTCGATGGACGGCTATCAGGCGGCCACGGCGGCGCTGGACTACCCGCAACTCGGCGCGATCTGGACCAACAACGCCGGCCTCCTGCTCCTCGGGGTTTGCCCGATGTTCGACCAGTTTCCGCGCGAAGGTTTCCAGGAGGTCGTCGAAAGCGACATCCCGACGCTGAGCCTCGGCGGCACCTGGGACATCCAGACCTCCTTCAATTGGGCGGTGGAAGCCGTTCGCGGGCTCTCCGACGCGCAGGCCTTCGTCATCCCTGAGGCCGGGCATGGCGCGATCCTCTATTCGCAATGCGCACGGGACATGGCGGAGGCCTTTACGAGCAACCCGGCAAGGCAGTTCGATCAGGGCACCTGCACAGAGAACGTCATTCCGCCGTTCCACATCGCGGACTGGGTCGGGGAATAGGCCGGAGAAGCAAGATCCACTCGCGCCCCGTGCATTGGGTCTCCATCGAATTAAACGCGTTGGGGCGCTTGGCGGTGAGACATTGGCCGAAAGTCCACTTCGTCCCGCCAAGCGGCTGGTCGGGAGTCGGGAGGTCTTTGGCTGCTCTTGGTGGCGGCGGACGTTCATCATAGGTGTAGCGAACGACCCCAAAGAGCCCAAAGCGGTCATTATTCTTTCAGGGCTAGCGATTGTTGATACTTGTAAGCCGCTCAGTTCGAGAGCATCTTATCCTTGGCTCAGAGATTCTGGTCGCCTCCGAACTTTGACGTTCGTGCCCCCGTGGCCCTGAGCAGGGTTGATAGGGGTCTCTTATGAAAGGCTTTGACGTCGATAGGGCGGCATCCGCTTCGGGTGCGGCATCAATCATAGTGAACGCGCCAGTTGAAACTGTCTGGCACTTCCTAACAGGAATCGAGCGCTGGCCGCTCTGGAATACGGAAGTCTCGCGAGTTGCGGTTTCTGGTCCGATGTCGGTCGGCACAGAGTTCCGCTGGAAGGCCGGAGGATTGCCCATCCGGTCCCGGGTGGAAGTTCTCGACCCGATGCGCTCCATCGGGTGGACTGGTCATGCGCCGCTCATCCGTGCACGACATATCTACCGCCTTACATCTATGGGCCCTGGCACGAGAGTGAGCACCGAGGAATCGTTTACGGGTCCGATTGCGAGGCTGTTTCCTGGATGGTGCGCCAGCAAGATCACGTCATCCCTCGAACAAGGGTTAGCGGCGCTCAGGTCCGCCTGCGAGCACGCTAAAGCAGAGGCTGAAATCCCGGCCAAGCCGGCCGCATGAGGAAGAAAGAAGATGACTGCGTTTGATATCACGGCCTATCAGGATCGCCTTGGTCTTGAAGTCGCGCCCGACGGCATCGAAGGCGTCGCGCGCCTGCAGGAGGCGCATATCCGCTCGATACCGTTCGAGAACATTGACGCGCTTCTCGGGCGCCCGATCGCGACCGATTTGCCAGCGATCGCCAACAAGATGCTGGGAGCTCGACGCGGCGGCTGGTGCTTTGAACAAAACGCGCTGCTTGAAGCTGCGCTCGCGTCCATAGACGTTCCGGTCGAACGCCGGCTTGCCCGAGTGCGCATGGGAGAGGACGCTGGCGGCCCACGGTCGCATATCGCGTTGGTTTGCCTTCTCGAAGGACAGCGTTGGCTGGTCGATGCGGGCTTCGGCGGCCCGGCGCCCCTGACACCGCTGCAGCTTGACAGCAGTGGGCGGCAGGAGGCACCGAACGGCACCTATGTGATCCATACCGATACCGCCACGAATGAGCGGGTGATTTCTATGGTGGGTGCAGACGGTAATTTCAGCCTTTACGGTGTGGACGAGGCCCATGTGACTGACCCGGACATTGTTGCAGCAAGCTTTGTCTGCGCAAGCTGGCCGGGTTCACCGTTTCCGTCACACCTGATGGTGAACGGATACGACGGCGGCACCCGCATCGGTATCTTCGACAGGTCTGTGACGTTCGAACAGGACCAGCGAAGAGAAAAGGTCGAGCTGGAAACGGCGCAAGCTCTAGGGGACATCCTCATCGGGCGCTTGGGAATAGCGCTCGAAGACGGCGTTGTGGATGCCATCTGGTCCCGCGTTGCTGCGGAGGAAGCGGCAGCATGAGATGACATGCGATTGCACTGGACGCCGCCAAAGCTGGGCGACCATGGATCACGCTAGAAGGGTGATGTCGCTTACGGCCGCTCATATCGAAGCGGTGCATCGTCAGGTGGAAGACGAGGGTCCGCCTCCGAATCAACAAACCCAAACGGACTAGGATTATGCTGAATGGGTGTCGCGTGTTCTTGCCGCGCATCCGGCTCCGGATCGTCCGACGCAGCTTTTCGCATTCGGGTCGCTGATATGGAAGCCGGAGATCGAACATGTCGCCGAAGCGAACGGCGTGCTCGAGGGCTGGCACCGCTCGTTCTGCCTGCTTCAGTTTCGGTTTCGTGGATCGCAGCGATTTCCCGGGCTTATGATGTCGCTCGACGAAGGCGGCGAATGCGGGGGCGTCCTGCTCCAATTGCCGGAGGAAGATCTGGAGGCACAACTCGACCGTTTGTTCCGCCGGGAATTCACCGTCAAACCGAACGGCCACGTGCCGCGATGGCTGACTGTGCAATCGGACGTCGGACCGATGCCCGCCTTGGTATTCGTCATGAACCGCAACTCCCCTCTCTACGCCGCGGGCCTGTCTCTTGACGAGGTGGCCGATGTTCTGGCCAAGAGTTGTGGGCATCTCGGAACCGGCGCGGAGTATCTTCTCAACACCGTGACGCAACTCGAGCTGCGTGGGATGCATGATCCGGTGTTGTGGCGTTTGCAGGAACTGGTCGCCGAGCGCATCATCCCTGGCTGACCTCGCTGCGTTCCGTCGTCTTGGAATCTGAAGATGTCGGCGAATGGCAGCTTGGTCCGCGGAGCTGCCGATGTCTTGACATGGGCTCTTCGACCGTTGTCGGTCGCAGCGGACGTTGAGCGCAACCGCTGCGCTCGACGGGGTCGAGCCCTGTGCCGCCGCCGAAGCCACCTTGTTGTTGACAGTCCTATGCCGGGACCTGTGCAATACGGCGTTGAAGTGCGGGTACGCCAATCCATGGCGAATGAGCACTGATATTCGAACAAACCGAAAGGGGAGATCGATGAAAATGCTCAAGGGCAAGGTCGCTTTGGTAACAGGCGCAAGCCGGGGTGTCGGTCGTGGGACGGCGATCGGATTGGCGCGCGAAGGGGCCACCGTGGTGATTGCGGCGCGAACCCTTTCGCCAACGTCATCAATTGGCGTCAGCACTGGCGGATCGCTTGAAGAGGTGGCCGCACAGATCGTGGACGAGGGTGGCGAGGCCATTCCCGTTGCCTGCGACCTGCGCGATGCAAATGCCGTCGAAGCCCTGGTCGGCGGTGTTCTACGGGATCTCGGGCGCATCGACATCCTGGTCAATAACGCCCAGACCCACGGCGCCCTCACCAAGAAGTTCTGGGAGATCCCGACCTCGGAATACGACAGCAACATGGCGGTCAGCGCGCGCTGTTACTACCTTGCGACCCACGCCGCCGCGCCAGCCATGATCGAGCAGGGCGGCGGCTGCATCGTGAACATCTCGTCGCCCGGGTCCTGTTTTGACTTCTTCTGTGCTCCGTATTCCATCTCGCGAGCCACCGCAGACAGGATCACGCAAGCCTTTGCGCATGACCTAAAGGGCACGGGCGTCCGCACCTATTCGCTATGGCCTTCTTTCATTCGAACCGAACGGGTTCTCGCGGCGGCCGCGGGAGAGGATGTGGGCATTCCGCTTCCCCCGAATTTTGATCCGGCAAGCCAAGCAAATTCGGCCGAGATGGTAGGAACGGCCATTGCACATCTCGCGGCTGACACGGATGAGGCAGAGCGTGTTGGTACAATTCTGACCCTTCATGAAGTGGCAAAAAAATACGGCCTGTCTGATGTCGACGGTCGACCCGCCTTGCGCCACTCCTCAGTCAAGACGTCAATTGAGCAGTTCGGCCATGTGGTCCCAAGCGTCTATGCCAAGATGACCTACTGACCCGGACCTGGTTCCAAGGCCGGAGACAACTCCAGTGGGAATGGCTCATTTGTCCGCGTTCCTGCGAACCGGAGTAGGCGGGGTCGACGGCTGCTCTGTGAGAGCAGCGGACCGTTAGCGCAGGTTCAATGAACGATATCAGCATGCCCGAAGCTCGACTCATTGCCGGCGCTAGGCAATCCCGATCCTCTAGCCCTACCGAGTGGGCGTTGTTTTCGAGTATCCCGCGTTGTGGATTTCGCGCTCGATATGGCCCTTCTGATCATCTGTCAGATCGTCTTTGCCGTCGATCTGCTCCCAATCAAACGAAGGTTGGTCCGGCTCGCCGTCGCCATCCTCATCAAGGTGGACGATTGCTTTACCATGGTGATCTGCCGAAATCCAAAAACACCAATCACCAACCCAAAACTTCTCGGGTTCTTTCCTAGCAGCCATGCCCAGTCTCCTTTCTCAGATGTGCCCCGCACTAGGATCAGGATACCTCGGTTCTGGTCGCGCCTTCTCCGGAATCTGAGTTGGCCCCCGAGATGCGCAATCACTTGCCGCTGAAGAGCTTCGCACTCCCGCCTGTAAGTTGAGCGACGGCGAGCACGCTTTCTGGCCAAAGGCCAAATAGCCAGAATGGCATTCTTGCCCGCTAGGCCTTCAATAGCCGAGCTGACACATACTGCCGCTTCCGGCGACAGCGAACGTTCCACGCGGCCATGGCGATAGACTGCCCCAAGCCCAAGGCAGTCGGCCCTTCCTTTGCGCTGGAGCGAGCCTTTTCG
This sequence comes from Rhodobacterales bacterium HKCCSP123, assembly GCA_015689745.1. Classification (GTDB taxonomy): domain Bacteria; phylum Pseudomonadota; class Alphaproteobacteria; order Rhodobacterales; family Rhodobacteraceae; genus Roseicyclus. The sequence continues at coordinate 31,869 of WVSO01000019.1, read as the reverse complement.
GCGGGGCAAAGTTCGACGCATGCTGAGAAACTCAGTCCAAGCTGGGTGCCGTGCTATCCTGCAATCGAACGATTCTAGAGGAGGCGGAAATGACCAAGGTACTGAAGTGCGGAGATTTGATGCCCGGATGCGACTTCGAAGCGCGTGGGGAGACCGAACAGGACATTCTGCAAGCGGCCGCTGCCCATGCAAAGGAGGTGCACGGTCTGGACGCAACGCCTGAACTGGTCGAGCAGGTGCAACGTGCGATCAAGGACGAATAGCGCAACAACAACCGATCAGCAGAACGTGGCCCGCTCACGGAGGGCAGCACATCTAGTGAGATCGCCCGCTGAGTCGGCGAGGCGCGAAACCAGATCTTAGGAAGGTCCGGGTCCGTGTCGTCCGCGAAGCAGTCGGTCGAGGCTGCTGGGGATTACGGCGGCCCTCCGTAGCAGCCGGCCTTCGGACTGACCCCAGCAATCGACGACTATCCCCAGGCATCCGGATCGAAGGCATCAGGGTCTACCGCTGGGTGTGTCGTAGGGGTAACCGCGTAACCTCCATTACTTTTCAGTGTGTTAGGGGAATCCTCAGGTGTAACTTTTGTCTCAGGGTTACGACTTGATGAGCCGCTAACACATTGATTTTCTTTCAAGGTTACGGGGTTACGATTAGGCGAGGAGGCATAGCGCAGCGCGGCAGCCTCGACCTCAGACCTCAGGTAGGCGCGCGTCGAGACCCCGTTGACCTTCATGACGCGGGCCTTCACGCCGAAGGGCTTCATCAGCCTCGCCACGCCTTGTGCGGAGATGGGTTTCCCATGCCGCCACTCGGCCCACGGGCGGTCCTCCATGACCATCAGGTCACCTACGAGGAGCGAGGATGCCAGCCGGTCGGTGCCAGCAGCGGCAAACACCTCGGTTAGGTCGCGCAGAAGCATGACCCCAGCAGGTTCGTTGTCTTCATCCTCGGCCTGCGCCTGTGCCGCGTAGGCGGTCGCGATGCGGTCCGGCCACGAGGCACCAAGGACGGTCGCAATGCGATGCAGCGGCGTCCAGTTGTCCCGACGTCGGTCATCGCCGCAGTCGGGAGGTTCCGTCGCCATGGCACCGATTCCGATGACATTGTCAGCAGCCCAGCGGGCGATTTGCCGACGGATGCGAAGCAGTTGCTGATGCAAATCGATGGGAAGGCGTTCGACGGGTTCTTCCGGCAAGCGGCGACGCAGCCCGATCACGATGGACCGTGACATGAGCGTGTCGCGCTGACCGCCGATCCCGGCAATAGCCATGGCGCACCACGTCGAGAACGCGACGGGCAGGTGTTCGCCTTTGATCTCGGTGACGCGGATCACGCGGGCCGTGCGACGGGTATGGCCAGAATTGAGAACACCGGCCAGTTCCTAGTTCTGCGCCATCCAGGTGTCCGCCTCGTCGAGAAGAAGTGTGGGCCGCCATGCCTCGATGGCCCGGAACACTGCGGCAGGTGAGGCGTTCGACGCAATGAAGCCACGGAGCACCATGGCGTCGAGCACCTCCAAAAGGGTGCTCTTTCCGCAAGCCTTGGTCGGACTGGTCACCATAAGGCGTGGCCACAGGCGCCATGTGTCCATGAGGTAGGTGCCGATGATCCAGATCGCAGCGGCGTCGGCATCGACTGTGTTGCCGAACACGACGTGGGCGCGCAGGCGATCGCGGATTTCCTCCGCCAGCGACGCGCCGTCCACCGACTCGGGCCATGGCTCTAGCGATTCTATCCCGTGTGTGTCGTCATCGAAGTCCTCATCGGTTTCGCGCGGACGGGCTTTTTGTACCTCGGCGTCCAACACCGAAGCGCGCCAACCCATTTTCACGGCGGCGTCCTTGCGGACGGTCTCGTAGGCCGCGGTGTCAAGCTTGGCGAGGCGTTGCACCTCGGCCTGAGCGTCGCCGGACGTGATGTCCTCAACGGGCGGCAGGTCACCGAACGCTTCGGTCATGATTTGCCCCCCTTCACGGCCTTCAGGAAGGCGCGGCGATCCTGGTCGGCGAAGCTGCGCCAGATCGCCTTGAACGCGCGCCGTCGGGCGTCAGTGGTGACCGGTGCTTTCGGCAGGCGATTCAGCCCGGCGAGGGTGTAGGCGATCAACTCGTGCGGTGGTGCTGACGCCGCCCACAGGTTTGCGTCACCGGCCACCATGCCGAACGGGTCGCCCATGAGCGGCCCGGCGGTCTCAGCTGTCTCGAGGTAGGCGGCGCAAATGGGCGCCGCCTCCTTCGGGTCGCACCGCTCGAGAGCGAAGCAAAGCGCCGTCGCCCAGTCCAGGCGCAGGGCGATCTTCGGGTCGGTGAAGGTATGGTCTATCAGGCTCATGACGACCCCCAGATCAGACTGGCAAGGGCTGCAGCCTGGGCCTCCGTCAGGGCGAAACGCTGCATCAGCAGCTTGATCTGAAGGCGTCTCACGGCGTCACCTCCATGAGTTCGGTCGGGTCGTAGAACCCGGCCCCTTCGACGCGGGCGAGAACACGCCCCGCTTCGTCCTTCAACACGCGATGCGGATTGCAGGTGCAGAGTCGTTCACGCGTGTAGATCGCGCAGTCCGGGTCATGCTGGAATTCAACGTGATAGAGATGCCCGCGCTTCATGTGTTTCTTGCGGGCGGCAGCCCACGCGCGGCGTGCCTGTCGATTGCCTTGTGTCATCTACTCGATCTCCAGGGTTTGCCCCCGAAGGCGAGCGGTGCTAGGGTTACCATCTCCCAAAATGGTCTTAGACACCTAGCCCCCGCCGCTCCTCGGCGGGGTCTTTCTTAGGTGGTCAGCGGGGTCGTTTCGTTGCGACGTGTCTCACGGCTTTCCAGCCATCCGATCACATCGCTTTCGCGCCAGGCAACGATGCGGGCGCCCAGCTTGACGGGCTGCGGAAACTCGCCCCGCTTCATCCAATCGTACAGCGTCGAACGCCTAAGCCCGGTGAGGTCTTCCACCTCATGACGGCGAAGAAGCCGAACGCGCGCGCCGCGCTGCATTTCCTCTTCGATGTCAAACTGCGGCGGAACCACGTCTTCATGGTCCCTCGCCTGCTTCAATATGCCTTTAGAAATCTCGCGCTGTGCGTGCGACTGCTTGCGATGCGTTGCCTCGGCCATTTTGAATGCCTTTCCGCCTGGCCCCGGCCGGATTGCCGTGGCTTCTAACAGAAAGCCCTACAGACACGTCGCGCGCGTTTCACTTGCGCAAAAATCAGGTTGAATTTTTCGCAAGTTTCTCAAGTTTCTTTAGCAGCCCACCGTTTTTGTTCATGCCTCTGCTGACGGATTGCTCAAGTTCTCGATCTGGGAAGTGCATTCCCGCCTGGCGAAGCTTCTCCTGCCATTCAGGCTCGATACCCTCCAGCTCAAGGCTATGACCTGCATCGCGCATGATTTTACTGAGAAATTTCAGATATCTTATTACTTCTCTGCGGTTTCGAAACTGCCCTGGATATTGTGTGTAGAACCAAACAACTAGAAAAGCCCGACGCGTGTCATCGTCTTCGAGACTCGATTTGCGTGGCCGCCCGCGCTTACTTTTTCGATCCACTCCCAAGAGGGCGTCAACAATCCGCTGCGTTATATCATCCATGCAAGTCAACCGATGCGATTACGTGCGCGACTTCTGTATTTGACTTTAGGTGAGTCTCTGAAAGCGCGATCAGATTCGCCATCATTTCGTTGCCCCAAATCTCACCATCTTGTCGTATCCTGACCCGGTCACCATCTCTGCCCACGCATCAAGAGCACGGGCGCGGTCCTTGAGCAGGTCGCCGCGCTGATAGACCCGTGCGACAGCGCTTGGTGCGCTTCCACCCGCGACGTGGTTCAGGATGCGGTCGACGACCGCCTCTGAAAAGCCCGCCTCTGCCAGAGCCGTTGCCATCGCAGTGCGCAGATCATGCAGGCGCCATGATGGGAAGTCGCCGCCCAATGCAGTGTCGAGGCGCCGCTTCGCCTTGCCCATGCTGGACGGCGGCCTGACGCCGTCAAAGGAGAACATGAACGAACCACCGACGCTGAGCGTCTGCATGTCCTCGACGACCTGCAACGCGGCTTCGCTGAGGTGAGTGACGTGACCTCGCTCGTTTTTTGTGTAGGCACCGCGCTTCGTAATCGTCCTCGCTTCGACATTGATTTCAGACCACTGTAGTTCGCGGATCTCGGCGTTGCGCTGTCCGGTCAGAACCAACAACTTCACAATGCCACCAAAAACCGGCCCCAGAGTGTCCGCTGCTTCGAAAACGGACCTCACCTGATCCACGCTCAGAACAACGTCGCGCGGACGCTCTTTTGCAGGTCGGTCGATCTGGGCGCCGATGTCGGCGGCCAGGTATCCCCGACGTGTCGCCCAACCAGTGAAATGCCGCAGGTGTGCCCGCAAACGGTTCGCCATGACCGGCTTGCCCTGAGCCAGCTTCGCATCAATGGCGGCCTGGCAATCCATCGTGGTCAGTTCATGCACTGGCCTGTCAGCCTTCGCAGCGAAGGCGCGTTCGAGGTTGCGGCGGCGCTGTTCGCGATCCACCGTGTTCTTCAACGTCGCGAGATGGAGGGTGGCGTATAGGCTGATTACCTCGAACGTGGATGTACCCTCACGCTCCGCGCGAGCCTGCTCCTCGCGCTTGGCCTGGGCCTCGGCCATGCGGTCAATCCCGATCATGGCTTCGTGTTCGAGTTCGAGCGCACCCTTTCGGGCGGCCGACAAACCCATGGTCGGCCATGTGCCCAATGTGACCTTCATCTTGCGTCCACCCTTCACCCGCCGCTCGTAGAGCCATGAGAATCTTCCTGAGGAGCCAACCCGCAGACGCAAGCCAGGCCGTTTGGTATCGGAAAACTCGAGCCGCCCTTCGGTTGGCGGCGTGATCGCCCGGATGAACTTGTCACTCAGCTCAAGCCGCATATCGCCCTCTCGCTTTTGCGGGCTGACAGCGCCTGGGGGACATATGGGGGACAAAATCACCCGGAAGTCACCGGATTCTACGCTGGAAGCCGTCGGACAAAGATGGACGGGCAACTAGATGAAATCAAGATAATTAATTGACTATATTGATTTTTGTGGAAATCTTGGCCGTACCTAGACGGCAGTTTACGGATTTGTACGGAACATGAATCTTTTGACTTGAAGTCAATGGTCCATGCCACGAAAGCCGAACCTGTCGAACGCCCGCGCGTGTCGATCGGGCTGCCCGTCCACAACGGTGCCGAATATCTCTCCGAGGCCGTCGAGAGCATCCTCGCGCAAAGCTTCACCGACTTCGAGTTGATCCTCTGCGACAATGCCTCGGACGACGGGACCGAGGCGATCTGCCGCCGCTTCGCCGGGCTCGACCCGCGCGTGAGGTACATCCGCCAGCCGCAGAACATCGGGGCCGCCGCGAACTACAACAGGGCGTTCCACGAGGCGCGTGGCCGATACTTCAAGTGGGGCGCGCATGACGACACTCTCGCGCCCGACTTTCTGAAGGTTTGCGTCGCCGAACTCGACCGCGACCCGGGATGCATCCTGGTCCATTGCGGGACCGTCCTGATCGATGCGGACGGGCGCGAAACCTCGTGCTACATCGACTGTCTCGCCAGCGGCGCCGACGATCCCGTCGAACGGTTCCGCACCTGGATGCGGCAGCCCCGGGGACAGTGCAATCCGGTCTTCGGTCTCGTGCGGCGCGAGGCGATGGCGAAGACGATCCTGCACGGCGACTACATCGGTGCGGATCGCGTGCTCCTGGGAGACTTCGCACTCCGCGGGCGGGTCACCATGATCCCGCAAGGATATTTCCTGCGCCGCATCCATCCCGGCATGTCGACGCTGGCCAACCGGAACGCCCTGTCGCTGACGAACTGGTTCGCGGGCGGACAGGCGCGGGGTCTGCGGTTCAAGCGGTGGCGGCAGTTGCGCGAATTCCGCCGCATGATCGGCGGAGTGGAGACCCTGAGCGCCGCCGAAAGACAAGGCGCGCGGCGGGTCCTCCTGCGCTGGGTGTACGACCTGCGAAGCGAGTTCCTGAAGGAGCTGCTTCTGCCGCTCTACATCAACGGCGAGGACACCGCGCTGAAGGCCTGGATGCGGCGGCGGAGGGCCGGAAGACGGGGGCGCGGCGCGGCGTCGGAGGCGCGGGCGCAGCCATGAGGACGGTCATCCTTGCAGGCGGCCGCGGGAGCCGCATGGGGGCAGAGACCGACGTCCTGCCGAAGGCCTTGGTGCCCGTCGCCGGCATGCCCGTCATCGAACGGGTGATGGAGATCTTCGCACGGCAGGGGTTCGACGATTTCCTTGTCGCCGGGGGCTACCGCGTGGATGCGCTGCAGGACTGGGCCGCCCGGCTGGCGGCCTCGGGTCGGCGCGGCTGGCGGGTCGAGGTTGCCGACACCGGTCGGGACACCGACTCGGCATCGCGGCTTGCGCGGCTTGCGGGCTGGATCGACGGGGCGCGCTTCTTCCTCGGCTGGTGCGACGGGCTCGCAGACATCGACCTGCAGGGCGCGCTGCGGTTCCACGACGGTCATGGCCGCCTCGCCACGGTCGCGGCCGTCCATCCGCCCGAGCGGTTCGGCCTTCTCGATCTGGACGGCCCCCGCGTCAGGACCTTCGTGGAGAAACCCGTGCGCCGGGACGGATGGATCAACGGCGGCTTCTTCATCCTGCAGCGCAGCGTCCTGGCGTCCCTGGCGCCTGACGGCATGAACTGGGAGACGGACGTGATGACCCGCCTTGCCCGGACCGGCGAGCTGATGGCCTGGCGCCACGACGGCGCCTGGATGTGCATGGACACGGTCAAGGACCGGGACGCGATGGAGCTGGCCGTACGGGAGGGCTGTCTGGGACAGGCGTGCCCGGCGTGAAGGTGCTTGTCACGGGATCCGAGGGCTATATCGGCACCTGCCTCGTGCCGATGCTCCGCGCGGAAGGGCACGAGGTGACGAGGCTCGACGCCAACCTGTTTGCCGCCTGCGCGCTCGGCCCGGTGGAGGGGGCCGCCGATGTGCTTCAGCGGGACATTCGCGATCTCGGGCCGGTCGACCTCGAGGGAACCCATGCCGTCATCCATCTTGCAGGCCTCAGCAACGATCCGCTCTCCGATCTCGACCTGCGGCTCACGCGCGAGATCAACCACGCCGCCACGGCCCGTCTGGGGCGGATCGCACGGCAGGCCGGGGTCTCGCAATTCGTCTTTTCCTCCACCTGTTCGGTCTACGGCTTCCAGGGCGAGACCCTGATCACGGAGGCCGGCACGCCGAACCCGCTGACCATCTACGCGCAGAGCAAGCTCGATGCGGAGCGCGACCTCGATGCGCTTGCCGGGCCCGGCTTCCACGTCACGCATCTGCGCCACGGCACCGCCTACGGCGCAAGCCCGATGACCCGCTTCGACCTGGTCGTCAACAACCTCGTCGCGTGGTCCCTGGCGACCGGGCGCGTGCACCTGAAGAGCACCGGTAACGCCTGGCGTCCGCTGGTCCACGTCGAGGATATCGGCGCCGCGTTCCTCGCCGCGCTGCGCCCGGACCCGTCGCAAGCGCACCGGCGCGTCTTCAACATCGCCGTGACGCAGGACAACCTGCGGATCATCGACCTGGCGGCGCTTGTGGCCGAGGAACTGGCCGCGCCGCTGGAGTTCGCCGACGGGGCCGGGCCCGATCACCGGTCCTACCGCGTGGACGGTGGCGCGGCGCTTGCGGGGCTGGCGGGCTTCGCACCCGCCTGGACGGTGCGCGAGGGCATCCGGCAGGTCATCGCGCAGGCCAGGACCTTCAGGGTGGACCTCGCGGCCGCCGAGGGGCCGAGGCACGGACGCATCGCGCATCTCGGGCAGCTGTTGGCGGCGGGGCATCTCGACCCGGACCTCAGATGGCGCGAGGTCGCCCCTGCCTGACGTCCGCTGGACATATGTTGACCGATGCCGGGCCTGCGGCGGCGGCGCGTTGGAGGAGCTGTGCGATTTCGGCGCCACGCCGCTGTCGGACCGCCTGGGCACCGCGCCGGACAGTGTCACGCCCGCCGCGCGCGTGCCGCTGACCCTCGTGCGGTGCGGCGCCTGCTGCCTGCCGCAACTGTCGGTCGATGTCGCGCCCGAGGCGCTCTACGACGCGGACTATCCGTATTTCTCCTCGGTTTCATCCGAGCTGAACCGCCATTTCGCCGGACTGGCGCAGGAGATCATCACGCGCCACGGGATCGGTCCGGGCTCCTGTGTTCTCGAAGCGGCCAGCAACGACGGATACCTCCTGCGGCATTTCTCGGCCGCCGGGGCCGAGGTGACCGGCTACGATCCGGCGCGCGGCCCCGCGGAAGCGGCGATCGCGGGCGGGATACCGACGCGGATCGCATTTTTCGGGCGGGAGACGGCGCGGGCCTTCGTCGCCGAACGTGGCCCGGTCGACCTGTTTCTCGCCAACAACGTCCTTGCCCATGTCCCCGACCTGCAGGGGTTCGTCGCGGGCATCGAGAGCGTGCTGCGCCCCGGCGGCGTCGCGGTCCTCGAGATTCCCTACCTCGTCGACCTGGTCGAGCGGCGGGCCTTCGACACGATCTATCACCAGCACCTTTGCTATTTCCCGCTGACCAGTTTGGAGAGGCTGTTCCACCGGGCCGGTTTGGGGCTGGCGCGCGTCACGCGCCACGCGGTTCACGGTGGATCGCTCAGGCTCGAACTGGTGCGCGGCGCAAGGACCTCGGCCGAGGTCGCTGCGCTGATCCGGGACGAGGTGGCCGCCGGCCAAGCAGATGCGGGGTTCGTCGCGCGGATCGGTGAGGCCGCGCGTCTCGTCCGGCAGGACTTGCGCGACCTCGTCGCCGGCATCCGGTCGGAGGGTGGCACGATCTGGGCCTATGGCGCGGCGGCCAAGGGCAACACGCTCCTGTCTGTCTGCGGCCTGGGCCGAGACAGCATCGAGGCCGTGGCCGATCTGAACCCGCACAAGCACGGGCGTTACATGCCCGGCAGCGACCTGCGGATCGCCCCGCCCGAAGAGATGGTCGCCGCATGTCCGTCACATGTGCTGGTCCTCGCGTGGAACCTGCGCGACGAGATCCTCGGGCAGTTGTCGCCGCTCCGCGCTGGCGGAACGCGGTTCATCCTGCCCATCCCGCACCCGGAGGTGGTCTCATGACCCGGACCCAAACCGACTGCCCGCTCTGCGGTGCCACGGCCCCTCCTCCCGCGATCACGGTCGATCCGGTGCCGGTGCATTCCGTCGTCCTGTTCCATGACCGGCGCGCGGCCGAAGCCGCGAGGACCGGGCGCATCGCGCTGACCGCCTGTGGTGAATGCGGGTTCGTCTGGAATGCCGCCTTCGATCCGGCCCTGATGGACTACGCCGGCGACTACGAGGCGACGCAGGCCCATTCGCCCTCCTTCAACGCCTTCCATCGCACCCTCGCCACCCGGATCGCCGAGGCCGCGGCAGGCCGTCCCGGCCATGTCGTCGAAATCGGGTGCGGGCAGGGCGAGTTTCTCGTCCTTCTTGAAGACTCGGGCTGTCCTGCTCCGATCGGCTACGATCCGGCCTTCGGCCCGGAACGCGCGGCCCTCAGGGAAGGCGGATCCGCGACCGTCATGCCGGTGGAGTTTCCACGGGACCCCGAGCTTCCGCCCGTGTCCGCCGTGGTCTGCAAGATGACGCTGGAGCATATCGCCGACCCGCTGGACCTGCTTCGCCGCATGTCGATGCTGTCGCGGAAGAACGCGGCCTGCCCGGTCTTTGTCCTGGTTCCGAACGCGACCGATGTCTTCAGGCGCGGCGCGTTCTGGGATGTCTATCACGAACACTGCACCTACTTCACCGAGGCGACCTTGGGTCACGCGATGGCCCGTTCCGGCCTTGCCGTCACGGATGCCGCGGAGACCTATGGCGGCCAGTACCTGATCGTCGCGGCAGAGGCAGCGGATGATCCACCGCTCCTGCCGCGACCAGCGACCGACCCGGACGGGGACCTGCGGGCCTTTCTCGACTTCGTCACCGAAACGGCCGCGACCCGCGCGTTCTGGACCGAGCGGCTCGAGGCGGCGGGCCGGCGGGGCGAGCGCCTTCTGATCTGGGGCGCGGGATCGAAGGCGGTCGCCTTCCTGACCTTCGCGGGTCGCGGGACCGCGATCGTCGGTGCGGTCGACATCAATCCGCACAAGCACGGCACCTTCCTTCCGGCAAGCGGTCTGCCCGTCTTCGCGCCCGAGGACTGGCGCGTGCTTGCGCCGGACCGGATCATCCTGATGAACGGTGCCTATCTCGGAGAGGTGTCCCGCCAATGCGCCCGCATGGGGCTGGAAGCGCCGATCGACTGCCTGGACATGCCGCCCTTGAACGGCGGCAAGCGTGACCGCGTCTGCATCGGGGTCGCCACGCGTGGGCGACCCGGCATGTTGAGCGCCCTGCTCGCCTCGCTCAGGGACCTTGCCGTGCCGGAGGGGGTCGAACTGGTGCCGGTCATCGTCGAGAACGGCAGCGTCTTCACCCTCGACGCCCACCGGACCGCAATGCGGGACTGGGGGCCGTCGGTCTTCGCCCTTGAGCCGGTCTTCGGCATCCCGCATGCCCGCAATACCGTGCTGGAGATCAGCCTGCGGCTGCAATGCACCCATACCGCCTTCATCGACGATGACGAGATGGCGGAGCCTGGCTGGATCGGGGCCCTTCTGGCCGAGGCGCGGCGCGGCGATCTCGATCTTGTCGGGGGGCCGGTCGCGCTGGCGCCCGACGATGTGCCGAGGCGCGGCTTCGACGGCGTGATCCGGCGCGGCCTCGAGGCAAGGCTCGCACGGGTGCGCCGCACCGCGCGCCGCCGCTCCGCGCAGGGCCGCGCGGGCGACGTCACCGTGGTCACAAGCAACTGGCTGGTGAGAAACGCATTCCTGCACAAGACAAGCCTGCGGTTCGATCCGGCCTATGGCATTTCGGGCGGCTCCGACACGGCCTTCTTCCACTGTGCCAAAGCGTTGGGCGCGAAAACGGGGTGGAGCGACGCCGCCCTCGTCCTCGAGACGGTTCCCGCGGACCGGCTGACGCTCGGCTACCAGTTCCGGCGCGCGATGGGCCAGTCCATGACGGCGTATCATCGCAAGCATGGGGGGCCGACCAGCATCAAGTCCCTCGCGCGATCGGTGGGATTTTCCGGGTACAAGCTGACGCTGGCGGCGATCCTGCTGGCCGGCGCTCCGCTGACCGGCGGCCGGAGCCTCGTCGACAGCGCACGGGCGGCGGGGTTCGCGATCGGCCGCTTGCGCGCCCTCAGGGGCGAGCAATCCTCGCTCTATGCGAGGATCCAGGGGTACTAGGTGGCCGCGGTGCGGATCTGGCCGCCAAGGTGAACCCACTTGGCTTCAGGCCCCGTGGACATGGTGCGCCCCGGCGCGAAAGTGACGGTGTCGGGCCGTTGCCCAGGCCGATCGAGGGTCGCCGCGGCCCCGGCGATCAGCCGCCTGAAGCCCGAGGCGGTGACTGGCCGGCACCTGCACCGACGTCAACAGGTTGCGCACCGACCCTCCGCGAAGGGCGGCCGGAGAGCACAGGATCGGCTAGAACCAGTCTGGCAGCGCGTCCAATGACGTCGGGCTGCCATGCCCCGAGAGAGAGACGCGCGACAGCCCCATCTGCGAGAGCCAGATGGCCTCGTCCGCCTCAAGGCTCACCGCGATATGGCTAGGGATGGGCCCCGGCTGCTGGCCCATGTTGAAGCACCAGGCACCCGAAATCTGATCGGCCCATGCGCCGTCGGAGATGAAGGGGGCCTGGTGGACGTGGCCGGAAAAGACGATGTCCGGTCGGAACGCCTCGATCCATTGCACGAGATCGCTGTCGCCGTAGCTCCGGGATCCGCCCCAACTGAGGCCGCTGTCGGCAGGGGGTGCGTGATGTGCCCAGATCCAGGATCCAGCCTCGGGGCGAGCCTCCGCGTCACGGGCCAGTTGGTCACGAACGGCAGTCTTCGTCAGGGGGCCGTCCCACCAGGGGAGTGCAGAAATCAGCGTGTTGCCGGTGAGAACGTGCTGGCCATCCCTGCAGATCCGGGTGCCGCCGAGCGACCTGATCCAGCTCGCGACCCGCTCGCCCTCCTCCTCGGCTTCGAGATCGTGGTTTCCCGAGCAGACAACCAACTGGGTCTTCTCGGCGATGCGCTTCAGATACGTGTTCACGACGACGATCTGCGCCTCGAGTGTTGCAAGGGAGGAGAGGTCGAGAAAGTCGCCGGCCATGACGACGACGTCATAGTGAGGTGCTTCCGACAAGAGCCAGTCGAACTGCTTGAGCGCGTAGTGGAGGTCTGCAACGAGAAGGATCTTCATGAGCAACGACGTCCCGTCAGAATGTGCGAACCTGTCTCAAAGTCGCGGATCGTCCGATCGTCTTTGCCGGGGGCGTGCCTTTGGCTGCTGTTCGACCATGGCGCCAAGGATCTGGTCCATGATGCCGAAATGGTCGCTTCGATCCTCGAATTGCAGCTTGAGATCGGCAAGGTAGGTGGTCGCGTTGTGCAAACGCGAGGCCAGGAGCCTTGCTGTGTGCAGCGAAAAATCAGGATTGCCGGCGAAGAAGTCGAAGGGATCGGTGCAATAGTGAGCCTTGACCGGTGAAACGGCGGTCACGGTCGCAGAAATCGGAAGCTCGAGGAGCACGGACATCTCTCCGAAGACGGCGCCGGGCTCGGTCACTTGCGCCACCTCTGCGCCGTTCTTCGTGACGACGACGCTTCCTTCCTTGAGGATGAACAGGACCCCTCCCGGATCCCCCTCGGTCAGGAGTGCCTCCCCCGCCGCGAAATCCTGCAGCGGGAGCCGCGAACAGAGCGCCATGATGTCAGTCATTCGGATATCTCCGATTCATTTGGTCCGAGGAGAGGCCGGTCGGCGCGCTGCCCATCGGATACAATTCTCACATGGTCACGCGGACAGCGGGCTAAGCCCGGATCGTGACAGAGATCATGTCACACGTCGCCGCAGCGCCCCTTCGAGGCCGCGTCCGAAGCGGGAACCTTCCATGTCCTGACCGCCAATCGAGCGCTTCGCTCATTTTTCCGGCACCCGGACAACACCGGTGCAGCACGTCCCTGGCCGACCGCAGGCTCAGCTGAACACTTCCCGCCGCGACTTCGGGTCGCCATGGCGCTGCATCTGGGCATCGACATAGGTATCGACCTGGTTGTTAACGGAAGATGCGATGGCCTCGCTGAGCTGCACGGCGACCGCGATGCGCGACATGTAGACGATGTCCGCGCCAGCGTTCCTGACGTCATCGTATCTCTGGATGTCGATCGCGTTTCCGATGATGGTCGCCGTCGGGTTCAGACGGCGCAGCATGCGGACCAACTCCACGTTGTTCATTCCGCGCAGAAGATCGTCCGAGATCGTGCAGACGATGACCTTGGCCTTCTCGACGCCTGCATGCAGCAGGGCTTCCTCGTTGGTGATGTCACCGTATTCCACGACGAAACCGAGTTCCTTGACCTTGTCATGAAGGGCCACGTTGAAGTCGACGACCGCCGTACTCGCGACAAGATCCGGATGCTTGTCCACCAGTTCATGCAGCAGGGACGACGCATCCCGATGCAGGCCCAGGATCATCACCTCGGCCTCGTGGCCGCCTGCATGCGGCGCTTCTTCCGGCTCCTTGAAGCCGAGCCGGGTCAGCAACGGGGCAACCCGGTCATAGATGTCATAGGCACGGTCGAAGAGCGGCGTGGTCACGACCGCCGTGATGACGAAGGCGATCGTGATGATGCTTACGACCTCGTTGTCGATATGCCCCAGGTACAGGCCGATGAAGGCCAGGACGAGCCCGAATTCGGACATCTGGGCAAGCCGTATCGCGCTGACGGCGGCGTTCCGTCGGTCAATGCCAAGAAAGTAGAAGACCGGGAAGAAGATCAGCGGCCGCGAGATCAGCGAAAGAATGGCGACACCAAGGGCCGCAAGCGGAATGGACAGGTCCGTGATGGCGGGGATGATCATTCCGAGACTGACGAAGAACAAGGTCAGGAAGAAGTCCTTCACCTGCCCGACCTTGGTGACGATCTCGGTCGTGTAGGGAAGGCTCGCGATCGTCGCGCCGGCGATGATCGCCGACATGCCGGCCGCAACATTCATGTGCAGGTTGAAGCCGAACACTTCGGTGAAGGTGTCGATGTTCGTTCCGATGCCGACGATCAGGAAACACCAGGTCAAGGCACCCAGCAGCACCATTTCAGGCGACTTCGCGATCCATCTGAAGGCAACGCGGAAGATCGTCATCGACAGAAGCCACGAAATCCCGATCAGGAGGAAGATCCCGCAGAAGGTGAAGGCGATCGCGGCGAAGTCGGGATTTCCGAGGTTGGGCTGAAGCACCGCGAAGATGATTGCCCACATGTCCTCGAAGACGAGGACCGTGATGGAGATCCTGCCCGGAACGGTGTCCATTTGCATCCGCTCCTGGAAGAGCTTGAAGACCAGAAGCGACGATGACGCGGCAATCGCGATGCCGACGTAAAGCGCGCCAAGCGGAAACTCGGCGAATGCGCCGAACATGCCCAGGAGAAAGATGAACTTCGCCATGATGAAGCCGAAGGCGATCACGATCGGATAGGTGATCGCCCCGGCAATGGCCATGGAACGCCCACGCGTCAGGACGGTTCGCACGTCGATTTCGAGCCCGATCACGAAAAGCAGAAGCACGAACCCCATCTGTGCGATGTTGTCGATGTTGTAGCGATCCGTGATCAGCCCCAACGCCTGCGGGCCAAGCAGGAAGCCCGCGAGAATGAACGCCGCGATGGTCGGAAGCCGGAACTTGGCAAAGATGATACCGAGCACGCCGGCAGCCAGAAGGCCCGTCCCCATGTCGATCACCAGCTCAGGCAATTCACCGGCGGCATGGGCGGCAGAGGGGGTCAGCAGAAGGAACGCCGACACGAGTAATGCAACTGCTCTCAATCCAATCATGTTGACCTTGACCATCTTCCGCTGGCGCGCTTGCGCTGGATCCATTGCCGTTCCGAGACGCTGGCAGGAAGCGACCACGCACCGACGCTTCCAACAGGCTTCCCCGTGCCCGACTTGGCACGCGGAATCCTGATCGTCTCATCACTACTGAAGGAACTCGTGAAAACTCGTCTCTTCTCAGCCGACGTTATCTTTTCGCCGGTCGACGGAGATCAACTTCGCGAGGCATCGTTGCATATCGCCTAGGGATTTTCTACCGCCGTTCGGCACGGCGACCCAAGTGGCCGAGCAGCCGCCCCATGCTGCTGTCGTCCTGTTCAGCCTGTGACGCAAACCGCCCTTCCGGCCCGGCTTCGCACCGGATGCCCGCGACAGGGAAATCCAGGGGATTGACCGCTCAGCCCGCACCCTTGCGATCTGTCGTGCCCGGAAAGGGGCCAAGACAACTGGAGCGGTGCGACGCCTGAAAGACATGATTGTAAAGATTGGCCACCCATTGCTTGCCTTCCATGGTCTGCTCGAGATGGCCGATGGCAGGGCCGATCAGGGGTTGGACCCTGTCCCAGAAGAAATTCGGGAAACCCTCCATGAGGTCCATCGGATTGTCGAAACCAAGATTCTGCGCGAAACCTATCTCGGAAAACTCGTGAAAAAGGCCTCCGATCTTCCTGTGGTAAAATGGATCGCCCAGCTGACCAATCAAATCGGCCGCGCGAACAAGTGCGACCTCGCTTTCGGTTTCGGAATAGAATGGGTCATCAGGGACTGGAAATCGCGTATACTCAATCGCGGCCATTATTCTTTCTTCGTCGATGAAACCCGATTTCGCAAATCTTTGCTTTGCGTAGAGCTTGCCGCGATCGACATGATAAGGTGAGAGAAAGGCGTCGGATGCACCGCGCGGGGGGCATATGGTGTCGCCTTCGGCGTTGATGATGATTTCGAATTCCGTATCGCCAACGCACAGGTCGCGCGTGTATCCGATGTCATGCACCAACAGGGAAACGATATAATGCAGCCAATCCTCGGGCAGAACCGAACGCTTGACGAGTTGGCCACGAATGATCTGCTGACCGACCAGCGTAACCATCATCGTGTGTTCGGCATTGTGATAGAGCGCGTCCGAGTTTCCGAATTTCTCAAGCACAAGACGGGCGCAGCCGTTTATATAGGCGGCATACTCAGGTTTTCGCCCGGAAAAGTATTGCAGATAAGTGCGCGCCAGATGCTTTCCGAATGCAGCCGCAACGACTGCCGAAGGATTAAACATGATCGCTTCTTTCTTTATCCGCCCACAAGCATAAAATCTTTGCCGTGCGATGTCAGCAGATTTTTCCGGCGGCCTGCATCAGACGGTCCTGGACAACGGCACAGCAGGGTTTCGACCGATTTCCCCCGGCGAACCGAAAGGTGGTCTCTGGGGCAAACCCGGCTCCGTACGGCCTGCCGAAAATCGCTGGTCGCGCCGCCGCGCGAAGGACGACGTGTTGCCATCGGCTCTCCGGCCGCTTGGCGCGTTGGTGAAGCCTTCTCATCCAGTCTGTGCTAGACTGCGGGCAGTGGGCGCGACGCGGGTCGCTCCCGTCCGCGTGTATGCGATCCTACGGCCCGAGGCGGCGAGAGTCCCCGGGAGCCCGACGATCACCCCGGCCCATGTGCATCGTACAGCAATCTGGAGAGAGGTCCCGTCGATGCAACAGCTACAGAGTTATTCCGAGGTAGATGCCCTGCGGCGCCTGTGGATCGACCGGACCGGCGACGGGTCGGAAAGAACCAGCCTGTCGGTTCTGGCGGAGCTTCTGAGGGAAAAAGGTACGGCGATACCCGTGTCCGAACTTTCGTTCGCTTTCCGAGACACCGGACCGCCGGACAAGACCACGGATGAGGATTTCCGCAACCACGCGATCCCGGTGATCGGGTCGGACGAACTCCGGCGGCGGCACGCGTTCGGTCATCTCTGTGACGGCGGCGACAGGGTCTCGACCAGGGACCTGGCGCACGCGCTGGCGCGGCTCGGTTTGGAGGAGAGCCAGGCGGAGGCGATCTCGGCCGACCTCGATCGCAACGGGGACGAGATCGTCGTCGAGGAGGACCTGCTCGGCTACCTCGCTGGACATGACTCCGGCAAGGGCTACCGCGCGACGCATGTCGACCGGGAACGCGTCGGACGGGAAGCGACGTCGCCGCAGACCCCACAGGCGCCACAAGCGCGGCGTTTGACCTCTCATCCGGAGCCCGCAAGGGCGAGGACGAAACCGGCCCATTCGACAGGCGCCTTCTCCACCGTCTCGCCGCTGGACATGCAGATCGGCTTTTTCCGGCTTGTTCAGGGTGCAGCCTACCGGAGCTTTCGGGAAAGCTACTCGGCCCATTCCGATACGCATCTGCGCGCACGCGACCTGCCATACACGGTCCCAGACTTCGCCGAGTTCGTCGCAGCCGCGGTTGAATTCCACCTCTGCCTAGGCCTGGTCGAAGACGACGCGCCACGCCTGGAATTCCGGGCGCTTGCGCGCCTTGTGGCGGAGGAGACGGAGCGGCTCGAAGCGCGCATCGCCGGATGGCCCGATCAGCATGTGACACCTGAGATGGCCGCGGCCGAGGCCGCGGTCGCCGAGGCGCGTGCCGCAGTGGTCGAGCACCGGCGGCTGCTCTCGGACGCGCTCGAGATGGTCCTGGTGTTCCGGATGCACGGGCTGGCACCGGCGGACTTCAGCCGGGATCTGCTGACGCGGCACGAGCTGAACAGGCTGCGTCACATGGAACTCGCCGAGGAGCACGGGCATCACCACAAGTCTGCGCCCTCCACGACGGCCGCCTGGATCGACGCCTGGGTCCCCGTTCTTGTTTCAGCCGACTCCGACCGACCGGATGGCGCGATCATGCCCGTGCGCTTCTGGTATGAGAGCTTCATGCCGCAGCTGCTTCGGTGTGCCTCGATACGAACGGACGCCGAGCTCGCCGCCGCCCGCACGCCGGACCCCGAGGCGCTGGCGCAATGGCATCGCGAGCAGGTCGCTCGCGGCAGTTTCGATCGATACGCGCCCGATCTTCGTGATGGCTTCACGGCTTGCACGCCCGAGGTCCAGCAGGCGCTCGCCCAGGCCTGGCGACTGACCGAGCCGTATCTCAACGGCCTGGAGAAACGCCGCGAACGCGAACAGTTCGGGCGCGAGACCGGCGCGCTCAGCCAATACGTCGCCTTCATCGACGTCTGTCTCGGCCGCTCGGATGTGGCGGAGGCCGGCATGCGGTTGAGTTTTCCCTATTACGTCGGGCCTGCCGTCTGGTGCTACCTGCACACCGCCGCCGAATTGGTCGAAGCGATCGAGGATGATGCAGCGCGCGCCACGGCCCTTGATGCCTTCAAGCGCTTCTTCCGAGCGATGGCCTCCATGTACCCCTGCCCCTATTGCCGCTATCACCTCAACCGGTACGTCGCCAAGAACGGTGAACTCGACGTCTACCCGGTCGAGTTCATGATCCTTGGCCAGCGGACCGATCGGACCTCCTTCGAAATCACGCTCGAGGACCGGCTCGACACGATAGACGCTTCCAGGCCAGGTTCGCTTCGGCTTTTCGTTTGGAAGCTGCACAATGCCGTCTCCTCTTCGATCGCACGAACCGAGCAGTGGTATCATCGCGAAGTCGAGCCACTCTACACCACGCGATTCTGGCCCGGTCTGGATGCCGAACTGATGCGGGCCCACGCCCTCGGGCTGGACTCCCTGCCGCTCGACAGACTGGAGTGCATCTACGGCGTCCTGAAACCGGCGGCGCATCTCGCCGTCTACCGCCAGGAATTGCAGGAGGCCTTCGCCAAGGCCGATGACGCAAGGGCCGCGGCGATCGTCGCCCGGGCTGCGCCGGACGTCGCCGCATTGGACTCCGCGATCGAAACGTCGGGATATCTTTCGCGCAGCTACCTGTTCGATCCGGACAAGAGCGGCGTGTCCGCGAGCTACACGCGCGAAGACGAAGCTTTCGCGCGGAGCGGGCTCTTCATCGAAAGATAGCCCGCAGGCGCGCGGCCTTCCCCTGCGAAACGCCGATCATGGCCGATCGCTGCCCGACCGACGACCCACGGCGTGCGACGGCTGATGGACCGCCCCGACGTTCCGGCCCTGCAGAAGATCTCGTGCCTGCCGTGCCGATGGTCGTGGCGCGTCATCCAGCCGCCCCGCGCATGCCATCTCGATCCGGGCGCGAAGCCAGCTGTGCGGCTCGTCCGCATCGAAGCGCGAGTGCCAGATCAGGTGGTTGGCGATCGGAGCGACCTCGAGCGGCACGGGCACCGTGACCAGCGGGTAGCGGTGAGTGAAATATTCCGCCGTTCGATGCGTGAAGACCCCGATCAGTCCCGAGGCGAGCAAAAGCTCCGGCACGATCGTGAAACTCATCAGCGTGGCCGCGATGTTGCGCCGGAGACCATGCCGGTCGAGCACGGCGTCGAAAGCCGCGCGGCGGTCGCCGGTGGAACTCACCACGAGATGAGGATAACTCAGGATGTCCTCCAGGCCGGGCCGACCGTCTCCGGCGACGAGAGGGTGGTCGCCGCTGCACAGGCACACGAAGATGTCCTCGAAGACGAGGCGGCGTTGCAGATGCGGTGGCGTGGCATCGAACCAGCCCACCGCAAGGTCGATTTCGCCCTCGTCGATCAGCCGGATCGCATAGTCGCGGTCTGTGGTCCGAAGGTTCACGACAAGGCCGGGCGCCACGCGCCCCAGGTGCTCCAGGAGCGGCAGGAAGACCGGAAGGTTGAACCGGTCCGGCGCGCCGATGACGAATTGCGCCTGCGCCGTCGCCGGGTCGAACGCTTCGGGCGGGGCGATGGCGTTGCCGGCCTCGCGCAGGAGGCGCGCGACGACGGGCTGCAACTCGGCCGCGCGCGGCGTAGGGCTCAACCCGTCCGGGGTGCGCACCAGGAGCGGATCGTTGAGGTGGTCGCGCAGTCGCTTGAGCGAGTTCGAAATCGCCGATTGCGTGCGCCCGAGGCGCGCGCCCGTGCGGGTCACGCTGCGCTCCTCCAGAAGCACATGAAGGACGATCAGGAGGTTGAGGTCGAAATTCAGTTTCATCTCAATAACGTTATCATTTCAAATGATGAAAGAAAACACGAGTATTCATTTCAAAAATGACGCTGGCTTGGCCAGACTGTCCGGAAAGAGGGAGGAGCGTCATGGACCTTGCCGAAGGCAGTGCAGCCAATCCGGACTACCTGCCCTACCTGGCAGAGCCGTCGAAACCGGTCTTCCGCCCTCCGCCGGGCGCGGTCGATGCCCATTGTCATGTCTTCGGCCCCGCGGCGGTCTTTCCCTTTTCGCCGCGTCGGAAATACACGCCCGTCGATGCCCCGGCCGAAACCCTCTTTGCCCTGCGCGACCATCTCGGCCTGTCGCGGAACGTCATCGTCCAGGCGACCTGTCACGGCTCGGACAACGCCGCCGTTCTGGATGCGATCGCCCGGTCCGGTGGGCGTGCGCGGGGGGTCGCGGTGGTGGAGGCCGACATTACGCCCGACGCTCTCGCGGACCTGCACCGCGGAGGCGTTCGCGGTGTGCGATTCAACTTTCTCAAACGTCTCGTGGGTGATGCCCCAAAGGACGATTACGTCCGCATCGCGCAGCTGATCGCCGAGATGGGCTGGCACACGGTCGTCTATTTCGAAAGCGCCGAACTCGCCGATCTCGGCCCGTTCATTTCAGCCCTGCCCGGCGTGATCGTGATCGACCACATGGGCCGACCCGATATCGCCCAGGGCTTGTCGGGAGACGGCTTCTTGCGGGTGCTGGATCTGATGGATAGCGATCCGCGGTTCTGGATCAAGGTCTCATGCCCCGAACGGCTGAGTGTCACGGGCCCGCCCTATGACGACGTCGTGCCCTTCGCCCGCCTGCTGGTCGAACGGTTTCCCGACAGGGTTCTCTGGGGCACCGACTGGCCGCATCCCAACATGCGCAGCCACATGCCCGACGAGGGAATGCTCGTGGACATGATCCCCCGCATCGCCGTGACCGCGGCCGCGCAGCGCAAGCTTCTGGTCGATAACCCCATGCGCCTCTACTGGCCTGAAGAGGCCGGCGCATGAACGCGGACCAGTCGGTCGAGGCCGGTGCCGTGCCGGCAGAGGCCCCGCCCGCGGGCGCGACAGCCTGGGCGATTTCGCTCCTGGCGACGGTCATGGTCCTGGCCTGCATCGGCTACAACCTCGAACTGCACACCCGATTGGGGTTCGCGCTGCTCCGGCAGCAGTACATGGCGCTGCAACTGGGGCTCGCCTTGTCGATCGCGTTTCTGCGCTTCGGGCCCACGGGACGCCCCGTGCGGCGGCCCAACATCGTCGATCTGAGCATTGCCGCCATCTGCCTCGGCGTGCTGGCCTACGCGGCCCTGGACTTCGTGTGGCTGCTCCAGGAACAGTTTTACCGGCCCTGGCAGATCACGCTCGTGGGCACGGTGGTGGTTCTCGCGGTGATGGAGGGTATTCGGCGCCGGGCGGGCGTCATGCTGTTCGGGATCGTGGCCATCTTTCTGGTCTACGCGCTGGTCGCCGACCGGGTTCCGGGGCGGCTCGTGGGGCAAGAGCTGTCGCCGCAGCGGCTTGTCGATTATGTCGGCTTCGACAGTTCCGCCGTGTTTTCCTCGCCCCTGGCTGTCGGCACGATCACGGTGCTTCTGTTCGTCTTCTTCGGCCAGCTTCTCTTCGCGGCGGGCGGCGGGGCCTTCTTCACCGACCTGGCGATGGCCGCGACCGGGCGCACGCGCGGCGGAAGCGCCAAGATCGCCGTGGTCGGATCGGCCATGTTCGGCTCGATCTCGGGCTCGGCGGTGTCGAACGTGGCGACCACGGGCGTCATCACGATCCCGCTGATGCAGCGCGGCGGCTACAGCCGCGAGGACGCGGGCGGGATCGAGGCCGTCGCCTCGACCGGCGGACAGCTCACGCCGCCCATCATGGGGGCCGCGGCCTTCCTGATGGCCGAGTTCCTGGACATTCCCTACGCCACGGTGGCCGCCGCCGCGCTGATCCCCGCGGTGCTCTACTACCTCGCGGCCTTCCTGCAGGTCGACCTGATCGCCGCGCGCGACGCCATCGCGGCACCGGAGGACGCCAACCTGACCGTCCGCCGGGTCCTGGCAGAGGGCTGGCACTTCCTGATCCCCTTCGGTGTCCTGCTCTACGCGCTGTTCGGTCTCCGATCCGATCCAGAGGATGCAGCGCTGATGGCAGCGGTCGCCATCGCCCTTGCCGGCGCGATCCGCGGCTACAGGGGCACACGCCTTACCCCGCGGACCTTCGGGCGCGTCTTCGTCGAGACCGGGACCTCCATGGTCGACCTGATCCTGGTCGTGGCGGCCGCGGGGTTCGTGATCGGCGTTCTGAACGTGACGGGGCTGGGCTTTGCACTCACCCTCGTGCTCGTGGATGCGGTCGGCTCCAGCCTGACCCTGCTTCTGCTGATTTCCGCGGTGGTCTGCATCATCCTCGGCATGGGTATGCCGACCTCGGGCGTCTATGTCCTGCTGGCCTCGCTCGTCGCGCCGTCGCTGGTCGAGGCCGGGGTAGAGCCGATCGCAGCGCATCTCTTCATTCTCTACTTCGGCATGATGTCGATGATCACGCCCCCCGTCGCGCTCGCCGCCTTCGCGGCGGCAGCCATCTCCAAGGCCGGCGCGGTCGCGACAGGGCTTGCGGCGATGCGTATCGGCTGGGCGGCCTTCGTCCTGCCCTTTGCCTTTGTCGCCACGCCCGAGCTTCTGTTCAGCGGTTCGGGCACGGAGGTGGCCGTCGCCACGGCCCTGACCGCGATCGGGGTCGGCGGCGTGACCGTCGGCATTTCGGCCTACTGGGGCGGGGCGCTCAACCTCGTCCTGCGGCTTGTCTTCGTGGCGCTGGGGGCGGTCGCGCTGCCGCTTGGCTTCACCGGCCTGTCCACCACCACCCACGGGATCGCCGCTGCGGCGACGCTCGCGCTTGCCCTGGCGCTTCTCGTGATGCGGCGCGGGGCAAGGACGGACCAGACGACCTGACACGACAGCAATCCAAAAGGGAGGATACCAAGATGGATATCAAGACAGTGGCCGGCACCGCCTTCGCCGCGGCGCTTCTGACAGGGGCGGCCCAGGCCCAGGTGATCTCGATGGCCACCGGCGCGCAGGGCTCGCTTGCCTACAATGCGGGACAGGCCGTGGCGGTGGTCGCCAACGACAACGGTCTCACGGTGCGGACGCAGCCGCTCGTCGGCTACATGCCGCTGCTCAATTCGGGCGAGGTCGATTTCGGCTATGTCAACGGCGCCGAGGCGGCCTTCGCCTATACCGGCACAGGCAACTTCGACCGCGAGCATCCGAATGCGCGGCTCGTCGGCGTGATGTTCCCGCTGACCACGGGGATCATGGCCCCCTGCGACCTCGGCCTCCAGACAGTCGCGGACATGGAAGGGCGTGGCGATCTTCGCATCGCGTCGGAATACACCTCCTCTACCATCATTCCCTTCTACATCGAGGGCATCCTCGCCTCGGGCGGGATGAGCACGGACGATTTCCAGCAGGTGCCCGTCTCGAGCTTCGTGGACGGGATCAACGCGCTCGGCGACGGGCTGGTGGACGTGGCTCTCGTCAGTCTCAACGCAGGTGCGGGACAGCAGGCGGCGGTGCAACTGCAGGACCGGGGCGGTCTGTGCTACATCTCGATGAACGACAGCGACGAGGGCTTCGCCGCCTATGTGGACGTCCTGCCGTCGGGCACCATCCGGTCGTTGCCTCAGAACGAGAACCTCAACGGCCTTCAGGATTGGGGCGCGAACCTCGTCGCGGTTCCTTGGATGCTTCTGGCCAATGCCGACGTGGACGAAGAGGTGGTCTACAGTCTCACCTCCGTCATCCACCAGAACAAGGAAGCCCTCGCCGCCGCCTTCGGCGCATTCAACAATGCCGATTTCGCAAACATGGCGCCCGCGAATGTGATGCCTTACCATCCGGGCGCGCTTCGCTACTTCCAAGAGGCGGGCGTTCCCACGCCTGAATGAGGCAAGGACCAGATCACCGGCCCTGCCCTGCGCGGGGCCGGTGAACCGACATATCCCACCGCAAAGGATGCGCGCGATGATGACGACCCTCACGGCCGCCGACGGCCATTCCTTCGACTGCTGGATGGCAGAAGCCCAGGGCGAGCGCCGTGGAGGCCTCGTCATCCTCCAGGAAATCTTCGGCCTCACCGACCAGCTCAAAGGCGTTGCGGACCGTTACGCGGCCCTTGGATACGACGTCGCGATCCCGGCCCTATTCGACCGTCATGAAAAGGGGGCGGTGATCCCCTTCGACCAGGGCCCGCGCGGGAGGGACATGATGCTCGCCTCCGACCTCGGGCAGACGATGCAGGACATCGCGGCTGCCGTGACCGCACTGGCCGCGCGCGGCGGGCGGGTCGGCGTGATCGGCTTCTGCTGGGGCGGCGGCCTGGCGATCCGCGCGGCGCAGGTGCTGGACGTGGCGGCCGCGGTGGCCTTCTACGGGACGCGTCTGCCGCAATACCTCGACAAACCGCTCCGGGCGCCGGTGCTGGCGCATTTCGGATCGCAGGACGATCACGTGCCAGCCGAGATGCGGGAGGAGGCGATGGCGAAGCTGCCGGAGATGGAGGTCCACCTCTACGACGCCGGCCACGCCTTCGCGAACGATGCACGCCCCTCCTACGTGCCGGAGGCGGCGCAGAAGGCGCACGCACTGACCGAAGCGTTCCTTGCGCGTCACGTGGGGTGATTTCCGGCTGCAGGCGCATGCCGCGTCCGGGTCGGGCACCGTCCAGTCGCCCCCGGCACACCCGGATGGAGGTCTCGCTCGACGCGGTGCCGAAATCTAGGACGCGCCCAGGGTAGACAGCACCCAGGCGGAAAACTCCCGCGCGACGGTGTCCATCGCCCTGTCGAAGGCATCAACGATCGCGGTGTCGTCGAGCGAGGCGGCCGCCTCGGAGGCGGTGAAGCTGCGTGTCGCCATGACCCGTATGCCCTCTTCCCGCACGATGCGCGAGATCATCCGGACCTCCACACGCGCCTCATCGGCATCCTCGAGCGCTTCCGCCTCGAAGGTCAGCAACTCGGTGACGATCGCGAAATCTCCGCCCGGGCCGAGCGGGCGGCGACCGACGTACTGAAAGGCCCCGGTCGCATCGAGCGTCCGCGTGAGCACCGTCTGCACCATGACCGGCGCAGGCTCTCCCCAGCGGGCGTCGGGCAGGTAGGCCGCCCCCAGGCGCGTGGGCCGGATCATGATCCGGTCGGTCTCGAGCGCGCCGCTCGTGGTGGGCAACTCGACGATCACGTCGCGCGGCAGGCTGCGGCGCGCGGGCTCGATCCCGGCCGGCACCTGCAGTTCGTAGACATCGAGTGGTTCGGCGGCGTCGCTCAGGGCCGACAGCGCGCCGCACCCCGACAGGATGACGGGCAGCAAGGCCGCGATCAGGGTGGCGCGGAGGCTCGGAAGGGGGGGCACGCTGGTCACCTCCTGAATTCGGGAACGTCGCTGTTGAGCAGGAACTGCGTCGGATTGCGGGAAATCGTCTGTGTCAGGCGGTCGAGGTTCCCGATCAGGGTCCGCGTTTCCGTGGCAAGCCGCGTGTAGAGCGGCAGGGCGGTCGTCGTGAAGGCCTGGATGCCGGGGGCAGAGCCGTCGACGAGCCCCTGAAGCCCCGAGAAGGTCTCGGCGGCGGCCTGGCTTGCCGCTCTGACATCCGCCGAGATGAGCGGCAGATCCTCCGACACCGTGCCGACCGCCTCGGTCAGCGCGGTGACCGTGGCGCGCAGGTCGGTGACCAGCCCCTGCATCTCCTCGTTGATGAGCGTGTCTGCCCCGGCAAAGGCGCTTTCGGCCGCCACGAGGGTGCGCTGTCCGGTCTCGAGCGCGGCATTGATGGCCGTGAGCGTCTCGTTGGCATTGGCGAACGTGTCGCTCACCTGGGTCAGCGTGCTCCCGGCCTGCGTCACCAGCTCGGGCAGTCCGGTCGTGGCGGCCGTGAGATCCGCACCGACCGAGGTGATCACGCCCCGCGCCGTCTCGGCCGCGGCCCGGACATCGGCCATGACCGCCGGCAGGTCGGTCTCGGCAGTGGCGTTGATCGTGGCGATCGCCTCGGTCGCGGCGGCGACGGCGGCGCGCGTCTCGGTCAGAAGCGGCGCGCCCTGTTCCACGATCAACCCGTCGATGCGCGTGGCGGCCGCGCCGACCGCCGCCGATGTCGTGTCGAGAGACCCCAGAAGCGTGTCGATCCGGACCAGCGTCGCCTCGGCCTCCTGCAGGCGCAGGGTGGCCGTTTCACCCGTGGTGCCGAGCGTCGCCATCAGCGCGCTCGCGTCGGTGCGCATCGTCGAAAGCTCGGTTCGCAGCGCGACAAGCGTTTCCTGGATACCCGCCGTCACCGCCGTCAGGTCCTCGGCGATATAGCGCTGCCCCTCGGCGATGGCGCCCTGTGCGATGTTCAGCGTGTCGGTGCCGCTGGCCACCACCGCGGTAGCCTGATCCGCCAGAAGGTCGATCGACAGCAAGGTCTCGTTGGCCGAGGTGAGGACGACCGACAGATCCTGCGTCAGCGCGTCGAGCGTGGTGTTGAAGCGGTTGATCTGCTCGGTGAACTCGGTGACCGTCGTCGTGATCCCCGAAATGCCCTCGAGCGCGGCCACGAACTCTTCGGAGGCGGTCTCGACATTGACGATGATGCGCTCGAGACGGCCTTCGTTTTCGCCCGAAAAGAGATCGCCGATCTCGCGCACGACCCGCAGGGTTTCAGTGACCAGTTCCGGCGCGTCTTCGGTCAGGGCCTGGAGCGTCGAGCGGCCGGCCTCGATCTCGGGGACTTCTCCTGCCTCAGGCGACAACAGCGGGCTTTCGACGGTGCCGGGGCCGATGCCGACGAAGGACACGCCCGTCACGCCCTGCGATTCGATCGTGGCGACGCTGTCGGTGCGGACGGGCGTTGCCGCATCCACCTCGAGGCGGACAAGAATTGTTCCGTCGCGATCGGGTGACAGGGACACATCGACGACCTGCCCCACGGGAAGGCCGCTGAAGCGCACGTCCGAGGCGGCGCTGAGGCCCGCGACCGATGTGAAGCGCACGTCGTAGTAGGCGAACTGGCGGTCCAGCTCGACGCGCGCCAGCCACAGGAAGAACCCGAGGATGCCAAGCATCCCGGCAAGGGCAAACAAGCCGATCAGGAGGAAATTCGCCTTGGTTTCCAACTAGGGGCCTTCTTCGTTCCGGGTGGCGTTCGATGTGTGCATCGCCGCGCGTGCGCGCGGACCGTGAAAATAGTCGCGTACCCACGGATGGTCGACGGACAGCATGTCCTCCATCGTTCCGGTCACAAGCACCTTGCGCTCGGCCAGCACCGCGATGCGATCGCACACGGCGTGCAATGTGTCGAGATCGTGGGTCACCAGGAAGACGGTTAGGCCAAGCGACCGGCTGAGTCCACGGATCAACGTGTCGAAGTCCGCCGCCCCGATCGGGTCGAGCCCGGCGGTCGGCTCGTCGAGAAAGACGATCTCGGGGTCGAGCGCAAGCGCCCGCGCAAGGCCCGCGCGCTTGCGCATGCCTCCTGACAGCTCGGACGGGAACTTGTCCCCCGCGAACCAGGGCAGGCCGACCATCGAGATCTTCAGGTCGGCCAGCGCCCGCGCGACATCCGGCGCAAGCGACGGCACGGCCTTCATCGGCACCTCGACGTTCTCGCGCACCGTCAAGGACGAGAACAGCGCCCCGTCCTGGAACATCACGCCCCAACGTGCCTGGAGCGCCGTCCGCGCAGAAAGGTCGGCGCTGCGCACGTCTGTCCCAAGCACACGGATCGACCCGCCCGCCGGCTCCTGCAACCCGGCGATGGTCCGCAGCAGCACCGATTTCCCGGTGCCGGACCCACCGACGATGCCGAGAACCTCGCCGCGGTAGACGTCGAGATCGAGCCCCTCGTGAACCACCTGCGAACCGAACTGGTTGCGCAGCCCGCGCACCTCGATCACCGGTTTCCCTCGTGCCTGCTGCATGATCAGAGCCCGATTTCCGCGAAGAAGACCGAGAACAGCGCATCGGCCACGATGACCGCGAAGATGGCCGCGACGACGGCCTTGGACGTCTGCTGGCCAAGCGACTCGGCGTTGCTTCCGACCTGCATTCCGGCGTGGCAGCCCACGATGCCGATGATGAGGGCGAAAACCGGCGCCTTGACCATGCCGACGGTCAGATGGCTCAGATCGGTGCCCTCGACAAAGCGGGTGCGGAACATCTCCGGCGAGATGCCAAGCTCCAGCCAGGACATCAGGGCACCCCCCACGAGACCCGAGACATTCGCGATAAGACCCAGGATCGGCAACATCACCAGAAGCGCAAGGATGCGCGGCACGAAGAGCACGGTCGCCGGATCGAGGCCCAGCGTGCGCATCGCATCGATCTCCTCTCGCATCTTCATCGACCCGATCGCCGCGGTGAAGGCGGATGCGGTCCGCCCTGCGACGATGATCGCCGTCAGAAGGATCCCCAACTCGCGCAGGATCGACACGGCGATGAGGTCCACCACGAAGACTTCGGCCCCGAACTGCCGCAACTGGGATGCGCCCTGGAAGGCCAGCACGATCCCGATCAGGAAGGACATGAGCGCAACGATCGGAACGGCCTTCAGGCCGACTTCCTCGCAATGGTGCACCAGCGCGGTCAGGCGAAAGCTGCCGGGGTGCCGGATGCTGCGACCAAGGCGGGCGATGAACAGGCCGAGATAGGCCGTCAGCCCGCGCGCTGTCCGGCCGGTCTCGGCAACGGCGCGCCCGAAATCCGAGATCGACATGGCCAGGCTGCGCCGCGGCGGTCCCGTGTCTTCCGGTTGCGGGATGGCACGGCTCACGACTGCAAGAGTTTCATCCATCTCCCGCGTGGTTCCAAGCAGGTCGCAGCGCGACCGACGATCCGCCAGCCTGGATTGCAGCGTGGCGACGAGCCAGGCGCCGGCCGTGTCGAGCCGCGTCACGCCCGACAGATCGAGCGCAAGCCCGGTTCCCTCCGGGACCTCGGGGATGCGGTCGGCGAGGGCGCTGACGGTGTAGATCGTCATCGGCCCGTCCACGGAGACGTGGAGGCGCCGGTCTTCATGTCTTACAAGGACTTCCACAGTGGGAGCATTGCCCATCTGGCCGCTTTCACTTGGGGTGGTCTTTCGCGCGGACCCATCGCCGGCGTCCCGAACTTACGGCACGTACCGTCGGGCCTGCAATCGGCTGATGAAGAAAACTTGCCGGTGAAGACCTGCGCGGCGACTTTCGCGCCCGCGCGGACACGCGGCATCGCTCGTGTCCGTCTTCCCGGCGTTCACCAGCTTGCAGGACGTGCGCCTTTGGGCTGCCGGCGGGACGAACCGCCATGCGCGCACCCGCATCGATCGGTTTCGGTGGCCGCTACGGAAGGACGATGACGTTCCGCCTGAAACGACGCGCGGTGCCTGCAGATGCGAGACGACCGGTGTGACATGCTTGTCACCACGGGAGGATGGCGGCGCGAAGGCCCTGTCGACCGGCGATAAGTGCCGGATGGGTTCCGGGATCATTCATTCCGTCAGCAATCCGATACCGCGTTTGACGGCGGCTCTGCACGTTTTCGGCGGCGACTTCTTCGAGGCGGAAAGAAGCGAGCCGGAGTCCGGCGGGCTCACGGAGCGAACGCTCGACATCGAGGACGTGCGTCGCCGCTTTTCACACTGACCCGGACCCTGATCGCAGGGCCCGTCTCGGTCGCGTCGCGATCGTTGTCGGCCCGTGACGGAAGCGGCGCCGTCCCGTTTGCAGGCACCCGTCAGACAAGCCGATACGACGCTTCGCAGGGGCATCGCGCGGGCCCCAAGCGGCCCTCACCCGGCGACGTAGACACGCGTCGCTTCGGGATCGTCCGTCTCGAAGACGAGTTCATCAAGGATTTTCCATACGTCGTCGTCCATCGACGCGGTCGCCCATTCGATCGTCTGACGCACGCGTTCAGGTTTGCTGACGCCGACGATGGTCGACCCGATGAAAGGTTGCCGCATCGAGAACTGCAGGGCGACCGCACCGGGGGCGGCGCCGTATTCCGAGCAGACCTCTTCGATCCTTCGGACAGGCGCGAGCGCCTCTTCATCGACCACCTGGTAGGTGATGCGCTTGACCCTGTCGCTGCCCTTGGCCAACACGCCGCCTGCGTAGGGCGCCGCATTGAAAACCGTCATGCCCTTCGCCTGTGCCAATGCGAAGGCTTCCTGGGCAGAGCGGTTCAGCAGGGTGAACCGATTGTGGTTCAACACGATGTCGAACGGCCAATCCCTCAGCAGTGGCAACAGCACATCGGTGCGCCCCATGGCGATGCCGGCCGCCTCGACGAGGCCCTCTTCCTTCAGCCGGAACAGCGTATCCAGCGCGCCCCCTGTCCGCGTGATCTCATCGAGGCTGCGCGCATGTTCGGGATCGTGTAGATGCAGGATCTGGAACCGGTCGATGCCAAGGGCCGCAAGGCTCTCCTCGGCCGAGCGGCGGACCCGGTCGCCGTCGAACTGTCCGGTTTCCATGTCCCGGTCGAGCTTGGTCGAAATGACGAAACCGTCGGGAAGGCCTCCGCGCTCGCGGATCACCTTTCCGATCCGTTCCTCGCTGCGGCCGAAACCGTAGTTGCGCGAGGTGTCGATCAGGTTCACGGGACCATCGAGGATCTCGCGGACCGTCGCATAGGCCGTCTCGTCATCGACACCGTAGCCGTAGGTGTCGGGCATTCCGCCCAAGGCGGCGGTTCCGAACCCGATGGGTGTGACCGACAATCCCGTTGATCCGATTGGCCGTTTCTTCATCTCGCCCTCCCCAGGCCGATGCACCGCCCGTTTCCGCGCGGTGCCGAGGTCTTCGATCAGGTCCGTGTCTTCACACCGCCCGACCTGCGGCTCGCCATTGTCGTCAGGATCGCCGCGATGATGATGACCGCGCCCGTCGAGGCTTGCACGTAGAAGGACGGCACCTGCGCGAGGGTCAGCAGGTTGTTGATGACGCCGATCAGCAGCACGCCGCTGACCACCCCCACGATGGTTCCCCGTCCGCCCCCGAGGCTGACGCCGCCGATTGTCCGGCATCAGCACTCATGGGACAGACTGGGGTGATTGAGTAGTGGAGGATTTCTGGCTCATCTGAACCGTCAAGGAGTGAAGATGAGACAGAGATCCGGAACATCGAAGCCGTCGGCTGAGAAGGTCGTCAAAGACATCCGCCGCCGAACGCGTAAGCAGCATTCGGCGGAGGAGAAGATCCGCATCGTCCTGGAAGGATTGCGGGGCGAAGAGAGCATCGCCGAGCTTTGCCGGCGCGAAGGGATCGCCACGAGCCTCTATTACAGCTGGTCGAAGGAGTTCCTCGAGGCCGGAAAGAAGCGGCTGGCGGGTGACACGGCGCGAGAGGCGACCAGCCCCGAGGTGAAAGGACTTCGCGCTGAGGCAGCCGCACTGAAGGAGGCGGTGGCCGATCTGACCCTTGAGAACCGCCTGCTCAAAAAAAGCATGCTCGGGGATGGGGGCGACGAAGGATGAGATACCCCGCCTCCGAAAAGCTCGAGATCATCCGGCTCGTCGAGCAGTCGCACCTGCCGGTGAGGCGCACCTTGGCCATGCTCGGCATCCCGCGCACCACCTTCTATCGCTGGTATGATCGGTATCTCGCCTTGGGCCAGGCGGGTCTCGAAGACCGCTCCTCACGCCCGGGCCGGGTCTGGAATCGTATCCCTGACCCTGTCCGCCGGCAAATCGTGGACCTGGCCCTGGACGAGCCGGAGCTGTCGCCGCGAGAACTGGCAGTCCGCTTCACCGATACGCGGCGCTACTTCGTGTCAGAGGCCAGTGTCTACAGGCTCCTGAAGGCCCATGACCTCGTCACCAGCCCGGCCTTCGCCGTGATCAGCGCGGCGGATGAGT
>WVSO01000187.1 GCA_015689745.1 Rhodobacterales bacterium HKCCSP123 | reverse complement strand
ATGGCAAAGGAAAAGTTTGAACGTACGAAGCCGCACTGCAATATCGGCACGATTGGTCACGTTGACCACGGCAAGACGACGCTGACGGCTGCGATCACGAAGTATTTCGGCGACTTCAAGGCCTACGACCAGATCGATGGCGCGCCGGAAGAGAAGGCGCGCGGGATCACGATCTCGACGGCGCACGTGGAATACGAGACCGACGCGCGGCACTACGCGCATGTCGACTGCCCCGGCCACGCCGACTACGTGAAGAACATGATCACGGGTGCCGCCCAGATGGACGGCGCGATCCTGGTGGTGAACGCGGCCGACGGCCCGATGCCGCAGACGCGCGAGCACATCCTGCTGGCCCGCCAAGTCGGCGTTCCCGCGCTGGTGGTGTTCCTCAACAAGGTCGACCAGGTCGACGACGAGGAGCTGCTCGAGCTGGTCGAGATGGAAGTGCGCGAGCTTCTGTCCTCCTACGACTTCCCCGGCGACGACATTCCGATCGTCGCGGGCTCGGCTCTGGCCGCGATGGAAGGCCGTGACCCCGAGATCGGCGAGAACAAGATCCGCGAGCTTCTGGCCGCCGTCGACAGCTACATCCCGCAGCCTGCGCGCGCGGTGGACCAGCCGTTCCTGATGCCGATCGAGGACGTGTTCTCGATCTCGGGCCGCGGCACGGTGGTGACCGGCCGCGTCGAGCGCGGCGTGGTGAACGTCGGCGACGAACTGGAGATCGTGGGCATCAAGACCACGCAGAAGACGACCTGCACGGGCGTCGAGATGTTCCGCAAGCTGCTGGATCGCGGGGAAGCGGGCGACAACATCGGCGCGCTGCTGCGCGGCATCGACCGTGACGCGGTGGAGCGGGGCCAGGTGCTCTGCAAGCCGGGTTCGGTGAAGCCGCACACGAAGTTCGAGGCCGAGGCCTACATCCTGACGAAGGAAGAGGGTGGCCGTCACACGCCGTTCTTCGCGAACTACCGCCCGCAGTTCTACTTCCGCACGACGGACGTGACCGGCACGGTTCAGCTTCCCGAGGGCACCGAGATGGTGATGCCGGGCGACAACCTGAAGTTCACGGTCGAGCTGATCGCGCCGATCGCGATGGAAGACGGCCTGCGCTTCGCCATCCGCGAAGGCGGCCGCACCGTCGGCGCTGGCGTGGTGTCGAAAATCCTCGAGTGATC
>WVSO01000186.1 GCA_015689745.1 Rhodobacterales bacterium HKCCSP123 | reverse complement strand
CGAGTCGGTCTGAGCCGTCAGAAGAACGCCTGCAGCCCGGTCTGCGCGCGGCCGAGGATCAGGGCGTGGACGTCGTGGGTTCCCTCGTAGGTGTTCACCGTCTCGAGGTTCTGGGCGTGGCGCATGACATGGTATTCCGCCATGATGCCGTTGCCGCCATGCATGTCGCGCGCGGTGCGCGCGATCTCCAGCGCCTTGCCGCAATTGTTGCGCTTGATGAGGGAAATCACCTCGGGCGCGCAGCTGCCCTCGTCCATCATCCGCCCCGCCCGCAAGGCGGCCTGGAGCCCCAGCGCGATCTCGGTCTGCATGTCGGCGAGCTTCTTCTGGAAGAGCTGCGTCTGCGCCAGCGGGCGTCCGAACTGCACCCGGTCCAGCCCGTAGGCCCGCGCGCGGTGCCAGCAGTCTTCCGCCGCCCCCATCACG
Source organism: Rhodobacterales bacterium HKCCSP123 (assembly GCA_015689745.1). GTDB lineage: Bacteria > Pseudomonadota > Alphaproteobacteria > Rhodobacterales > Rhodobacteraceae > Roseicyclus. The sequence continues at coordinate 807 of WVSO01000186.1, read as the reverse complement.
CCCCAGGCGATGCCGTAGCGCGCGCGGTTGAGGCAACCGAAGGGGCCCTTCAGCCCCTCGACCCCGGGCAGAAGCGCGTCTTCGCCGACCTCGACGCCCTCCATCACGATCTCGCCCGTGACGGAGGCGCGAAGCGAGAGCTTGCCGCCGATCTTGGGGGCCGAAAGCCCGCGCATCCCCTTCTCGAGGATGAAGCCGCGGATCTTGCCGCCATGCGCCTCGGACCTGGCCCAGACCACGAAGACATCGGCGATGGGCGCGTTCGAGATCCACATCTTCGCGCCGGTCAGGACGTAGCCGCCCTCGGTCTTCTTTGCCGTGGTCTTCATCCCCGCCGGGTCCGACCCCGCGTCGGGTTCGGTCAGGCCGAAACAGCCGATCAGGGTGCCCGCGGCGAGGCCGGGGAGGTATTTCCGCTTCTGCTCCTCGGTGCCATAGGCGTTGATCGGGTACATCACGAGGCTGGATTGCACCGACATCATCGAGCGGTAGCCCGAATCCACCCGCTCCACCTCGCGCGCGACGAGGCCGTAGGTGACGTAGCCCGCGCCCAGCCCGCCGTATTCCTCGGGGATGGTGACGCCCAGCAGCCCCATCTCGCCCATCTCGGCGAAGATCTCGGGGGCGACGGTCTCGTTCAGGTAGGCGTCGGTCACGCGGGTGGCGAGCTTGTCCCCGGCATAGGCCCGCGCGCTCTCGGAGACCATGCGCTCCTCTTCGCTCAGCTGGTCGGTCAGGTGGAACGGGTCCGCCCAGTCGAAGGGCGCAAGCGAGGGGCCGGTGTGGCGGGTCTGTCCGTCTGGCATG
>WVSO01000185.1 GCA_015689745.1 Rhodobacterales bacterium HKCCSP123 | reverse complement strand
GACCGCCCGCGCCGAAGCCGAAGCGGCGCTGAACGCCGTCCGCGTCGCCTTCGAGACGGGCGAGCCCTTTGCGACGGCGCTCGACACGCTCGCCGCCGCCACCGAGGTGCCCGAGGCGCTTGGCGCCGTGGCCGGCGCCGGCGTACCGACGATGGAGGGGCTGCAGACCGCCTTCCCGCCGCTTGCCCGCGCGGCACTGCCGCTTGCGCTGCAGGAGACCGCCGGTGAGGGCATGGGCGACCGGCTGGGCGCCTTCGTCATGGGCCAGATCGGCGGCCGTTCGGTCGAGCCGCGCGAGGGGGACGACCCCGACGCCGTGCTGAGCCGGGTCGAGGCCGCCGTCCGTTCCGGCGACCTGCAGGCGGCTCTGACGGAAATCACCGCGCTGCCCGAGGGCGCACAGGGCGTGCTGGCCCCCTGGGTGGCCGACGTCGAGGCCCGCGCCGCGGCGGAAGACGGGCTTGCCGCCCTGACCGCCGCGCTGACGGGCAACGGGAACTGAGGGGGACGCGCCGATGCTATGGTCTTTGCTGAAGGTCCTGATCTTCATCGCGCTGGTCGCGGGCCTCACCTGGGGAACCGGCCTGCTGATCGAGATGGGCGAGCTTGCCACGCTTACCGTGATGGGCCGCGAATTCGTGCTGACGCCGCTCCTGGCGGTGCTGGGCGCGATCGTGCTGCTGCTCGCGGTGTGGCTGCTGTTCAGGACCGTGGGGCTCCTGGTGGCGACGCTGCGCTTCCTGAACGGCGACGAGACCGCGATCAGCCGCTATTTCAACCGCCGCGCCGAGCGCAAGGGCTACGAGGCGCTGGCCGAGGGCATGATGGCGCTGGCCGCCGGTGAGGGCCGGCTGGCCATTCGCAAGGCGGAGCGGGCCGAGAAATACCTCGGGCGGCCGGAACTGACCAAGCTGGTCGTGGCGCAGGGCGCCGAGATGGTGGGCGACCGGGCACTTGCGACCGAGACCTTCAAGGCGCTGGTCGCCGATGACCGGACCCGCTTCGTCGGCGTGCGCGGCCTGATGAAGCAGAAGCTGACCGATGGCGACACCGAGACGGCGATGAAACTCGCCGAGAAGGCGCTGGCGATCCGGCCGAAGAACGAGGAGGTGCAGACGACGCTCCTCCAGCTGCAGGCGCGGCACGAGGACTGGTCGGGCGCGCGCGCCACGCTGGCCGCGGCGCTGAAGGCCGGCAACTTGCCGCGCGACGTGCACAAGCGCCGCGACGCGGTGCTGGCGCT
>WVSO01000184.1 GCA_015689745.1 Rhodobacterales bacterium HKCCSP123 | reverse complement strand
CTTGCGTCACCCGCCCCTTGCCGCGCTTCAGCGTCGCGCGGGCCAGCGCCAGGGTCAGCTGGTGCGCGAAGAGCTCGTCAAAGGCCAGCCGCTCCCGCGCGGGCGCGCCGCGCGACAGGTCCTCGGGGCGCGCGGGGGCATGGGCCATGTGCAGCGCCTCCTCCCATGACGGCCAGCGTTTCTCGTCCATCAGTTGCCCGTCGATCCATTCGCCGAGGATCGGCGCCCGTTCCAGCGCCGAAGCGACCGCCTTGCGCATGCCCTTCTGCGTCACGCCCGAGGTCAGCGGGTAGACCGGCTCGAACTCGGGGATCTCGCTTGCCTCCTCGGGCGGCAGGATGTGATCGGGGTGCGGCATCTGCGCGATGCCGTCGAAAAGCTCCACCTTGCCCGAGACGATGCGGCGGCTGCCCGTGGGCAGGATGCGCGTGAGATACTCGTCGCGGGCGTGGAAGAAGACGAGCTGAAAGCTCGTGGCCGAATCCTCCACCTCGATTCGGTAGGGCCGACCGCGCCCCGAGGGCGGGCGATGCCGGCCCACCGTGACCTCGACCGTCGCCATGCCCGGCAGCGCCACGTCGCGGATCGACGCCTTGCGGCTGCGATCCACGCCGCCAACCGGCAGGGTCAGCAGCAGGTCCTTGGGGGTTTCAACCTCCAACCCCTTGTAATTCTTCGCGGTCTTCGGTCCGATCCCGTCAAGCGCCTCGAGCGGCGCGAAGAGCGGCCAGAGCTCTTCCGGCCGGCCCTTTGGATGCGCGCCCTCAGCCATCGTCCTGCGCCGCCCCCTCCGGGGCGTCGTTGATCAAGGCAAGCCAGGCGTCCTCGTCGATCGTCTCGATGCCCAGCTCGGCGGCCTTCGCGGCCTTCGACCCCGCGCCCGGCCCCGCGACGAGCAGGTCCGTCTTGGCCGAGACGCTGCCGGAGACCTTGGCCCCCAGCGCCTCGGCCCGCGCCTTGGCCTCGGCGCGGGTCATCTTCTCGAGGCTGCCGGTGAAGACCACGGTCTTGCCCGCGACGGGGCTTTCGGTGGCGCGGGCGGCGGGCGCCTCGATCTCAAGCATGGCGATCAGCCGGTCGATGGAGGCACGCTCGGCGGCCTGCTCGAAGGTCGTCGCCAGAGACACCGCGACCGTCGCGCCGATCCCGTCGATGCCTGTCAGGTCGTCCCAGGCCGCGCGCGCCTCGGCCGGCACTCCCTCCCAGGCCGCGTCGCGCACGCGGGAGAGCGCGGCGCGCCGCCCCTCGTCAGCGGCG
>WVSO01000183.1 GCA_015689745.1 Rhodobacterales bacterium HKCCSP123 | reverse complement strand
TGGAGCGTCTTGGGGGTCTCGGCAGCGGCGGCGCGGATCGCGCGCTCGCGCCGGGCGGCCCAGCCGTCGCGGCCCTTGAGGCGGCGCACGACGCCCGGTTGCGGCAGTTCGGTCCAGGTGATGCCGCTCGCCCGCGCCCAAGCGCCGATGGCGCGGTCGCGGGCGTAGCTCCAGCCGTTGCCGGTTTCCTCGTAGCTCAGGATTTCGCGGATGCCGGTGGCGGCGCAGAGATCGGCCAGAACCGCTTGCGCCGGGCCGGTCCGGACGATCAGCGGGGCGCCGATGCGGGCGAGGTCCTCGCGCAAGCCGTGGAGGCTTTCGGCCACGAAACGCCATTGCCGGGCCGAGGCGTCGGGCTGCGCCCAGGCCTCGGGCTCGGCGATGAAGAGCGGCAGGACACGGCCCCCGCGCGCCGCCGCGAGGGCCAGCACGGGGTTGTCCTGCAGGCGCAGGTCACGCTTGAACCAAACGAGAACATCCGAGCTCATGCGCGGGCAGATAGCAGGCGGCGCGCGCCTGTCAAAGGGGGGGTTGCGTCAGTTCCCTTCGACGCTCGGCAGGGCCGAGGGCGACGGGTCGCCGGCAACGCCGATCTGGTAACCGATGAAGCCCGCAAGGGCGACGAGGGCCGCGCCGATCAGGGTGCGCAGGACGGTGAGAACGGGCTTGTGGCGGCGTTCCTGGGTTTCGACATTGGTGCTTGGGGCGGACATGTGGTTCCTCCTTCGGGCGTTGCTGTCGATGCCACGGGCCATGGTGGCCGGTGACGCGAGGGTCGGGACCTATGGCCTTTCGCGGGGGCTTCAAGGCTTGCCTCACGGGGTCGTGAAGAGGGGTGTGGCTGCGCATGGCGCGCCAATTTATTGATTTTAAATGAATCTTGAGCCAATCTGCCAAGGCTACGGGCGGCGGAGCGGCAGGGGGCCGTGGTCCTGCGCGCTGTTCTCGGCCTCGATCCGGGCGTAGAAATCGACCAGCCGCTTGCCGCGCTCGGGGCGGAACGGCTCGCCCTCGGTCATCGCCTCGATCCGGTCGGCGCGGAACATGCGGAAATCCTCGCGCAGCTCGCACCAGGCGATCAGCGTCCAGACCTTGCCCCAGAAGAGCTGACCCAGCGGGCGCACCCTTCGCGCGGAGGGCCGGCCCGCCTCGTCGCGGTAGTCGAGGTGCAGGCGCAGCCTGCCGTCGATGGCCGATTGCAGCGCGTCGAGCCGCGCGCGGAGCGCGGCGTCGAAGCCCGTGCCGATGGCGGCCAGCGCGAAGAAGGCCGAAGGCGAGGGTCTGAAGGTCATGGGTATCGCCGA
>WVSO01000182.1 GCA_015689745.1 Rhodobacterales bacterium HKCCSP123 | reverse complement strand
CGCTACCCCGAGCAGCTCTCGGGCGGCCAGCAGCAGCGCGTCGCCATCGCCCGCGCGCTGGCGCACCGGCCCGCGCTGATCCTCGCCGACGAGCCGACCGGCAACCTCGACGAGGCGACCGGCGACGCGGTGCTCGACCTGCTCCTGTCGCTGGTGGCCGAGACCGGCGCGGCGCTTCTGATGGTCACCCATTCCGACCGGCTCGCCGCCCGGCTCGACCGCCGGTTGCACCTGTCCCGCGGGCAACTGGCCGAGCGGCCACGGGCCGCCTGACATGCTCTACACGGCCCTTTCGACCCTGTTCAGCCACTGGCGCCGCCACCCCGGCCAGCTCCTCACGCTGGTCGCCGGGCTGGCGCTGGCGACCGCGCTCTGGTCCGGTGTGCAGGCGATCAACGCCGAGGCGCGCAGCGCCTATGCCGAGGCCGAGGCGACGCTGGGCCAAGACCAGCTTGCCCGCCTGACCGCGCCCGACGGCCAGCCGATCCCGCTGTCGGACTATGTCGCGCTCCGCCGCGCGGGCTATGCCGTCTCGCCCGTCATCTCGGGCGAGCTGGGCGACGGTGACACCCGCCTGCGCCTGCTCGGCATCGACATCCTGACCGCCCCGCCACAATCCGGCGGCCCCGCCCTGCAGGGCGGGGATCTCGACCTCGCGGCCTTCCTCACCGCCCCCAGCCTCCTGCTCGTCAGCGCCGAAACCGCCGCGGGCCCCCTTCCCCCGGACCTGCCGCCGCGCGTGATCCGCGACGGCGTCCCCCCCGCCGCCGCGATCACCGATATCGGCACCGCGGCCCGCCTGCTGGGCCAGACAGACCCCTCCTACCTCCTCCTGCACGAGAACCAGCCGCCCCACCTGCCCCCGCTTCCCGCCGACACCGGCCTGCGCCTGGTCGCGCCGGGGGCGGAGACCGATATCGCCGCCCTCACCGATAGCTTCCACCTGAACCTCACGGCCTTCGGCCTGCTCGCCTTTGCCGTGGGCCTCTTCATCGTCCATGCCGCCATCGGCCTCGCCTTCGAACAGCGCCGCGCGACCGTTCGAACGCTGCGCGCACTCGGCACGCCGCTCCGCACGCTCATCACCGCGTTCAGTTTCGAACTGGCGGGTTTGGCCCTGTTTTCCGGCCTGGTCGGCCTGGTCCTCGGCTATGCCATCGCCGCCGCCCTGATGCCCGGTGTCGCAGGCACGCTGCGCGGCCTCTACGGCGCGGAGGTGCCCGGCGGCCTCTCCTTCGATCCGGCATGGGCGCTGCTCGCCCTCGCCATGACGCTGGCGGGCGCAGCCCTTGCGGGCGCTCAGGCGCTCTGGCGCACCGCGCGCCTGCCCATCCTCG
>WVSO01000181.1 GCA_015689745.1 Rhodobacterales bacterium HKCCSP123 | reverse complement strand
GCGCGGTCACGCGCCACCTTGCCCGCGACGGCCAGCCCGACGGCATCGTGCTCGCCTCCTTCGGGGACACCGGCGCGGCCGAGGTGCGCGCGGCGCTCCCCGACACCCCCGTCATCGGCATCGCCGAGGCGGCCTTCGCCAAGGCGCGGGTCCTCGGCGGCCCCGTCGCCATCGTCACCTTCGCGCCCGAGGTCGCGCCGCCGCTCCGCCTGAAGGCCGAGCAGCACGGGCTTGCCGACCGGCTGATGCGGGTGGCGACGCTTCCCGGACCGCTCGACTGCCCGCCCGCCGAGATCGCGGACCGGCTCGGGGCGGCGCTTCAGGCGCTCTGCCTCGACTGCGCGGCAGAGGGCGCTGCCAGCATCGTGCTCGGGGGCGGCCCCCTCGCGGGCCTGGCCGCCCGCATCGCGCCCCTCTGCCCCGTGCCCGTCATCGACGGGACGGTCGAGGCCATCCTGCAGCTGCGCGCCGCCCTCGGGACGGACCGCGACGTCGCCCGCGCCTAGCCGCTGCCGTAAAGCGCGGCCATGACGGCCGCCCGCCCGAGCATCCCCACGAGCCGCCCGGCCTCGACCACCGGCAGCGTCCGGTGCGGCAGGTCGAGGAACATCTCGGCGGCGCGGACCACGTCCTCGTCCACCTCGATCGTGACCACCTCGGGCGACATGTGATCGGCCACCGTGCCGCGCCATTCCTGGTAGTAGCTGGCATGGAGCGCCGGGCGGAAACAGTCCTTCTCGGTCAGGATCCCGCAGACCCGCCCGTCGGCCTCGACCACGGCGGCCGCCTGTGCGCCCGCCTCCACCAGGGCCGCAACGGCGCGGCGGATCGGGTCGCCGGGGGACAGCACCGGCCCCCCCGACACCATCACGCCGCGCACGGTCAGCGCCTCGGTCACGCGCCGCCCTCCCTGTCGGCGCGCGCCCTCGGGCAAGCCGCACAGCCCTCGCCCGCCATGCAGGAGGCGCCGCCGCAGCTTCCCTTCACGGGGCCACGGCCAAGGGCCAGCCCAAGTCCGAGCCCCAGCGCCGCGAGGCCGAAAACACCGATGCCGAAGATCACTTCCATCTCCCTAGCCCTCCGCCCCCATCATAGCACATGCGCGCCCATCCCGCCCGTGGTCTCCGGCAGAAGCCCCTCGTCCCGCGCGACGAGGAAGAGCGCCGACAGCCCCCGCTCGCGCGCCAGCGCCGGGCCGCGCTCGGCCCCCGCCGCGAAAAGCGCGGTGGCCCAGCCATCCGCCGTCATCGCATCCTCCGCCATGACCGAGACCGACCGCAACGCGCCGCCCGCGTCCGGCCGATGCGCATCTGGACGGTCTTCACCTCAAGGAATTCCT
>WVSO01000180.1 GCA_015689745.1 Rhodobacterales bacterium HKCCSP123 | reverse complement strand
ATGAAAAAACTCTACGGTTCCGCGGCCGAGGCGCTGGACGGGGTTCTGTTCGACGGCATGCTGATCGCGTCCGGGGGATTTGGTCTCTGCGGCATCCCCGAGCTTCTGATCGACGGCCTCGTCGAGGCGGGGGTGAAGGACCTGACTGTCGCTTCGAACAACGCGGGGATCGACGGCTTCGGCCTCGGCAAGCTGCTGGCCACCCGGCAGGTGAAGAAGATGATGTCCTCCTACGTCGGCGAGAACGCCGAGTTCATGCGGCAATACCTGTCGGGCGAGCTGGAGCTGGAGTTCAACCCGCAAGGAACCCTGGCCGAGCGGATGCGCGCGGGCGGCGCGGGCATTCCGGGATTCTACACCAAGACGGGCGTCGGCACCGTGATCGCCGAGGGCAAGGAGGTGAAGACCTTCGACGGTCAGGAGTACATCCTCGAGCGCGGGATCTTCGCCGACCTCTCGATCGTGAAGGCCTGGAAGGCGGACGAGACCGGCAACGCGGTCTTCCGCAAGACGGCGCGCAACTTCAACCCGCCCGCGGCCATGTGCGGGAAGGTCTGCATCATGGAGGTGGAGGAGATCGTGCCGACGGGCTCGCTCGACCCGGACGCGATCCACCTGCCGGGCATCTACGTGCACCGCCTGATCCAGGGGCAGCACGAGAAGCGGATCGAGCAGCGCACCACGCGGCCGCGCGCGGCCTGAGACAGCAGAGATCGAGGAGAGACCCGCATGTGGGACCGCAACCAGATGGCCGCCCGCGCCGCGCAGGAGCTGCAGGACGGAATGTACGTGAACCTCGGGATCGGCATTCCGACGCTGGTGTCCAATTACATCCCCGAGGGGATGACGGTGACGCTGCAGTCGGAGAACGGGATGCTGGGGATGGGCCCCTTTCCCTACGAGGGCGACGAGGACCCCGACCTGATCAACGCCGGCAAGCAGACGATCACCGAACTGCCCCACACGGCCTATTTCGACAGCGCGCAGAGCTTCGGCATGATCCGCGGCGGCAAGATCGCGATGGCGATCCTGGGCGCGATGGAGGTGGCCGAGAACGGCGATCTCGCCAACTGGATGATCCCCGGCAAGCTGGTGAAGGGCATGGGCGGCGCGATGGACCTGGTCGCGGGCGTGGGTCGCGTGATCGTGGTGATGGACCACCAGAACAAGCACGGCGAGTCGAAGGTGCTGAAGGCCTGCACCCTGCCGCTGACCGGCAAGGGCGTGGTGGACCTGATCATCTCGAACCTCGGGGTGCTCGAGGTGGTCGAGGGCGGGCTCAAGATCGTCGAACTCGCCGACGGGGTCACCGAGCAACAGATCCGCGACGCAACCGAGGCCACCATTGTCTGACGC
>WVSO01000018.1 GCA_015689745.1 Rhodobacterales bacterium HKCCSP123 | reverse complement strand
CGCGCCGCGGTGATCGGCGCCGGCATGGACTGGCAGGCGCTGGGGCTCGAGGCCGCCATCCTCGCGCCGCGCCCGCGGCTGGCGATGGCCGGTGTCACGCAGGCGATGGACCCGGGACCCCGGATCGCGGCGGGGGTGCATCCGACGGCCGTCATCGACCCCTCTGCCGCGATCGGGATCGGCGCCGCCATCGGGCCCTTCGTGGTGATCGGCGCGGATGTCGTGATCGGGCAGGGCGCGCGGATCGCCTCGCATGTCTCGATCTCCGAGGGTGCCCGCATCGGGGATGACGCGCTGATCCTGAACGGCGCGCGGGTGGGCGCGAGGGTCAGGATCGGAGACCGCGCCATCCTGCAGCCGGGCTGCGTGATCGGGGCTGACGGGTTCAGCTTCGTCACGCCGGAGGCGAGCCAGGTGGAAACCACCCGCGCCTCCCTCGGCAAGTCCGACGGCGCGGTCACGCCGCAAAGCTGGACGCGCATTCATTCGCTCGGCTCGGTCCGCATCGGTGACGATGTCGAGATCGGCGCGAACGCCACCATCGACCGGGGCACGGTCGCGGATACGGTGATCGGGGATGGCACCAAGCTCGACAACATGGTGCATGTCGGCCACAACTGCCGCATCGGGCGCGACTGCCTGCTCTGCGGGCAGGTGGGCATCGCGGGCTCGGTGAGGATCGGCGACCGCGTGGTCCTTGGCGGGCAGACGGGCGTGGCCGACAATCTCGAGATCGGATCGGACGTGGTCACCGGCGCTTCGACCATCATCCTGTCGACCGTCCCGCCGGGTCGCGCGCTTCTGGGCTATCCTGCCGTCCGGATGGAAACCCAGGTCGAGATGTACAAGGGTCTGCGCCGCCTGCCGCGACTGGCCAAAGCGGTCGCAGAGCTGCAGAAAGCCGTTTTCAAGACCGACAAGACCCCTTAGATGACCCCCGAGACCAGACGGGGTGTGAGCATGTCCGAGACTGTCCGCGACAAGGTGATCGGGATCATCGCCGAACAGGCGGTGCTGGAACCGGGCGACGTGACGATGGAGGCGACGCTTGAGGACCTCGGCATCGACAGCCTCGGGCTGGTCGAGTCGATCTTCGCGATCGAGGAAGCCTTCGACATCCAGGTGCCCTTCAACGCCAACGCGCCCGAAGACAGCGCTTTCGACATCTCCTCGGTCGCCGCCATCATCGCCGCGGTCGAGGGTCTACTGGCCGAGCAGAAGGGCGGCTGACCCCCCATGCGCCGCGTCGTCATCACCGGGCAGGGCACGATCAACGCTCTTGGCCATGACGTGCCCGCGACGCTGGAGGCGATGCGCGAGGGGCGCTGCGGCATCGGTGAGCTGGACCTGCGCGATGTTGAGCGACTGAGCGTCCGCATCGGCGGGCAGGTCAAGGGCTACGATCCCGATACGCTCTTCAACCGCCAGCAGATCGCGCTTTACGACCGGTTCACGCAATTCACCCTGATCGCCGCCCACCAGGCGCTGGACGGCGCCGGCCTGACCTTCGCGGGCGAGCTTGCGACGCGCTCGGGCGTGGTGCTGGGCACGGCGGGGGGCGGCGTGAACACCTGGGACGAAAACTATCGCTCGGTCTACGAAGAGGGGAAGAACCGCGTCCATCCCTTCGTCGTGCCGAAGCTGATGAACAACGCGGCCGCCAGCCATGTCAGCATGGAATGGAACCTTAAGGGCCCGAGCTTCTCGGTCGCGACCGCCTGCGCCTCGTCCAATCACGCGATGGGTCTTGCGTTCCAGCTGATCCGCGGCGGCGTGGCCGACGTGATGGTGACGGGCGGCTCCGAGGCGATGCTGAGCTTCGGCGGCGTAAAGGCCTGGGAAGGACTGCGCGTGATGTCCAAGGACGCCTGCCGCCCCTTCAGCGCCAACCGCAACGGCATGGTGCAGGGCGAGGGCGCGGCCGTCTTCATCTTCGAGGAATACGAGCACGCGAAGAAGCGCGGCGCCGAGATCCTGGCCGAGGTGGTTGGCTTCGCCATGACCTCGGACGCGGCGGATATCGTGATGCCCTCGGAACAGGGGGCTTCGCGCACGATCGCAGGCGCGCTGAAGGATGCGCGGCTGAACCGCGACGAGGTCGCCTATATCAATGCCCATGGCACGGGGACCGCGGCGAACGACCGGGTGGAATGCGCCGCCGTCGCCGATGCCTTCGGCCATCATGCCAACGAGCTGATGATCTCCTCCACCAAGTCGATGCACGGCCACCTGATCGGCGGCACCGGCGCGGTCGAGCTTCTGGCCTGCATCATGGCGCTGAAGGACGGGGTGATCGCGCCGACCATCGGCTACGAGGAACCCGATCCGGAATGCGCGCTGGACGTCGTCCCGAACGAGGCGCGCGAGGCGCGGGTCGAGGCCTGCCTCTCGAACGCCTTCGCCTTCGGCGGCCTGAACGCGGTGCTGGCGCTGCGCCGCGCCCCCTGAACCTGCGCTGAAACGAGGAACGGCCCGACCGGGTTGCCGGTCGGGCCGTTCCTGTCCGGCGCGACGTCCGGGTCAGACCCGGAGGGGCTGCGCCCTACTGCTGCTGAAGCTGCTGGAACAGCTCGATGGCGGCGGCGTTGCGCTCTTCCAGGGCTGCGAAACCGGCGGTGAAGCCCGTCAGCGACGCCGAGACCTGGATCACCTGGTCAGGCGCCGGGAGCGGCACCAGGGCGACGGTCGCCTCGCCGCCCGCGCGCATCGCCTCGATATTGGATGCCGTCAGCCCCAGACGCGCGAAGCACCCGACCTGCTGGCAGAAGGCGAAGGGGTATTCCGACCATGTTCCGTCGTCGATCCGCAGACGGATGCCCGGGGGCAGCAGCGTGTCGAGCGGCGTGACGATGGTGGCGCCGGCCACGACCTGCCCTTCGTCGGGCAGATCGAAGATGTTGAACTCGGCCACCGCGCCGCCCGAGTCGTCGCGAAGGAGCTGGTACATCTGGCAGGGTTCGGGCTGGCCTTCCTCGGCGCGGATGCAGCGGATCTCCCAATCGCCATGGGTTTCGGCGACATAGGTTTCGCCGACCGGCGTTTCACCGACGGGAAGGGTCTCGTCCGCCGTCTGGGCGGCGCTCGCCATCGGCAGAGCAACGAGGCTCACAACCAGGCCTGCCTGCAGGACATTCTGAAGCGACATGCGACGCATCTCCTTTTGCGGTCTTCGTCTCTTTCGTCGGGTGGTGGCTAGCATGTCGCGGCGGCGCTGTCAGGGGCAAAATCCGCCGCGCCGAGGCGCTCTCGGCAGTGTCTTGCCAGAGCGGGCGGCGCCGCGGGGCGCCCGGCGTCCCTTGGCCCAAATAGCTAAAGGGTCCGCAAGCGGACCCTTTGCATTTTTTCTCTCCCTGTCGGACTGGCCGACTTTCTGGACGGGACGCTATGCCAGTCGGCCGCATCCGTCAACAGGCCAAATCGGGCGTATTCCGCCTTTTTCGGGTCGGTCAAAAAAGGCCGCGCCGGGAAGGGCGCGGCCAGTCTACGGGGAAGAAGGTCGCACCGACATGAGGGCAATCGATGCCGCTTCAGACTGGCATGGAAGCGTTAACAGAGTATTGTGCACAAAGCTGATTTCACGGGAGGCCGCATATGAGTGACGGGATCTTCATCGGTGGCGGAGGCGAAGGCTACGGCACGCCGCAAAGCCTTCTCCTGGGCTATGCCAATCGCCATGGCCTGATCGCGGGGGCGACCGGCACCGGCAAGACCGTCACCCTGCAGATCCTCGCCGAAAGCTTCTCGGCCCGTGGCGTGCCGGTCTTCCTGTCGGACGTGAAGGGGGATCTCTCGGGCCTCGCGCAGGCGGGCCGCGCCGATCACAAGCTGCACGACGCCTTCATGAGCCGGGCCGCGACCATCGGTTTCGACGAGTTCGCCTATGCGGCATCCCCCGTCACCTTCTGGGACCTCATGGGCCGGAAGGGGCATCCCGTGCGCACCACGGTCTCCGAGATGGGGCCGCTCCTGCTCGCGCGGCTCCTCGAGCTGACCGAGGCGCAGGAAGGGGTTCTCAACATCGCCTTCCGCGTCGCCGACGAGGAGGAGATGGCGCTGCTCGACCTCAAGGACCTGCAGGCGCTCCTGGTCTTCGTGGGCGAGGCGCGGGCCGAGCTGGGCTTGCGCTACGGCAATATCGCGCCAGCGTCCATCGGCGCGATCCAGCGCCGGCTCCTCGTGCTGGAAGGGCAGGGGGGCGACCGCCTCTTCGGTGAACCGGCGCTCGAGCTGTCGGACCTGTTCCTCACCGACGAGGCGGGGCGCGGGCGCGTGAACATCCTGGCCGCCGACCAGCTGATGCAGAGCCCCCGGCTCTATGCGACCTTCCTTCTGTGGCTCCTCTCCGAGCTCTTCGAGGAGCTGCCCGAGGTCGGCGACCCCGAGAAGCCCAAGCTCGTCTTCTTCTTCGACGAGGCGCATCTGTTGTTCGAGGATGCGCCCAGGGCGCTGGTGGACAAGGTCGAGCAGGTCGCCCGCCTGATCCGGTCCAAGGGGGTGGGCGTCTATTTCGTGACGCAGAACCCGGCGGACGTGCCCGAGGACATCCTCGGCCAGCTCGGCAACCGCGTGCAGCACGCGCTCAGGGCCTTCACCGCCAAGGACCGGCGTGACCTCAAGCAGGCCGCGATGAACTACCGCGACAACCCGCGTTTCGACATCGAGGATGCGATCCGCGAGGTCGGCGTGGGCGAGGCCGTGACCTCGATGCTCGAGCGCAAGGGCATTCCCGGCGTGGCCGAGCGCACCCTGATCCGCCCGCCCTCCTCGCAGCTGGGGCCGATCGACGACGCGACGCGGGCGGCCCTGATGGGCATGTCACCGCTTGCGGGCAAGTACGACACGGTGCTCGACCGCGAAAGCGCCTTCGAGATCCTGCAGGCCCGCGCCGCCGCCGCGGCCCGTGCCGCCGAAGAGGCCGAACGCGCCGAGGCCGAGGCGGAGGCCGCCGCCGACCGCGAGTTCACCGCCGCCCGGCGCTATTCCGGCACCCGCGTCAGCCGCTCGACCAGCCAGCCGGCGCGGCGATCCTCCTCGCGGTCGGACAGCGTGGGGACGGCCTTTGCGAAAAGCTTTGCCCGTCAGCTTGGCACCCAGTCGGGCCGTGCGGTCGTGCGCGGCATCCTGGGGGGGCTCTTCCGGGGGCGGTGACGCGCCGGTTGGGGCGCGACACGAATTTTCGTACGAAAATTCGCACCCGCGCCGCGCCAGCGGCGCGCCCCCCTTGCCGGATTTTCAGAAAATCCGCCGCACTCAGTCGTCGGGCCGGATCAGCCCCAGGCCCCGCAGGTAGATCCCGATCCCGGCTTCCAGCAGGTCCTCGGGCGAAAACGGCGACTGCGCGCCGGGACGGCCCCGCGCGAAAAGCTCCACGACCCCGTGGCTCATCGCCCAGATATGGGCCGAGAACATCGAGGGCGGCGGGCGCTTGCCCGGCGGGATGTGCTCCGACAGCGCCTCGGCCGCCCGTTCCAGCACCGCCCGCGACTTGGCCGCCGCGGCGGCAAGCTCGGGCGTGGCGTTCATCGAGGTGCCGCTTTCGAACATCGCCATGTAGTGCCCCGGGAACTTGCGCGCGAAGGCAAGATAGGCGCGCCCGGTCGCCTCGAAGGCGGCCAGCGCCGAGGGTTTGCCGCCGTTGAAGGCATGGACCATCAGGTCGGCGAAGATCTCGTGCCCCTGCCGCGCGCATTCCTCGATCAGCTGCTCGCGCCCCTCGAAATGCCGGTAGACGGCGGCAGGCGTCACGCCCGCGTTCTTGGCGGCCTCCGACAGGGTGAAGCCGGTCGGCCCCTTCTCCTCGATCAGGCGCAGGGCGGCATCGACCAGCGCCTGCTTGAGGTTGCCGTGATGGTAGCCGCGCTTGACCATCGCCCCTCAGCCCGCGCCCGGAACCGAGTGATCGGTCCACATCTCGGGCCCACCGCAGATCGCGGGGTCGGGGCGGCCCACGACCTTCGCATCCTTGCCGTCATAGTCGACGTCCTGCAGGATCGCCCGGATCACCGCCAGCCGCGCGCGGCGCTTGTCGTCCGAGCGGATCACCGTCCAGGGCGCATGGGCCGAATGGCCCAGCGACAGGGTCTCGGCGATGGCGTCGGAATAGGCATCCCATTTCTTCAGCCCTTCCACGTCGATCCAGCTGAGCTTCCACTGCTTCAGCGGGTCGCTTTCCCGGTCGAGGAAGCGTCGCAGCTGCTCGGCGCGGCCCACGTTCAGCCAGATCTTCGTGAGGCGGATGCCGTCATCGACCAGCATCTTCTCGAAATCGGGCAACTGGCGGAAGAAGACCCGCCGCTCCTCGGGCGTGCAGAAGCCGAAGACATGCTCGACCACGCCGCGGTTGTACCAGCTTCGGTCGAAAAGCCGGATCTCGCCGCCCGCGGGCAGGTGGTGGATGTAGCGCTGGAAATACCATTGCGCGGCCTCGCGCTCGGTCGGCTTCGACAGCGCCACCACCCCCGCGACCCGCGGGTTGAGGTTCTGGCGCACGCGCGCGATGGAGCCGCCCTTGCCGGCGGCATCGCGCCCCTCGAAGACCACGGCGATGCGCTGGCCGGTGTCGCGGACCCAGGCGTGAAACTTCACCAGCTCGATCTGGAGCGCCGCAAGCTGGTCCTCGTAGGCGTCCTTGTCCATCCGTTCGTCGTACGGGTAGGCCGCGTCGAGGATGCGGTTCTTCCTGGCGTGGCGGATGGCGTCGCGGACATGGTCGGGCGCAAGGGTCTCGTAGAATTCCGAGATCGCCCCGTCGAAGGGTTTGGACATCTGCGGCCTGCCTCTGTCGCGCGTGGATGTTACGGAGTTTGACATTAGGGGCTCGCCCCCCTCAGCGCAATCCGGCGCGGGCGGCGGCGCGGTCGATGGCGGCGATGACCGTCTCGTGCTCGGCATGGTGGGGGGAATGGCCCACCCCCTCCATCACCACGAGGTTTGCGCCCGCGATCTGGCGCGACAGCGGTTCGGAATGGATCGACAGCCAGACGGTCGTGTCGGCGTCGCCGTGCAGGATCTCGACCGGCAGGTCGATGCCGGCGTAATCGGGCACCATCTGCCGGATCTCGGCAAGGATGCCCGCGCGCTGCAGCGCGTTCTCGCGCAGGGCGCGGCGCTGGAGCGTCAGGCCCGCGCCGATGTAGTCGGCATAGCCCTCGGGCGTGGGTTGCGGCGCGAAGATGCTGGCGATGGTGTCGGTCACGACATGGTCGGGCACCCAGGCCGTCAGGAGGGGGACAGCCATCACCTGCCCCAGGGGTGAGGAGAGCACGCGGTAATAGGTCGAGAGCGGCGTGTCCCAGGGGTTCGAGGCCGCGGCAAGCAGGATCAGGCCCGCGGTCGCCTCGGGGTGGCGCGTGGCCCAGGCCAGCGCCACGGCGCCGCCGTAGGAATGGCCCAGCACCAGCGGGCGCTCGACGCCCAGCTCGGCCACCGCGCGCACCAGCGCGTCGGCCTGTTCGAAGATCGTCGCCCCGTCGCGGTCCAGCCGGTCGGAATGGCCGAGGCCGGGGCGGTCCACCACCGTCACGCGGTAGCGCCCGGCCAGCCGCGGCACGAGGTCATGGGTGAAATCGCGCATGTTCCCGCTCGCGCCGTGGATCAGCACGATGTCGGGCCCTTCGCCCGTCTGCAGGAGGTGCAGGCGCTTGCCGTCCACCGTCACGAACTGCCCCAGCGGAGGGTAAGCGGCGAGCGCCCGCGCCTCGTGCCGGGCGGCCTTCCAGAGGGTGAGGCCCCAGCCGAGGGCCAGGAGCCCCAGCAGGAGAAGCGCGAGCTTCATACCCTCCAGTCCGTCGAGCGCGTTCCGATCTCGGCGATGTCATAGGGGGTGGTGAGGTAGACCTCGGACACCCAGTTTCCATAAAGCAGGTGGGCATGGCTGCGCCAGCGGTTGAGCGGCGGGCGCGCGGGGTCATCCCCGGGGTAATAGTTCCGCGGCACGTTGATCGGCGTGCCGTTCGCCACGTCGCGATCGTATTCCTGTTTCAGCGTATCGCTGTCGTATTCGAAATGGTTGAAGATGTAGAGCGCGCGGTGCGCCCGGTCCTCGACCAGGCAGGGGCCGACCTCCTCCGAGGTCAGGAGCGTCTCGAGACCCGGCACCGCGTCGACCTCGTCCTGGCGGATCTCGGTCCAGCGGCTGACGGGGATCACGAATTCGTCCGAGAAGCCGCGCAGGTAGGGCGAGGCCGGTGCCGCCACCTCGTGACGGAAGCAGCCGAAGGCCTTGGCTCCGAGCATGTGCTTCTCGACCCCGTGGAAATGCTTGAGCATCGCCATGCCGCCCCAGCAGACGCCGAAGGTGGAATGGACATGGGTCTGGGTCCAGTCGAAGACGCGGGTGAGCTCGTCCCAGTAGGTCACGTCGCCATAGGGCAGGTGCTCGATGGGTGCGCCGGTGATGATGAGCCCGTCGAATTTCTCGCCCGTCTCCGCCACTTCGGCGAAGGGGCGGTAGAAGGCCTCCATGTGCTCGGCGGCGGTGTTCCGCGTCTCGTGATCCGTCATGCGGATCAGGCTCAGTTCGACCTGAAGGGGCGAGGCGCCGACGAGGCGCGCGAACTGCGTCTCGGTCTGGATCTTCTTCGGCATCAGGTTCAGGAGCGCGATCCTGAGCGGGCGGATGTCCTGCTTGTCCGCGGCCCGCATCCCCATGACCTGCACGCCCTCGCGACGGAGGATCGAGAAGGCGGGGAGGGAGGAGGGCAGCTTGATCGGCATCGTGTCGCAGGCTCCTGACGGGTGAAGGTCGCAGTTAGGTGTGCGCGGGCGCCCTGCCAAGGGCTGCGGCCACCATGGCCATCGCATCGGTGGCGTCGCGCACCGTTTCCACCTCGGCGGCGGTGACGGTCACGCCCCAGTTCTTCGCCATCGCGGCGTAAAGCGGTGCGCGATGGGCCATCGCGTGCCGGTAGGCATGGCGGATGAAGGCGTCGGGGTCCGCCGTTTCGGGCGTCACGCCGGTTTCGTCGAGCCAGGCCTGCCAGAGCGGCAGGAGGAAATCGGGCTTGTAGTACATCGGCTTCGGATCGCGCTCGAAGCGGCGGATCAGCTCCTCGGTGTGGCTATCGGGGCCTTCGATCCAGACCATGAGGCAATGGGCCGAGAGGGTCTTCAGCACCTCGTCCTCGGGGTCCTCGGGGTCGACGACCTCGCAGATCGAGCCGCCGGTGTCGGCGATGAAATGCGGGTAGCCATAGAGGTCGCGCGCGCGCGCGATGAAGGCGGGCGTATCCAGAAGCGCGTTGATCTCGGCCCGGCGGTGCAGCGCCTGGCGGCGCATGTACTCGTCGAAGGGCAGGCCGCCGCGGGCGGGATCGCCGGGCTTGCCGAGGAAGGTGGAGAGCGGTGCGAGGTTGTCGAAGGAGATGTTCGAGCGGATGTAGATCGAATCCGAGCGCAGCAGATCGGCCAGGAAGGGCACCTGCATCGCCTGCCGCTTGAGATTGTCGTTGATGTGCTCGCCCATGTAGGCGGTGCCGATGCGGTAGTCGATCGAGTAGTGATACCACTCGCCCGCTCCGCGCAGGAGGCTCGCCAGCCGGGTCTTGCCAAGGCCCGACATGCCGAAGACGGCGAGGCTTTTCTGCGGGGCCGCCTCCCAGGCGGCGGGGCTGTCGTGGATGAGCGGCATGGGTCGCGGCCCTTTGCGAATGGGTTTCCGCCGCTCATAGCGCAGGGGGCGGCGCGGTGCAAAAGCCTTGAAAGGCTTTTTCCCAGCCTTTTGCAAAAGGCTGGCCAGGGCCTTGCAAGGCCCTGGGGCAGACCCTTGCAAGGGTCTGGCCGCCTCACTCCCGCGGGGTCAGCGTGGTGATGCCGATATTGCCCGCGCGGGCAAGCGCCGGGTCGAGCGTCATCGGGATGTATTCCCCGCGCCGCCACAGCTCGCCCAGGTCGTCGTAGTGGCGCGACAGCGGGTTGCCGGACTGACCCGTCGCGATCACGAACACCGAACTGTCGGGGTCGGCGAAATCGTAGACCCCGCGGTAGCCCGCGGCGTTGGTGTTGAGGAACGGATCCGGCATCGTGCCCGGCGTGGCGGCCCGGTTCAGCGTGAAATCCCCGCCCGACGTGGGCTGGCGGATGTTCACGATCCACGAGAAGAGGCGCGTGCCGCCGAGGACCTGGTGATCGTGGCGCGCCTCGTGCGCGGCGCCCCAGCGCCAGCTTTCGACGTCGGTGCCGTAGCGTTCCTCGAGCCATTGCAGCGCATCGTCGAGCGCGAGGCGGGCGATGTCGGTGCAGGTTTCCTCGGCGGTCGAGGGGGCGACGTCGCACCACGCGCTCGCGCCGCCGATGTCGCGGAAGACCCGCTCGATGAAGATGGGCTCGACGGTCTGGAAGTCCTCGGCCAGCGGGCCGATCTCGTCGCGGATCAGGCGCTGTTGCAGCTCGCGCATCCAGGCGGCGTAGATCAGCGGCTCGGGCAGGTGCTCGTTCATCTCGCCGTTCCAGTCGGCGAGAAGCTCGAGCGCACGCTGGCGGCGGCGTTCGGGGGTGCCCGCGGCGGCCGTCTCGCCGGTGAACCACAGGTCGCGCGCGACCAGCGGCAGGATGTTGCGCGCCGCGGCCGAGACGGTGTCGAGCTGCGCCTCGATGAAGCTGTCGCGGGTGTGGACGTCGCGCGCCTCCATCAGGCGGGTGAGCCGCGTGATGCGCTGCGTGTCGCCCCAGTGAAACGAGACGTGCAGCGGGAAATCGCGGTCCACCATCTTGTTGTTGGTGTTGCCCAGGATGCCGCTTTCGGGATCGAGGAAGGTCGGGTTGGCGAAATACTGGGTCACGCCCTGCCAGCGGTTGTCCGCGATCCAGCCGGGGCTCGGCAGGCGCGCCTGGGTCTGGTGGGCGTTCAGCCGCCAGGGCATGTGGCCCACGACCTGCATCGCGATCCGCCCGTCGGCAGAGGCGAGCATCAGGTTCTGCGCAGGCGCCACGAAATCCTCGCCCGCGGCAAGCCCTTCCTCGATCGTGCCCGCGCGCATCAGGCGCAGCCCGGTCTGGATCGAGGTGTTCTCGGGCGTCAGCGCGGTCCAGGCCATGCTCATCACGTGGCCGGGCGGGGTGACGGCGCCGATGTCGTAATGCGTGCCGGGTATGACGGGGCCGTTCTCGGTCCAGCGGCGGGTGATCGTTACGGGCTGGCCGCCCGCCACCTCGATCACGCGGCGGTCGGTGCGGAACGCGGCCCAGCCCTCGGGCGTGCGGTATTGCGTGGGATCGTCGGGGTTCAGTTCCTCGACATAGAGGTCGATGTCGTCGAGATAGGCCGAGGTGACACCCCAGGCCAGACGCTCGGACCGTCCGGCGAGGATCACCGGCATGCCGGGGATGGTCGCGCCGATCACGCCGCCCGTCGACAGCTCGAGCCGGGCGAGATACCAGATCGAGGGCGCTGTCAGCCCGAGATGCGGATCATTGGCCAGAAGCGCCCCGGATGCGGCGGCGCGGGACGGGGTCGCGGCAAAGGCGTTCGAGGCCCCCGCCCGACCGCGCCCCGCGGCATTCGGGTGCAGCGGATGGCGCGGCGGCGACAGGCTGGCGGCATGCCGGGGCGGCGCCGTGGAAAAGAGCGTCTCCCAGTCGGGCAGGGCGGCCAGTTCCGCCGTTCCGTCGCCGGGCGCGTCGGGCATCAGGTCGCGCAGCCGCTCGGGATCGTCGAGGGCGAGGAGCGCCCGGGCGCGCAGCACCTCTTCCTCGTGGTGGTCGGCCAGTTGCAGGGCCATCATGAAGGTGACCGCGACGCTGTCGGCGGGCCGCCAGGGCGCGATCCCGGGCGTGAAGAGGAACAGCTCCGGCGCGCCGCGCCCCAGCGCCTCTTCGCCGATCAGGCGCAGCCAGGCGTTCACGCCGTCGGCATAGGCCTGAAGCACCGCGACCGTCTCGGGGTCGAGGGCCTCGACGCTTTCGGTGGCAAGCTGGTAGACGTCCAGGCGCCGGAGCAGGTCGTCGATCTGCAGCGTCGGCTCGCCGAAGAGCTCGGAGAGCCGCCCCTGCGCCGTCCGGCGCATCATCAGCATCTGCCAGAGCCGGTCCTGCGCATGGGCGAAGCCGAGACCGTAGAAGACGTCGGCGTCGGTCTCGCCGAAGACATGCGGCACGGCAGAGGTGTTGCGCACGATCTCGACCGGCGCCGTCAGGCCCGGCACCGTCCAGTCCGCGTCGTAATCCGGGATCGAGCGCGCGCCGATGTACCACGCGACAAGGACGACGCCCACCGTCAGGGCGACGGCGAGCGAGCCCAGTCTGACCAGCCAACGGAGAAGGGCAGCCATGAAGCCTCAGCGCGATTCCTTGGCCGATGAGCTAAGCCGGTTGTCCCGCAATTGCAAACGCGCCGCGGTGCGGTCTCAGGGCAGGATACGGGCGTAGCGCGTGCCGTCGAGCGTGGCGCCGACGATCAGTCCCGCCTGGCCGTAGATCACGGCGATGACCGGATCGGTCAGGACCGTCGTGTCGATCCCGAGGTTGCCGCCGCGGTCGTTGACCGCGTAGCGCACGTCGCCGCCGACGGCCCAGCCCGTCGACTCGCGGAAATCGCGCAGCGCCGCATCGGTCATGAAGAAGAGCGTGTGCGCGTACTGCTGCGCGCCGATCTGGAACCCGAACGTGCCCGCGGTGGCCGAATAGTAATCGACCGTCACGCCATTGATCCGGAGCGCGCCGCGCCCGTACGATCCGCCGAAGCCGAAACCCGCCTCGGTGATGAGCGGCATCACAAGCATGCCGGTCGCGTTGTAGGACAGTTCCTCGGTGCCGGGCACCTCGCGGTACATGAACTCGGTCGCGGCATCGACACGGGCGTCGATCCGCTGGCCGGCTCCCGAATTGACGCCGTTGCCGCAGGCGGCGAGAAGGGGCAGGGATGCGCCGGAAATCACGAAATGACGACGGGTAATGTTGCTCATCTGGGGCCTCTTGCCGGGTTGCCTCAAGGGATGCGGGTCGTTCACCGCCCGCGGATTGCCGACAGGATACGCGTTTCGACACCGGGTGTCACGGTGCAAAACACCACAATTGGCGGTCCTTCGCCGATCCGCCGCTACCCGTTGAGGAGGCGCGCGACCCTTGGGGCGAAGTAGGTCAGGACGCCGTCGCAGCCCGCGCGCCGGAAGCACATCAGGCTTTCCAGCATCACCTTCTCGCCGTCGATCCAGCCGTTGGCCGCCGCGGCCTCGATCATCGCGTATTCGCCCGAGACCTGGTAGGCGTAGGTCGGCGCGCCGAAGCGGTCCTTCACCTCGCGCGCGATGTCGAGATAGGGCAGCCCCGGTTTCACCATGACCATGTCCGCGCCCTCCATCAGGTCGCGCTCGACGCAACGCAGGGCGGCCAGGCGGTTCGCCGGGTCGATCTGGTAGGTGAACTTGTCGCCCTTGAGCGCGCCCGAGGCGCCGACCGCGTCGCGGAAGGGGCCGTAGAAGGAGCTGGCGAACTTGGCGGCATAGGACATGATCGTCACATTGGTGTGGCCGTTTTCCTCCAGCGCGCTGCGCATCGCACCGATGCGCCCGTCCATCATGTCCGACGGCCCGAGGATGTCGACCCCCGCCTCGGCCTGCGCCAGCGCCATCCTGACCAGCGCCTCGACGGTTTCGTCGTTCACGATCACGCCATCCCGCACGATCCCGTCATGGCCGTTGATGTTGTAGGGGTCGAGCGCGATGTCGGTCATGATCGCGATGTCGATGCCCGCATCGCGGATCGCGCGGATCGCGCGGTTCGACAGGTTGTCGGGGTTCCACGCCTCTTCGCAAAGCTCGGTCTTCAGGCTCGCGTCCGTGTAGGGAAAGAGGCAGATCGCCGGGATGCCCAGCGAGGCCGCCTCGCGCGCGGCCTCCACGATCCGGTCGATCGAGCGGCGCACGACACCGGGCATGGAGGACACGGGTTCCTCGACCCCCTCGCCGTCGCGCAAGAAGATCGGCCAGATCAGGTTGTTCACGCTCAGCTCGGTTTCGCGCACGAGGTTGCGTAGCTCGGGCCGGGACCGAACGCGACGGTGGCGGGTCAAGGGGAAGGGGGCCTGGGGCATGGCGTGCGGTCTTTCCATTCGTCTCTCGAGCCCAAGCGGTGACATGGGCGTGTCCGCGGAGCAAGGGTGCAGGTTGTCCCGGTCGCGGGTCGGTGCGGCGGGACTGGAAACCGCGCACCCGCGCGGATAGGGTGCGCGGCGACAGAAGGCGCAGCGGGCAGTCGGGCGGAACACCTTGGATTTCTTCGATCTCGTCACCGAAGTGATCGACCTCAGGTCGTTTTCGAACCTGTGGTACTGGATCGTGCTTGCGACCATGTGGTCGAGCCTGTCCCACTGGGTTCTCGGTGTTCCCTATCACATGGTCCAGCGGGCGCGCCGCGGCGACCAGGCCACCGAGGCCGACCTGCGCACGCTCACCGAGATCAACACCCGCCGCATCCTCGACTTCGTCGAGATCTCGGGCGCCGCGATGGTGGGAAGCTCGGCCTTCGTTCTCACCTCGCTTCTGGTGCTGGGCTGGGGCTACGGAGTCGAGTTCGCACAGGCGCTGCTCCTGCTGGTGTTGCCGCTGATCCTCGTGGCCGCTCTGACCATGCGCACCGCGCGCGTGCTGCAGGAGAGCGGCTTCGAGAACCTGCAGGTCCGCCTGCGCAACCACCGGTTCGCGGTCCAGGCGCTGGGGATCTGCTTCATCTTCGTCACCGCCTTCTGGGGGATGTACACCAACGTCACGGTCAGCCCGCTTCGCTAGCCGACTTGACACCGCCCCCGTCCCGCGTAGGTGAGGCGCGCATGTCCATCACACCGACCCATATCCTTGCCTCCGGCGCGCCCGAGGGGTTCGACGCCACGCTCGTCCTGCGCGAGCTGGAGCAGGGCGGCGTGCCGGTCCTCCACATCGCGCGCGACGACAAGCGGCTTGCCGCGATGGCGCGCGCGCTGGCCTTCTTCGACCCGACCGTTCCTGTCCTGACCTTTCCGGGCTGGGATTGCCTGCCCTATGACCGCGTCTCGCCCAACCCCGAGATCTCGGCCACCCGCATGGCGACGCTCGCCGCGCTGGCGGGCGGCCTGTCGGGCCCCTTCATCCTGCTGACGACGCTCAATGCGGCCACGCAATACGTGCCCCCGCGCGAATTGTTGCGCTCCTCGGCCTTCGTGGCGACGGTCGGCGGCCGCATCGACGAGGGCGCGCTCAAGGATTTCCTCGTGCGCATGGGCTTTTCCCAGACCCCCACGGTGACCGAGCCCGGCGACTATGCCGTGCGGGGCGGCATCATCGATGTCTGGCCGCCGGGCGAGGGGGCGCCGGTGCGGCTCGACCTGTTCGGCGACACGCTGGACGGCGCGCGGCGCTTCGACCCCGCGACGCAGCGCACCACCGAGAAGCTCGAGCGGGTGGAGCTTGCGCCGGTCTCCGAGGTGATCCTGGACGAGCCGTCGATCACGCGGTTCCGGCAGAATTACCGTGTCGAGTTCGGCGCGGCGGGCACCGACGATCCGCTCTACGAGGCGGTCAGCGCGGGCCGCAAGCACCAGGGTGTCGAGCATTGGCTGCCGTTCTTCCACGCGCGTCTGGAAACGCTCTTCGACTACCTGCCCGAGGCGCGGATCACGCTGGACGACCAGGCCACGCCGCAGCGCCTTTCGCGGTGGGAGACGATCGCGGACCAGTATGACACGCGCAGGACGGCTCTGAGCCAGAAGGGGCGCCTCGACAGCGTCTACAAGCCGGTCCCGCCGGGGCTGCTCTATCTCGACGATGCCGCTTGGGCCAGGGCGACGGCCGGGCATCGCGTTGTGCAGTTCTCTCCCATTCCGGCGGCCCCCGGCCCCGGGGTGCTCGACATGGGCGGGCGTGTGGGGCGCAATTTCTCGGTCGAGCGACAGGATGAGAAGCTAAGTCTTTTCGGGGCCCTGGCGGCGCATGTTCAGGCGATGCGCGAAGAAAGCGCCGTCGTCGTGGCGTCCTGGTCCGAGGGCGCGCGGGAGCGGTTGCATGGTCTTCTGGAGGATCAGGGCATCGCGGATGCGACACTTGCCCCGGACGCGCGCGGCATCGGCGGGCGCAGCAGCCTCAGCCTCGTCGTCTGGCCGCTGGAAGAGGGGTTCACCGGCGGCGGGTTGACCGTGATCTCCGAACAGGACGTTCTGGGCGACCGCCTGATCCGCCCAAAGCGCAAGACCAAGCGCGCCGAGAACTACCTGACCGAGGCGCAATCGCTCAGCCCCGGCGATCTTGTCGTCCATGTCGACCACGGTGTCGGGCGCTACAAGGGCCTCGAGACCGTGACCGCCATGGGCGCGCCGCACGAGTGCCTTTTGCTGGAATACGCCGGCGGCGACCGTCTCTACCTGCCGGTCGAGAACATCGAACTGCTCAGCCGCTACGGCCACGAGGAGGGCCTGCTCGACAAGCTGGGCGGCGGCGCGTGGCAGGCGAAGAAGGCGAAGCTCAAGGAGCGCATCCGCCAGATCGCCGACAAGCTGATCCGCATCGCCGCCGAGCGCGAGCTGCGCAAGGCCCCGATCCTGCAGCCCCCCGGCGACATGTGGGAGGCCTTCTGCGCGCGCTTCCCCTACGAGGAGACGGACGACCAGCTTTCCGCCATCGCCGACGTGATGGAGGACCTCGAGCGCGGGCGCCCGATGGACCGGCTTGTCGTTGGCGACGTGGGCTTCGGCAAGACCGAGGTGGCGATGCGCGCGGCCTTCGTCGCGGCGGCGCAGGGCTTGCAGGTGGCGGTGATCGCACCCACCACGCTGCTGGCGCGTCAGCACGCCAAGACGTTCCAGGACAGGTTCCGGGGCTTTCCGGTCAAGGTCCGCCAGCTCAGCCGCTTCGTCAGCCAGAAGCAGGCCGCCGAGACCCGGTCCGGCATGGCCGATGGGTCGGTCGATATCGTGATCGGCACCCATGCGCTCCTGGCCAAGGGCATCCGCTTCCGCGAGCTGGGCCTGTTGATCGTGGACGAGGAGCAGCGCTTCGGCGTGACCCACAAGGAACGCCTGAAGGAGATGCGCTCGGACGTGCATGTGCTGACGCTCTCGGCGACGCCGATCCCGCGGACGCTGCAGATGTCGCTCTCGGGCGTGCGCGACCTGTCGCTGATCGGCACGCCGCCGGTCGACCGGCTGGCGATCCGCACCTATGTCAGCGAGTTCGATGCCGTCACGATCCGCGAGGCGCTTCTGCGCGAGCATTACCGCGGCGGGCAGAGCTTCTACGTGGTGCCCCGGATCGAGGACCTGCCCGAGATCGAGGCCTTCCTGCGCGAGCAGGTGCCCGAGGTCAGTTTCGTCACCGCCCACGGGCAGATGGCGGCGGGCGAGCTCGACGACCGGATGGTCGCCTTCTACGACGGGAAATACGACGTGCTGCTGGCCACCACCATCGTGGAAAGCGGCATCGACATCCCCACCGCCAACACGATGGTCATTCACCGCGCCGACATGTTCGGGCTGGCGCAGCTCTACCAGATCCGGGGCCGCGTGGGCCGGTCGAAGACGCGGGCCTATGCCTACCTGACGACGAAACCGCGGCTGAAACTGACGCCCGCCGCCGAGAAACGTCTGCGCGTGCTGGGCAGCCTCGACAGCCTGGGCGCGGGCTTCACCATCGCGAGCCAGGACCTCGACATCCGCGGTGCGGGCAACATCGTGGGCGAGGAGCAGTCGGGCCACGTGAAGGAAGTGGGCTTCGAGCTTTACCAGTCGATGCTGGAAGAGGCGATCGCGCGCATCCGCTCGGGCGAGGCCGAGGGTCTTCCGGGCGACGACGGGCAATGGTCGCCGCAGATCAACCTCGGCGTGCCGGTGCTGATCCCCGAGGACTACGTGCCCGATCTCGACGTCCGCCTGGGGCTCTACCGGCGGCTCTCGCAGCTCGAGACCAAGGTCGATCTCGAAGGCTTCGCGGCCGAGCTGATCGACCGCTTCGGCGCGCTCCCGCGCGAGGTGAACACGCTTCTGCTGGTGGTGCGGATCAAGGCGATGTGCAAGCGCGCGCATATCGCCCGGCTCGATGCCGGGCCGAAGGGGGCGACGGTGCAGTTCCACATGGACAAGTTCCCCAACCCCGCGGGGCTGGTGGCCTTCGTGCAGGATCAGAAGGGGCTTGCGAAGGTGAAGGACAACAAGATCGTCGTCCGGCGCGACTGGGCCAGGGATGCCGACAAGATCAAGGGCGCCTTCGCCATCGCCCGCGATCTCGCGATGCAGGCCGAGGGGAAAGCGGCGGCCTGAGCCGGGCCAGGCTTCCTGCGGTCGGCCTGGCGCCTCAGGCCGCTTCGCGCGGCATCGCGCGCATGACCAGCGCCCCGATCCCCGACAGGAGCGCGGTGGCGAGGATCAGCGGCATCGGCGTGCCATCGAAGAACTGACCGATCAGCGCACCGAGCGCGGCGCCCCCCACCGTGGCCAGCGCCCCCATGACCGAGGCGGCCATGCCCGAGATGTGGCCGAGCGGTTCCAGCGCCAGCGCGTTCAGGTTGCCGATGGTGAAGCCGGCCAGCGCGAAGACCGTGCAGGCCCAGGCGAAGAAGACCCAGAATTCCGCCGCACCGAGCGGGACAAGGCCGATCAGGCCCGCGACGGCAAGGGCCGCCAGCATCGAGACCAGAAGCGCCCGCCGCACCAGCGGGCGCATGCCGAGGCGGACGACCAGCGTGCCGTTGACGGGCGCGGCGGGCGCCGCCACGGCCGCGATCAGGGCGAACCAGTAGGGGAAGCCCGCCGCCCGGCCATAGGTGTCGTCGAAGATCGGCTGGATCGAGGAGATCGTTCCGAAGAGCGCTCCGAAGACAAGCGTTTGCACGAGGATCGACAGCTGCATCTGTCTCAGCGAGAGGGTTTCGACGAGCGCGTCGCGCAATGGCGCGACCCGGAAGGGGCGGCGCCTTGACCGGGGCAGCGTCTCGGGCTGGCGCAGCATGAGCCATCCGACCGAGAGGAGCGAGAAGAGCAGGAAGGCGAGGAAGATCGCGCGCCATCCGAATCCCCCGATGATCGCGGCGCCGATCATCGGGGCCACGGCGGGGAAGATCGTGAAGATCAGCATCGCGAAGCTGACGATCTGCGCCATCTGCCGGCCCGCGTAGAGGTCGCGGATAATCGCCGTCGCCACCACGCGCGGACCCGCCGCGCCGAGGCCCTGCAGGATGCGCGCGGCCAGGAGCAACTCCAGCGAGGGCGCGGCCCAGGCAAGCAGCGCGCCGGTGACGTAGAGCAGGGCGCCCGCGAAGAGCACGGGCTTGCGCCCGAAACTGTCTGAGAGCGGCCCGGTGAGAAGCGTGCCGATCCCGAGGCCGAGGACGAAGCTGGTCAGCACCAGCTGCGCGAGGTTCGGCGCGTCGGGGGTCAGCGCCTCCGCGATCTGGGGCAGCGCGGGGAGCATGGCGTCGATCGAAAAGGCGACGGTGGCGAAGATCGTGCCCATGAGCGCGATGAACTCGCCCCGGGAGAGGCGGCGGGCGCCTTCGGGTGCGGGTGTGGGCGTCCCGGCGGTGTTCATCGGCGCGCCCGTGGCGGCGGGGTGCCGTTTGCGTCTTCCCGGAAAGATGAAGGGCCCGGGCGGGCGCTCATCCCTGCGCCCCGGCGCCTTGCGCGGCGATCTCGTCGATCACGTTCAGCCACAGTTCGGTCGGCTGCGCGCCGGTGATGACATGCTGGTTCGCCAGCACGAAGCAGGGCACGCCGGTTACCCCGCGGGCGCGGGTATGGGCGTCGCGGGCGCGGATGTCGTCGGCGTCGGCGTCGCCGGCGAGCAGCGTTTCCGTCATCGCGCGGTCGAGACCCACGCTCTCCGCGATCCCGGCGAGCGTTGTCTTGTCGCCGATGTCGCGGCCGTCGACGAAATAGGCCTTGAAGAGGGCCACGGCGGTGGGGGTCTGACGCCCCTCGATTCCCGCCCAGTGGATCAGGCGATGCGCGTCGAGCGTCGACGGGGTCCGTTCGATCCTGTCGAGGTGGAGGGTGAGGCCCGCGGCCTCGGCATGATCCAGCACCGGGGCATAGGCCCTGAGCGCGCCGGCCTTGCCACCGAACTTGAGCTCGAGATAGTCGCGCCGGTCCATGCCCTCCGCGGGCATGTCGGGGTTCAGCTGGAACGGATGCCATTCGAGCGCAAGCGGGTGGTCGGGCCGCCGTTCCAGTGCGCGGGCGAGGTTGGACCAGCCGATGTAGCACCAGGGGCAGATCGGGTCGCTGATGATGTCGAGCTTGATCATGTCCGCTCCTTCAGGATGCGCGCGAGCGCGCGGCGGTCGAGCTTGCCATTGGCCGAGCGCGGCAGCGCGGGCAGGGGGATGTAGAGCCGGGGTTGCTTGTAGCGGGCAAGGTGGGTTTCCGCCAGTGCCGCAAGGGTTTCGGCGCGGACCTCTCCGGCATGGGCCAGCGCGATGACATGGGTGTCGGGTTTCACCTCGACCGCCGCCGCGGCGCATTCGACAAGGCCCGGGGCGCCATGAAAGGCCGCCTCGACCTCCAGGGGGGAGACGCGGAAGCCGCCGGTGGTCATCAGATCGTCGCGGCGGCCGTGGTAGCGCAGCGCGCCGTCCGGGTCGGCCGAGACGAGATCGCCGGTCAGGAACCAGTCGCCGCAGAGCGGCAGGCCGGGCCCGCCCTCGGCGAGATAGCCGAGCATCAGGCCAGGGTCGCTGCGGTGGATGGCGAGGATGCCGGTCTCGCCGGGTGCAGTCCCGGACCCGTCCTCGGCCAGGATGGCGATGCGGCGGCCCGGCTGCGGGTAACCGAGCGTGCCCGCGGGGGCCGGTCGCGCGGGGCTGCCCGAGATGAAGGTCGAGCATTCCGACATGCCGAGCGCCTCGTGGATCGTGGTGCCGGTGGCCGATTGCCAGCGGGCGCGGAGCGCCTCGGGCAGTTTCTCGCCCGCGGCGAGCGCATGGCGCAGCTTCGGCAGGGCGAGGGGGCGGCCCGCGTTCAGGATCTTGCGGAAGACGCCCGGCGCGGCGGCGAAGAGCGTCGCGTCATGGCGTTTCAGCAGCAGCGCAAGCGCCTCGGGCGCGGTGTCGGGTGCGGGGATGAGGGCGGTCGCCCCGATCGCCCAGGGGTCGAGAAGGCCTGTGCCGAGCGTGAAGGTCCAGTTGAAGGCACCCGCGTGCAGCACGCGGTCGGTGGTCGCCAGCCCGTACCACCCGTCCCACATCATGCGCCGCGCCCAGATCGCGCGATGGGCATGGGCGACGGGCTTGGGCGTGCCCGAAGAGCCGGAGGTGAAGACGAGGTAGGCCAGCCGGTCGGGATCGCCCATGGCGTAGCCTGCGGGGGCGTGGTCCATCAGGGCCGCAAGATCGGTGACCACAGGGCAGGGCGGCGCGGTGGGCAGGGCGACGCCGGGCCCCGCGAGGATCGCGGCAGGCGCGACAAGCGGGGTGATCCGGTCGAGCTCGGGCGCGGTCAGCCCCTCGGCGGTGGGCACCGGCACGAGACCGGCCGCAACGCAGCCGAGGAAGGCCACCGGGAACTCGGGCGTGTTGCCGAGCCGGAGGAGAACCCTGTCGCCGGGACCCAGGCCGCGGGCTGTCAGGGCGCCCGCCAGCCCGAGGACCGCCGCCTCGAGCCGGGCGAAGCTCCAGCGTTCGGCGCGCGCGGGACCGAGAACGGCGAGCGCGATCTTGTCGGGCGTGGCGCGCCCGGCGCTCAGGACGTCGTCGGCCAGGTTGAAGGGGGATGGGCAGGGCTGCATTCCCACGGGCTTACGCGGCCCCCCGTCCCGTTGCAAGCGGGGCCGGGCGGGGCTATCACGCGCGCAGGATGAAGGATGAACCGAGCCTCATACGCCTTGCCCGCGAAAGCGGCGATCCCGCGCCCGCGCAGCCCGTGGACCTCGGCCTGCGCGTGCGGGAGTTGCGCCGCGCGAAGGACTGGACGCTCGAGCAGGCCGCGACGCAGGCCGGGCTGGCGCGCTCGACGCTGTCGAAGATCGAGAACGGGCAGATGTCGCCGACCTATGACGCGCTGAAGAAGCTTGCGCAGGGGTTGGGGATCAGCGTGCCGCAGCTGTTCACGCCGCCCAGCCAGGACCAGGTCAACGGGCGCATGGCCGTCACCCGCTCGGGCGAGGGGCAGGCCCATGCCACCACGACCTACGAGCACGAGCTGCTGGCGGGTGCGCTCACGCGCAAGGCGATGCTGCCCTACCGCGCCCGCATCCGCGCCCGCAGCTTCGACGAGTTCGACGGCTGGGTGCGCCATGACGGGGAAGAGTTCCTCTATGTCCTGACGGGCGTCGTCCACCTGCTGACGGAGTTCTATGCGCCCGTCGAGCTGAAGCGCGGCGACAGCGCCTATTACGACGCGGCGATGGGGCACAACGTCATCTCGGTCTCGGAGGATGACGCGACGATCCTGTGGGTGACCTCGCTCGGCTGACGCGCCTCAGCCGAACATCGCGCGCAGATCGACGCTGCTTTCCATGCCCACCTGCCCCAGATGCGCCTCGAGGAAGGCGTCGGCCGCCGCTTCACCGGCCGCGCGCAGCTGGTGCAGCACGGCGGGGACCGGAACGATCTTGGTGGCGACGGAGAGCTGCGCCATCAGGGCGTCGTCCGAGATCATGTGGACGAGGACGCGCTTCATCTGCCCCTCTTCGATGCGGCCGTCGGCAATCAGGCGCTGCACGAACTCGATCGCGCGCAGCTCGCGCAGGAGCGATGAGTTGAAGCTGATCTCGTTGATCCGGTTCTGGATCGCGCGGGCCGAGGTCGGCACCTCGTCGCGCAGGAGCGGGTTGATGTTCACGACAAGGATGTCGGCCGGCAGATCGGGCGCGAAAAGCGGGTAGAGCGCGGGGTTGCCGGTGTAGCCGCCGTCCCAATAGGCCTCCGTCCGGCCGGTCTTTGGGTCCTCGATCTCGATGGCGCGGAAGAGCGTGGGCAGGCAGGCCGAGGCCATGAGGGCGGCGGGCGTGATGTCATCGCCGTGAAAGACGCGGATCTTGCCGGTGCGGACGTTGGTGGCGCAGATGCAGAAGGCGGGGCCGGGGCTGCCGCAGACCTCGTCGTAATGGAACCGCTCCACGATCCGCTCCAGCGGGTTGGAGTAGAAGGGGCCCGAGGCATAGGGGCTGACCACGCGGCCCAGCCCGTCGCCGATGGCGAAGGGGAGCGATGCCTCGATCGCGGCGCTGACGGCCGAGGGGGCCACGGCCTCGAGCCAGGGGGCGAGGCGCGCGTCTGTCAGGGCACCCACCTGTTCCCAGAGCCAGGCGAGGTTGTCGCGTGCGGCCTGGCGGCTTCCTTTCGCCAGCCCCGCCTTGAGCGCAGCACCGTTCAGCGCACCGGCGGAGGTGCCGGAGATGCCCGCGATCTCGATCTCGGGCTCGTCGAGCAGCCGGTCGAGCACGCCCCAGGTGAAGGCGCCATGTGCGCCGCCGCCCTGAAGGGCGAGGTTGATCGGTTTCGGACTGGTCGGCATGGCGCGCTCCCTCGTGACCCGCTTGGCAGATTGGGGCGGGCCTTGGGAAAATCTAGCGGATCGGCGCGATCAGGCGGCGCAGCGCGGCGACGGCATCCTCCTCGCGCCAAATCTCCGGGCCGAGTGCGAAGAAATCGGTCACGGGCGCGAAGGTCTCGACCAGCTCGGGCGTCAGCGCGCCCTCGGCGACGACGGGCAGCTCGATCATTTCGGACCACCAGGCAAAAAGGTCGCGTTCGGCAGGTTCGCCATCCGAGAGCGGGTTCGCCCCGAGCGGGCCGAAGGCGATGTAATCGGCCCCCGCCTCGCCCGCGCTCATCCCGTCATGGCGCGAGGTGCCGCAGAAGGCACCGACGATGGCATCGGCCCCCAGCGCCTTGCGCGTCGCGCGCACGCTGCGCGCCCCGTCGGTCAGGTGGACCCCGTCGAGGCCGAGCCGCTCGGCCAGCGCGGCGGGGCCGGTCAGCACGAGGGGCACGTCGCGCGCGTGGCAGATCTCGCGACAGGCGTCGGCGGCGTGGGCCAGCGTATGCTCGTCATCGGTGACGAGGGCGAGGCGGACGCAGGCGATGGGCTCTGCATCGAGCACGGCCTGAAGCCGTGGCAGGAAGGTCGAGAGCTCGAAATTCGAGGGCGTGACGAGGTAGAGGTTCGGCTGATCGGTCTCGGTCATGGCTCTCGTCCCACCGTTGTCGCGTGGCTTGCGTGGCGCACCTGTTAGCGGGCGGACCGAGCCGGGGCAATGGGGCGCTTGCCGGGGCGGGCCCGGCGCGGTAACGGCAGCGCCATGACCGAGAGCCTGCCGACAGCCCAGCCCGCCTTCATCCTCGTGCGTCCGCAGATGGGCGAGAACATCGGGGCCGCGGCGCGTGCGATGTGGAATTTCGGGCTGGACCGGATGCGCGTCATCGCCCCCCGCGACGGCTGGCCGAACGCGCGCGCGGTGGCGCTGGCCTCGGGGGCAGGGCGGCTTCTGGATCACGCGGGGCTGCACGAGGATGTCGCGGGGGCGATTTCCGATTGCACCTATGTCTTCGCCACCACGGCGCGGCCGCGGGGGATGACGATGCCGGTCGTCACGCCAGAACGCGCCATGCAGCAGGCGCGCGCGATCCTGGCCGAGGGGGGCCGTGTGGGCGTGCTTTTCGGCCCGGAGCGGGCAGGGCTCGAGAATGACGACATCGCGCGGGCCAACGCGATCATCTCGGTGCCGGTGAACCCCGAGTTCCCCTCGCTGAACCTCGCGCAATGCGTGCTCTTGTGCGCCTACGAGTTCCGCCGCGCGGGCGATGCGACGCCGCCCGAGGTGATGGCGATGGCCGGGACCGATTTCGCCACCGGGGCGGAGGTGACGGCGCTTGGCGATCACATGGAGGCGCGGCTGGAGGAGGCGGGCTTCTTCTTTCCGCCCGACAAGGCCGAGGGGATGAAGCGGACCTTGCGCCAGATCTGGGGGCGGCTGCCGCTGACGCGGGCGGATGTGCAGACCTTCCACGGGATCTTGCGGCAGATGGTCCGCTGGGCGGAGGGGCGCAGGAAGGACCTCTGAGGGGGGAATTTCCGCGCATCTCGGCGCGGCGCGCCTGCGTCTGCGACGGCGGTGGCACCGCTGGCGCGGTGCGGTTGGCACCCGGGTCGGCCGGCGGTGCGAGGGGGGAGAGGGTGCACCAGAAGTGGGGGCTCTGCCCCCGTCCCTGCGGGACTCCCCCGGGATATTTGTGAAACGGAGAAGCGGGCAGGGGCAGGGGCAGTGTGCCGCGGTCGCTTGAAGGGGGCGGGGCCTCGGGATAGGTCTGGGCGCGAGACAGAGGGGGTGAGCCCATGGCGAAGAACCGCAGCATTTTCGAGGACGTGACCGAGACGCAAAAGCCCGCCGCGGTGCCCGGCGGCGTGAGCCGCGATAGGGGACGGGCGCGGGCGCGCGTGCGGGTCTGGCTGATGATGCTGTTCTCGCTGGTCGTGCTGATGATCGCCGTGGGCGGGCTGACGCGGCTGACCGACTCCGGCCTGTCGATCACCGAATGGGCGCCCTTGTCAGGGGCGATCCCGCCGATGAGCGCCGCCGAATGGGAGGCCGAGTTCGAGGCCTATCGCCAGATCCCGGAATACCAGTTGCAGAACCGCGGCATGTCCTTGGCCGAGTTCCAGTTCATCTACTGGTGGGAATGGGGCCACCGGCAACTGGGCCGGGTGATCGGGCTGGTCTGGGCCCTTGGGTTCTTCGGGCTTCTGGTGACGCGCAACATCCCGCCGGGCTGGACCGGGCGGCTGTTGCTGTTGGGCGTTCTGGGCGGCGCGCAGGGGGCGATCGGCTGGTGGATGGTGCATTCGGGCCTGCAGGAGGGGATGCTGGATGTCGCCTCCTACCGGCTGGCGACGCACCTCGGCATCGCCTTCCTGATCCTCGGGCTGATCGCCTGGTTCATCCTGAAGCTCGGCC
This sequence comes from Rhodobacterales bacterium HKCCSP123, assembly GCA_015689745.1. Taxonomy (GTDB): domain Bacteria; phylum Pseudomonadota; class Alphaproteobacteria; order Rhodobacterales; family Rhodobacteraceae; genus Roseicyclus. The sequence continues at coordinate 20,999 of WVSO01000018.1, read as the reverse complement.
GCGAGGAAGCAGCCTTGATGCAGGCGCGGCGCGAGGGCGACCGCAAGCTCAAGGGGATGGCGACGGGGCTTCTGCACCTGTCCTTCCTGCAGATCCTGATCGGCGCGCTGGTGGCGGGCATCGACGCAGGGCGCAACTATATCGACTGGCCCTTGATGGCGGGCGGCTTCACCCCGCCGGGCATGTGGGCGCTGGAGCCGGGCTGGCGGAACCTGTTCGAGAATGACGGGACCGTGCAGTTCATTCACCGGATGGTGGGCTACCTGATCTTCTTCTTCGGGATCGGGGCCTGGGCGGCCTCGCGCCGCACGGCGCGGCTGGCGACGAGGCGGGCCTTCGACTGGGTCGCCGTGATGATCTTCGGGCAGATCGTGCTGGGCATCGTGACGGTGATGCATTCCTCGCCCTGGTACATCGCGATCTGGCACCAGCTGGGGGCCGTGGCCCTGCTCGTGCTGATCCTTCGGGCGCGATACCTCGCCATGTACCCCTTGCCGCAGAGCGTGAAGGGGGCGGCGGCATGAGCGCGCTGGCGGAGCTGCTGGCCTTCCAGCGCGAGACCGAGGCGCTTTCGCAGGTCATGGGGCGGCTGGGCTGGGACCAGGAAACCGTGATGCCGCGCGGCGCGGCGGAGCAGCGGGGCGAGGAGATGGCGGCGCTGGAAGGCGTGCTGCACGCGCGCCGGACCGATCCGCGGATCGGCGAATGGCTGGCGGCGGCGGAAGCTACGACCGAGGCCGAGGCGGCGCAGCTGCGGCTGATCGCGCGGAGCCACGACAAGGCGCGGCGCGTGCCGGCGCGGCTGGCCGCGGAGCTCGCGCGCGTCACCTCCGTCTCGCAGGGGAAATGGGCCGCGGCGCGGGCCGCCGATGACCTGCCCGCCTTCCTGCCGGTGCTGGCCGAGGTGGTGACGCTCCGACGCGAGGAGGCGGCGGCGCTAGCCGGGGGCGGCGACCATTACGACGCGCTTCTGGACGGCTACGAGCCCGAGGCCAGCGCCACCGAGATTGCGGCGCTCTTCGACCGGATGCGTCCGCGGCTGGTCGCCTTGCGCGCAAGCCTCGCCGAGGCGCCGCCGGCACCCGTGCTGGCGGGGCACTTCCCGAAGGACCAGCAGATCGCGCTGGCCCATGAGGTCGCGGCGGCCTTCGGCTACGATTTCACCCGCGGGCGGATCGACGAGGCGGTGCATCCGTTTTCCTCGGGCTCCTTCAACGATGCGCGGATCACGACACGCGTGGACGAGGCAGAGCCGCTCGGCTGCATCTACTCGACGATCCACGAGGTCGGCCATGCCGGCTATGAACAGAACATCGCGCAGGACTACGGGTTGAGCGTGCTGGGGCAGGGCGTCTCGATGGGCGTCCACGAAAGCCAGAGCCGGATCTACGAGAACCAGCTGGGCCGCTCGCCCGCCTTCTGCCACTGGCTTTACGGGCGGATGGTGGACCGGTTCGGACCCTTGTCGGTCGATGGGCCGGAGGCGTTCGCCCGCGCCGTGAACCGGGTCGCCAGCGGGTACATCCGCACCGAGGCGGACGAGGTGCATTACAACCTCCACATCATGCTGCGCTTCGATTTGGAGCGGGCGCTGGTGGCAGGCGATTTGACCGTGACGGACCTCGAGGCGGCCTGGAACGACCGCTTCCTCGCCGATTTCGGCGTGGCTGTAGACCGGCCCCGCAACGGGGTCTTGCAGGATGTGCATTGGCCGGTGGGCCTCTTCGGGTATTTCCCGACCTACAGTCTCGGCAATGTCTACGCGGGCTGCCTGCATGCCGCGATGCGCGCGGCGCTGCCGGATCTCGACGACCAGCTGTCGCGGGGCGAGCTTGCCCCGGCGCTTGGCTGGCTCGGCGAGAGGCTCCAGCGCCACGGGGGGCTGCGCACGCCGCGCGCCACGATCGAGCATGCGACGGGCGCGGAGATCGGCGAGGGGCCGCTGCTCGACTATCTCGAGGCGAAATACGGCGCGCTTTACGACCTCTAGAGCCGCGCGAGATGCGAGGCGCAGCCCGTTAGCGCGGCGTAGTCGTCACGCAGGACGAAGACGCCGAACTGTTTCATGAAGCCCGAGAAACGGCCCTTGTTGCGCAGGTGATCGGCAAAGCCGAAGCGCGCGAGATGGGGTGCGACGGCGCGGGTGACGCCGCCGACAAGGTAGATGCCGCCGAAGGGCAGGTGCGAGAGCGCAAGGTCGCCCACGACCGTGCCGATGATCTCGACCAGCGCCGCGCCGGTCTGCCCGGCCTGCGCGTCGCCGTCGCCCATGCGCTGCATGATCTCGGCCGGCGTGGCCTCTTCCCCGTGCAGGACGCGGTGCAGGTAGCTGATGCCACGGCCCGACAGAACCTCTTCGACCGAGGCGAAGCCGTGGTCGCGGTTCATCGCCTCGATCAGCGCCGACATGCGCCCGCCGCAGGAGGGCAGGCTGACATGGCCCGCCTCGGAGGGGGGGACGAAACGGCCGCCCTCGGTGTCGAAGACCGGGCAGGCGTTGAAGCCGGTGCCGAGACCGACGACCAGCTTGGTCGCATGGGCAGGGGCCTCGGGCTGGGGGATCACGGTGTCGAGGTCGGCCGCATCGATATTGCCGATGGCATGGCCCTGCGCCTGCAGGTCGTTCAGCACCGCAACCTTCCCGGCGGTGAGCGTACGGGCGAGCGTGGCGCGGTCGATGCGCCAGTCGAGGTTCGTGAGCTTCGCCACCCCGTCATGGACGGGACCGGCGGCGGCGACGCAGACGCCGGTGATCTGCCCGGGCGTGACGCCCGTCTCGTCGAGATAGGCGGTCAGGACCGACCCGAGGTCGGCGTGGTCGGCATTGGTGTAACGCGTGACGGTGGCGCGGTCGACCAGCGGGCCGCGCGCCAGCGACACGCGGGTGTTCGTGCCGCCGATATCGGCGACAAGGCTCAGGCCCGTTTCACCCGCAAGCTCGTTCATCGGTCCCGTCCCGGTTGCCAGAGGATCACGCGCGCCACCAGCGCGCGAGCGCCTGATAGGACGCTTTCGGGGTCCTTGCCAAGCTGTCGAAATCCACGTGGACGAGCCCGAAGCGTTTTTCGTAGCCGAGCGACCATTCGTAATTGTCCATGAGCGACCAGCAGTAATAGCCCGCGACGGGCGCGCCCGCGGCGATGGCCTCCTGCACGGCGGCAAGATGGGCGTCCAGGTAGTCGATGCGCGCCGTGTCGGGGGTGTCGGGCGTGTCGGGGTTGGCCATGCCGTTCTCGGTGACGTGGATCGGCAGGTCGCCGGAATACTCGCGCGCGTTGCGGATCAACAGATCGCGCAGGCCGTCGGGGTAGATCTCCCATCCCATCTGCGTCAGCGGCAGGCGGGTCGGGGCCTCGGCGTAGTTCGGCCATGCGCCGTCGGCGTGGCGGATGATCTTTCTTGTATAATAATTCACGCCCAGCCAGTCGAGCGGCGCGCGGATCGTGTCGAAGTCGTCTTGCCAGCCCTCGGGCAGGTGGGGGCCGAGCCCCTCCAGCACCTCTTGCGGATAGGCACCGTGAAACAGGCCGCCAAGGAAGAAGCGGTTGTAGATCGCGTCGTAGCGCGCGGCGGCGGCGATATCCTCGGGCGTGTCGCTGGCGGGGGTGACCCATTCGAAATTGCACACCGCGCCGAGGTTCCCCATCCCCAGCCCGCGCATCACCTCGATGCTGCGGCCGTGGCTGAGAAGGATATGGTGCATCGCCCGCGCGGTGGCGCGGATGTCGCGCATCCCCGGCGCATGGACGCCGTCGAAATGCGACAGCCAGCCGACGCACCAGGGCTCGTTGATGGGGGCCGCCGACCAGACGCGGTCGCCGATGCGGGCCATCACGGTCTCGGTGAACTCGGCGAACCAATGGGGCATGTCGGCGTTGCGCCAGCCGCCCTTGTCGGCCAGCGCCTGCGGCAGCTCCCAATGGTAGAGGGTCGCGGCGGGCTTGATGCCGCGGGCGAGCATGCCGTCGACAAGCCGGTCGTAGAAATCCAGCCCCTCGGCATTGGGCGTGCCCGTGCCCTCGGGCAGGACGCGCGCCCAGCTGGTCGAGAAGCGGTAGACATCCGCGCCGAGGTTGCGGATCAGGTCGAGGTCTTCCTCCCAACGGTGGTAATGGTCGCAGGCGCGCTGCCCATGCTCGGCGCGTACGACATTGCCCGGCGTGGCGGCGAAACTGTCCCAATGGGTCGGCCCGGCGCCGCCATGGGCGTGCCCCTCGATCTGGTAGGACGAGGTGGCGACCCCGAAGAGGAAGCCCTCGGGAAAATCGCTGCGCTGGAACTGCATCGGATGTCCTTTCTCGGCGGGCCTGTCGCTCAGGCCGCGGGGCAGGGGCCGGTCGAGCGGCCCACGGTCAGGTCGGTTTCCCACAACTCCTGGATCGGCGGCTGCTCGGGGTTGCGGATCAGGTCGATCAGGATCTCGGCGCAGCGCCGGCCCGCCGCCCGGATCGAGGAGCGCGTGGCGGTGAAGGCCGGGCCGCCCACGTCGTTGTTGAGGTAGCTGAGTTCGTCGTCGTGGCAGATCACCGAGATGTCGCGCCCCATGCGCAGCCCCCGCTCGCCGCAGGCGCGGCGGATGCCGATGGCGATGATGACGGAGGAGGCGAGGAAGGCCGTCGGCGGCTCGGGCCCGTCCAGCATCGCCGAGGCGGAAAGATAACCGAAGCCCTCGGTCATGGCGTCGTTGGCCATGAGGTGAGGCAGGGGCGCGACGCCGCGCGCCTCCAGCGCGTCCTCGAACCCCTGGCGCCGGCGCCGGGCGAAGTCGAAGCATTCCTGACCGTTGAGAAGCGCGATGCGCCTGTGTCCGAGATCCAGCAGGAACTCGGTCGCACGACGGAAGGCGCGGATATTGGCGATGTCGAGCCAGCTGTACCCCTCGGCGTCGCCGGTGCGGCCATGGACGAGAAAGGGCAGGTCAAGCTCCTGCAGCAGCGCGATGCGCGGGTCCGTGATCTGCGGGGCCTGCACCATCACCCCGTCGACGGAGCCATTGGCGGCGATCTGGCGAAAGGCCGCTTCGCTGTCGCCGTCCGTGACCATCGACAGAAGCAGGTCGTAGCCCTCACGCGCATAGACCTCGCCCGCGCCGATCAGGAAATCGGCGAAGATCGGGTTCACCATCTCGGCCCGGCCGGTCAGCGGAATCACGTGGCCGATGGTCATCGCCCGCCCCGTGGCCAGACGTCGCGCCCGGCTGTTGGGGGCGTAGTTCGCGGCCTTGGCGGCGGCCAGCACGCGGGCGCGGGTTTCCTCGCGCACTTCGGGATACCCGTTCAGCGCGCGGCTCACGGTGGTCTGGCTGAGGTTCAGCGTCGCTGCCAGTTCCTTGAGATTCATGCGAAAGACGGGCCAAAGCGGTTTGGATCGGAGGCGAAGCTATCGCCCCTCGATCCGGATTGTCAAAGATTCTAAATCGCCAAAACTTTCTGCACCTGCAAAATTCCCCATTATTTTTCAGCGTGATTTGAATGACGGATTGACAGACTCGGAGGCTTCCGAGAGTGTGGCGCCAACCCAAAGCGCTTTGGGATCGGTGTGTGAAGAGTTCGACCCGGTGGCGCTTGGGCAACTGCGACATCGCCGGGTCAGGCCGGCCGTTTCTTGGGAGGATCAAATGAAACGCAACCTGTTCTCCAGCGCCGCCATCCTGGCGCTGATGAGCGGCGCAGCCTATGCGGACGCTCACATGCCCTTCGCCGAGGGCGAAGGCGCCTTCAACTGGGACAGCTACCAGGCCTTTGCCGACAGCGCCCCGGACCTGTCCGGCCAGACGCTGACCGTGTCGGGCCCGTGGCTCTCGCCGGAGGCTGACCGCTTCGACATCCTGCTCAACTACTTCGAGGCCGCCACCGGCGTCGAGGCGAGCTACACCGGCTCGGACAGCTTCGAACAGCAGATCGTCATCGACGTCGAGGCGGGCTCTGCCCCCAATATCGCCGTCTTCCCGCAGCCGGGCCTCGCGGCGGTTCTGGCCGGCAATGGCCAGCTCGCCCCGCTTGGCGACGAGATGGAAGCCTGGGTGACCGACAACTACGCGGCAGGGTCCTCGTGGGTCGACCTCGGCACCTACCCGAACGCCAGCGGCGAAGACGAGTTCTACGGCATCTTCTTCAACGTGAACCTGAAGTCGCTGGTCTGGTACGTCCCCGAGAACTTCGAGGATGCGGGCTACGAGGTTCCGCAGACGATGGAAGAGCTGATCGCGCTTTCCGAGCAGATCGTGGCAGACGGCGAAACGCCGTGGTGCATCGGCCTGGGGTCGGGTGCGGCCACCGGCTGGCCCGCGACCGACTGGGTCGAGGACATCATGCTGCGCACCCAGTCGCCCGAGGTCTATGACCAGTGGGTCGCCAACGAGATCGCCTTCAACGACCCCCGCGTCGTGAACGCGATCGAGACCTTCGGCATGTTCGCCCTGACCGAGGGCTGGGCGCAGGGTGGCGGCGGCGCTGTCGCCACGACCGACTTCCGCGACAGCCCCACGGGCCTCTTCGCCTCGCCCCCCGGCTGCTACATGCACCGCCAGGCGTCCTTCATCCCGGCCTTCTTCCCCGAGGGCACCGAGGTGGGCGTCGATGCCGACTTCTTCTACTTCCCCTCCTTCGAGGGCGAAGACCTCGGCAACCCGGTCCTGGGTGGCGGCACCGTGATGGCCGTGACCGATGCGTCGGACGCGACCGCGGCCTTCATGGCCTTCCTGCAGACCCCCTTCGCGCATGAGATCATGATGGCGCAGGGCGGCTTCCTGACGCCCCACTCGGGCGTGAACCTCGAGGCCTACCCGACCGCGGTCGAGGCTGGCCAGGGCGAGATCCTGCTGGGCGCCACCACCTTCCGCTTCGACGGCTCGGACCTGATGCCGGCGGCGATCGGCGCGGGCACCTTCTGGACCGGCATGGTCGATTTCGTCGGCGGCGCCTCCGCCGAGGATGTCGCGACCTCGATCCAGGAAAGCTGGCAGGCGCTGCAGTGATCCACGCGACCGCGTGAGAGCTTGAGACCGGGTCCGGCTGCCCCGCGCGGCCGGACCCCCACCTCCGGACTTCCGGCCCAAGGGGACGCGCACTCACCCCGGCCGGCTGCCGGTTATCGGACAGGGAGGGGCGCATGAACCCGGCACTTCAGGGCTTGCTCACCATCATCGTGGGCGTGGGCGGTTGCATCGGTTACTTCTACCTTTCGAACCAGTTTCTCGATCGGGTGCTGTTCAAGCCGACCGGTCCCAACGCGGGGCGCAACATCAACCGCGCCAACGCGATCCGTCCCTGGCTGTTCCTGTTCCCCGCGATCTTCGCGCTCGGCCTCTACCTCGCTTACCCGGTGGTCGAGACGATGCGTTTGAGCCTCAGCAACCGGGTTCCCGGCGGCGGGTTCGAATGGGCGGGGGTCTCGAATTACCAGCGCATGTTCGAAGAGGACAAGTTCTGGGAGGCGGTGCGCAACAATTTCCTCTGGCTTCTGATCGTGCCCGCGGCCTCGACGGCCTTCGGGCTACTGGCCGCGCAGCTGACCGACCGCATCCGCTGGGGCAACATCGCCAAGTCGCTGATCTTCATGCCGATGGCGATCTCCTTCGTCGGCGCGGCGGTGATCTTCAAGCTGGTCTATGACGCCCGCCCCGAGGACGTGGCGCAGATCGGCGTGCTGAACGCGATCCTCGTGCAGATGGGCTCGGAGCCGGTGCAATGGCTGACCGTGCCCTTCTGGAACAACTTCTTCCTGATGGTCGTGCTGATCTGGATCCAGACCGGTTTCGCCATGGTGATCCTGTCCGCCGCGCTGCGCGGCATCCCGGAAGAGACGATCGAGGCGGCCATCGTGGACGGCGCGAACCCGTTCCAGGTCTTCTTCAAGATCAAGATCCCGCAGATCTCGGGTACCATCGTGGTCGTCTGGACCACCATCACCATCGTGGTGCTCAAGGTCTTCGACATCGTCTTCGCCATGACCAACGGCCAGTGGGAGACGCAGGTCCTGGCCAACTACATGTACGACAAGATGTTCCGCGCGAACGACTGGGGTATGGGCTCGGCGGCGGCGATGATCATCATGCTGCTGGTGACGCCGATCCTGGTCTGGAACGTCTACAACGCCCGGAAGGAGATGCGGTGATGGACGCCTGTTCCTTCTGCGACCGGACGGGAGCATTCACTCATGGATAACATTGCCGGCAAGAAATCCTCGCTCACCTGGGCGGTGCATATCTCGGTCGTGGCGCTCGTGCTGCTCTGGATCTTTCCGACCGCGGGCCTTCTGATCTCGTCCTTCCGGACGACCGAGCAGATCCGCACCTCGGGCTGGTGGGCGGCGCTCTTCCCCGCCGAGATCAACGAGGTCTTCCGGACCGCAGATCCCGGCGAGACCCGCATCGAGCGCGATGGGCTCTATGTCGTCGAGGGCAACTTCTACGTCGACGAGGGGCGCGCGGCGAGCGCCGATGCGGTCGCGGCCCGGATCACCGTCTGGGGCACCTCCTCGCGCGATATCTCGGCCTACGAGGCGGGCGAGACCGCCGACATGGGCGACGGCGAGACGATGACGGTTCAGGCCAACGGCGACTACGTCTGGTCCGGGACCGAGGAGCAGATCTCGGGCCGCGGGCAGCGCGTCTTCGCCACCGCCGAAAGCCCGCCGGAGTTCACGCTCGGCAACTACCAGACCGTGCTGTTCGACCCCGGCAACCGCGAGGGGATGGCCAAGGCCTTCTTCAACACGCTGACCGTCGTCATCCCCGCCACGATCATCCCGATCCTGATCGCGGCCTTCGCGGCCTATGCGCTGGCGTGGATGGATTTCCCGGGCCGCGCGCTGCTGATCGCAGGCGTCGTGGCGCTGCTGGTGGTGCCGCTGCAACTGGCGCTCATCCCGCTTCTGTCGCTGCACAACGACATCGGCATCGGCAAGGGCTACCTTGGCACGTGGCTCGCGCATACGGGCTTCGGGCTGCCGCTCGCCATTTACCTGTTGCGCAACTACATGGTCGGCCTCCCGCGGGAGATCATCGAATGCGCCAAGGTGGACGGGGCGACCGATTTCCAGATCTTCGTCAAGATCATCCTGCCGCTCAGCTTCCCGGCGCTGGCAAGCTTCGCGATCTTCCAGTTCCTCTGGACCTGGAACGACCTGCTGGTCGCCATGGTGTTCCTGATCGACAGCTCGGGCGAGACCACGGTGATGACGCGCCAGATCGTCGAGCTTCTGGGCACCCGCGGCGGCGACTGGGAGATCCTCGCGACCTCGGCCTTCGTGTCGATCGCGGTTCCGCTCGTCGTCTTCTTCACAATGCAACGCTACCTTATCCGCGGCCTCCTGGCCGGATCGGTCAAGTGACAACAGGAAAGACCTGCGCATGACGATCATGCAGGACATGGCGCGCGACGAGATCGTCGCCCCCGACCGCGACTGGTGGCGGGGGGCGGTGATCTACCAGATCTACCCGCGCAGCTTCCAGGACTCGAACCACGACGGGATCGGGGATCTTGCCGGGATCATCCACCGCCTCGGCCATGTGGCCGAGCTGGGTGTCGATGCGATCTGGATCTCGCCCTTCTTCCGCTCGCCCATGCTCGATTTCGGCTATGACGTCAGCGATTACCGCGACGTGGACCCGATGTTCGGCAGCCTTGGCGATTTCGACGCGCTGATCTCGCGCGCGCATGAGCTGGGGCTGAAGGTGCTGATCGACCTCGTCCTCAGCCACACCTCGAACCAGCACCCGTGGTTCCACGAAAGCCAGACCAGCCGCGACAACCCCAAGGCCGACTGGTACGTCTGGGCCGACGCGAAGCCCGACGGCAGCCCGCCGAACAACTGGCTGTCGATCTTCGGTGGCTCGGCCTGGGAATGGTCGGGCGACCGGATGCAGTATTTCCTGCACAATTTCCTGAAGGAACAGCCGGACCTCAACCTGCACAACCCGCAGGTGCAAGAGGAGCTTCTGGGCGTCGCGCGCTTCTGGCTGGATCGCGGCGTCGACGGCTTCCGCCTCGACACGATCAACTTCTATTTCCACGACCGGGAGTTGCGCGACAACCCGGCGCTCGACCCGGCCTTGCGCAACGCGACCATCGCGCCCGAGGTGAACCCCTACAACTGGCAGAACCACCTCTATGACAAGAACCAACCCGAGAACCTGGAGTTCCTGCGCCGCCTGCGCGCGCTTATGGATGAATACCCCGCCACCACCGCCGTGGGCGAGGTAGGCGACGCGCAGCGCGGCATGGAGATCCAGGCCGAGTACACCTCGGGCGGGGACAAGGTGCACATGTGCTACTCGTTCGAGTTCCTCTCGGGCATCACCCCCACGCCCGAGCGCGTGGTCGAGGTGCTGACCGAGTACGAGGAGAAGATCGGCGATGGCTGGGCCTGCTGGGCGTTTTCCAACCATGACGTCGTGCGCCACGCGAGCCGCTGGAACCTGGGCGAGGATGCGCGCAGGCTTTACGCGGCCCTTCTGCTGTCGCTGCGCGGCACCGTCTGCCTCTATCAAGGCGAAGAGCTGGGCCTGACCGAGGCCTATGTCTCCTACGAGGATCTGCAGGATCCCTACGGCATCCGCTTCTGGCCCAAGTTCCGCGGCCGCGACGGCTGCCGCACGCCGATCCCGTGGATTTCCGACAACCAGAACGGCGGCTTCTCCGATGCGAAGCCCTGGCTTCCCGTCGCGGTCGAGCATCTGCAGCGGTCCGTCGGCGACCAGTCCGCCAAGGAGGACAGCACGCTGGCCTTCTACCGCCAGATGATCCGTTTCCGCCGCGCCTGGGCACCGCTGGTCAAGGGCACGCTGGAAGAGCCGTGGTCGGGCGATGGCATCGTCAGCTTCGTCCGCGCACATGGCGGTCAGCGCCTGTTCTGCGCGTTCAACATGACCAACCTCGCCCATCCCGTCGCGCTGCCCCCCGGCCGCTGGCGGCAGGACAAGGGCGCGCCCTTCACGGCGATCGAGGACGACACCGGGCGGCAGGTGATGCTGCCACCCTACCAGGCCTATTTCGCGGCGCTGGAAGACGCCGACTGAGGCGGGCAAGACAACACGAGGGAGGAGACGGGGACCATGGCGGATCTGAAACTGACGGATGTCGAGAAGGTCTATGGCGGCACGGTCAAGGTGCTGAGCGACATCAATCTCGACATCAAGACGGGCGAGTTGATCGTCTTCGTCGGCCCCTCGGGCTGTGGCAAGTCCACGCTCCTGCGGATGATCGCGGGGCTGGAACGGATCACGGGCGGCACGCTCGAGATCGACGGGCAGGTCGTGAACGACGTGCCCCCCAGCCAGCGCGGCATCGCCATGGTGTTCCAGTCCTACGCGCTCTATCCGCACATGACCGTCTACGACAACATGGCCTTTTCCCTGCGCATCGCGGGCAAGGACAAGGAGACGATCGACAAGAAGGTGCGCGCCGCCGCCGAGAAGCTGCAGCTCACCAACTTCCTCGACCGCCTGCCCAAGGCGCTTTCCGGCGGGCAGCGCCAGCGCGTCGCCATCGGCCGCTCCATCGTGCGCGACCCCAAGGTCTATCTTTTCGACGAGCCGCTCTCGAACCTCGACGCCGCGCTGCGCGTGGCGACACGGATCGAGATCGCGCAGCTCAAGGAGCAGATGCCGGACAGCACCATGATCTACGTGACCCACGACCAGGTGGAGGCGATGACGCTCGCCAGCCGAATCGTGGTGCTGGCGGGCGGCGGCATCGCCCAGGTGGGCAGCCCGCTCACGCTTTACGAGCAGCCCAATTCCACCTTCGTGGCGCAGTTCATCGGCTCGCCCGCGATGAACCTGATGCCGGGCAAGATCACCGGCACCGGCGAGACGACCACGCTGGAGCTGAAGGACGGCGGCGGCACGATCACCTCGCAGTATGCCAGCCGCCCCGAGGACATGGGCGCCGAGGTGCAGGTCGGCATCCGCCCCGAGGACATGGTCGCGACCGAGGACGCCGATTTCGCCTTCCACGGCAAGGTCGAGATCGTCGAGGCGCTCGGCGAGGTGACGCTGCTCTACTTCGCCAAGCCCGACCCGTCCCATGACCCGGTCATCGGCAAGCTGCACGGCATTCACCCCGACCTGCGCGGCCAGGACGTGCGGATGACGGCGGCCCCCGAGAAGGTGCATGTCTTCAAGGACGGCATTTCGCTCAGGTACCGTGACGAGCCCGTGTTCCTGCCCGGCGTCCAGCCGCACTGACCCGGCAGGTCCGTGCACGGCGCGGTCCCGCCTGCATCCTGTTATCCGGTCGCTGCGCCTAGACGTGTTAGCGCTAACATGATAGTCAGCCCCCGAGTCGCACCGAGGGGAGAGACCGGATGCCATTGGACGACCGTATCGCCGCCGTCACCGATCGGATCATCGCACGCTCCGAGGGGCCGCGCGGCCTGTATCTCGAGCGGATGCGCCGCCTGGCCGATGAAGGGCCGCGCCGTGTGCACCTGACCTGCGGGAACCAGGCCCATGCCTATGCCGCGATGGGCGAGGACAAGACCGCGCTGGTGGGCGACCGCGCCCCCAACATCGGGATCGTCACCGCCTACAACGACATGCTCTCGGCGCATCAGCCGTTCAAGGATTACCCTGACCGGATCAAGGCCGCCGCCCGCCGCGTGGGTGCGACCGCCCAGGTCGCGGGCGGCGTGCCCGCCATGTGCGACGGGGTCACGCAGGGGCAGGTGGGGATGGAGCTGTCGCTCTTCTCGCGCGACGTGATCGCGCTGGCCACCGGCGTGGCGCTGTCGCACAACACCTTCGACGCGGCGCTCTATCTCGGCGTCTGCGACAAGATCGTGCCGGGCCTCATCATCGCGGCGGCCACCTTCGGCTACCTGCCGGGGCTCTTCGTGCCCGCGGGGCCGATGGTCTCCGGCCTTCCGAACGACGAGAAGGCCAAGGTCCGCCAGCAATTCGCCGCGGGCGAAGTGGGCCGCGACAAGCTGATGGAGGCCGAGATGGCCTCCTACCACGGGCCGGGGACCTGCACCTTCTACGGCACCGCGAATTCCAACCAGATGCTGATGGAGTTCATGGGCCTGCACCTGCCCGGTGCCAGTTTCGTGAACCCCGGCACTCCGCTCCGCGACGCGCTGACCGAGGCCGCGACCGAACGCGCGGCCGCGATCACGGCGCTTGGCAATGCCTACACGCCCGTCTGCGACATCCTCGACGAGAAGGCCTTCGTGAACGGCATCGTCGGGCTGATGGCGACGGGCGGGTCGACGAACCTCGTGATCCACCTTGTCGCCATGGCGCGGGCCGCGGGCGTCATCCTCGACCCGGCCGATTTCGCCGACATCTCGGCGGCCACGCCCCTGATGGCGCGGGTCTATCCCAACGGGCTTGCGGATGTGAACCATTTCCACGCCGCGGGCGGGCTGGCCTACATGATCGGCGATTTGCTCGACGCGGGGCTTCTCCATGACGACACGCTGACGGCGGCGGGCAAGGGCCTTGCGCTCTACGCCCAGGAGCCGACGCTGAAGGACGGTGCGCTCAGCTGGGCCGATGGCCCGCGCGAGACGCTGAACGACAAGATCCTGCGCCCCGCCGCGGACCCGTTCCAGAAGACGGGTGGCCTCGTGGAGCTGTCGGGCAACCTCGGGCGAGGGGTGATGAAGGTTTCGGCCGTCGCGGCCGAGCGGCATGTGATCGAGGCCCCCGTCGCCGTGTTCGAAGACCAGGCGGATGTGAAAAAGGCGTTCCAGGCCAAGCAGCTCGACCGCGACGTGGTCGTCGTCGTCCGGTTCCAGGGACCGAAGGCCAACGGCATGCCCGAACTGCATGCACTGACCCCCATCCTCGCCGTCCTGCAGGACCGCGGCCACAAGGTCGCGCTCGTCACCGATGGCCGCATGTCGGGCGCGTCGGGCAAGGTGCCCTCGGCCATCCACGTCGCCCCCGAGGCGCTGGACGGCGGGCTGATCGGCAAACTGCAGGATGGTGACCTCGTCCGCGTCGATGCGGTGGAAGGCCGGCTCGAGGTTCTGACCGAGGGCGTCGCCGACCGGGAGCCAGCCACGCCGGACCTGTCTGCGAACTCCCACGGCGTCGGGCGCGAGCTCTTCGAGATCTTCCGCCAGGCGGCGGGCCCGGCCAGCACCGGTGCAGGCGTCGTGGTCTAGACCGGCGCCTCCCCTTCACCTTTCCGAAAATACGCAAACCACGCCAGCCAGGACGCACAACATGACCCCAATGGCCCAGTCCGAAGCCACCCGCGCGATCGCCGGGCGCGCCCCGATCATCCCCGTTCTCGTGATCGGGGACGCCGCGCGGGCAGCGCCGCTGGCCGAGGCGCTGGTCGCGGGCGGTCTGCCCGCGCTCGAGGTCACGCTGCGCACCCCCGCCGCCCTCGACGCGATCCGCGCCATGGCCGATGTGACGGGCGGCATCGTCGGCGCGGGGACGCTTCTGACGCCTGAGGACGTGCGCGCGGCCAAGGCCGCGGGCGCGGTGTTCGGGGTCTCTCCCGGAGCGACGCCGCGCCTGATCGAGGCCTGCATCGCCGAGGAACTGCCGCTTCTGCCGGGGGCCGCGACCGCGACCGAGGTGATGACGCTCTTCGAGCAGGGCTATGACATGCTCAAGTTCTTCCCCGCCGAGGCCGCGGGCGGCGCGGCCGCGCTGAAAGCCATCGGCGCGCCCATCCCGCAGGTCTCGTTCTGTCCCACGGGCGGGGTCAGCCCGGCCAATGCCATGAGCTACCTGTCGCTTCCGAACGTGATCTGCGCGGGCGGCTCCTGGGTCGCCCCGTCGGACCTGGTCGCCGCGGGCGACTGGGCCGGGATAGAGGCGCTGGCCCGCGCGGCCGCAGCCCTCGGGGCATAGACCGAGCCGTCAGCCGCCGCTGGCGGCCTGTCGCCCGGACGCGCCCGCAAGACGCTCGGCGCAGGCGACGAGCCGGTCGATGGCTTGCGCGAACGCGTCATCGGGCAGGGTGAGCGCGACGCGCACATGGCCGGCCGCCGCCGTTCCGAAGCTTTCGCCGGGCATCACCGCGACGCGCTCCTCCTCGAGCAGGCGGGCGGCGAAGCCGTCACCGCCAAGCCCCGTGGCCCGCACGTCGAGCATCACGTACATCGCGCCATCGGGCGGCACGGCGCGCAAGCCGGCATGCCCCGCGATGCGGTCGAGCAGGATCTGCCGACGCCGCCGGAAGGGGGCCGCGACCGCCGCCTCGGCCTCCGCGCCTTGCGAGAGCGCGAAAAGCCCGGCCTCCTGGATGTAGCCCGGCACGCCATAGGTCGTGTGGGTGGCCAGCGTGACGAGCTGCGCCACCACCTCGGCCGGGCCGGCGACCCAGCCGAGGCGGCTGCCGGTCATCGCGTGGCTCTTCGAGAGCGATCCGACCGTCAGCACGCGCCCCTCCATCCCGGCCAGGCTCGCCATCGGGCGGTGCCGCCCGGCCCAGACCTGGGTGTCATAGACCTCGTCCGAGATGACCCAGAGATCGGCCTCCCGCGCGATGCGGGCGATCCCCTCGAGGCTTTCGTCGGAATAGACCGCGCCGGTGGGGTTGTTGGGCGAATTGACCAGGAGCGACCGCGCGCCGACGGCGGCCTTGGAGAGCGCAGCAAGATCGGGCTGAAAGCCCGCCTCGGGCAGGGCCGGGACGGGGACCGGCACCGCGCCCACGGCACGGATCGTGCCGGGGTAGGTGGCGTAATAGGGGTCGATCAGAAGCGCGCGGTCCCCCTCGTCGCAGGCGGCGTGATGGGCGGCGAAAAGCCCCGCCTGCCCACCGGGCACGATCAGGATGTTCTCGGGGCCATAGGCCCGCCCGTGCTGCGCGCCCAGCCGTGCGGCGACGGCCTCGCGCAGCGGCCTGATGCCCGGCACGGCGGCATAGCCCGTGTGCCCCGCGCGCGCGGCGCGGTGCATCTCGTCGAGGATCGCGGGGGCGGTGCCGATGTCATGCTCGCCGATGGTCAGTTCCAGCACCGGCTCGCCCGCCGCCTTCATGGCGCGCGCGCGGTAGAAGATCTCCCAGCCGTCGCCCTCGGTGCCCGTCAGGGTGGCGATGCGGGTCGAGGGGGCGGGCATGTGCGGACCTCCGGTCTGGGCTGTCAGGGCATCGGGCGCACCAAGCCACGCCGGCCGCCGGGGCGCAAGTCAGCTCTCGCCGTCGCCCGAGGGCCAGTCGCGCCGGACGAGGTTGTAGCTCTCGATCAGCCTCAGGCGCAGCTCTTCGGGCGAGGTCTCCCATGGAAGGACGACCCAGTCGCGGCCGGTCTGGTAGGGGGCCGAGACGGGGCGGCTCTTGCGCACCACGGCCAGCGCGCGCGTCAGGTTCGAGGTGCGCAGCGACAGGCCCTCGCCATGCTCGGTATAGAATGCGAACATGTGGCCGTTGACCTTCCAGACAACGGTGTCGGGGCCGAAGGGCTGGTCGCGTTCCGCGCGCGGCAGGCTTCGACAATGGCGATCGACGAATTCATGCTGCATTGTTTTCATATACAACGGTATGCCGGCGATCCTGTCAAAGGGGAGGCTTGCGATTTTCGCGCCTGACGTGCACGGTGCAGGCATGACCCGCGCGATCACCGAGATCCCGTTCACCTGTATTGGCCGCTGACGGTCCCGTCGCCGGCCCGGTCATCTCGTGGTTTTCAACGCACCCGCAAGCTGATAGGCCCCCGGCGCCGGTCGTCGGTCCGTGAAGAAGGCTTGCCCCATGGTTGAGATTCGCCTGCGCAACACCCGGAGCCGCAAGGTCGAGACGCTGACGCCGCTCGATCCTGCCAAGGGCGTGCGCATGTATCTGTGCGGTCCCACGGTCTATGACCGCGCGCACCTGGGCAACGCGCGGCCCTCGATCCTGTTCGACGTGCTGTACCGGCTGTTGCGCCATGTCTCGCCGGAAAACGGCTGGGCGCCGCCCGTCTACGTGCGCAACTTCACCGACGTGGACGACAAGATCAACGCGGCCGCCTTGGCGCGCAAGGAGGCGGGCGCGCCCGGCACGCTGGAGGAGCTGATCGCCGAGCGCACCGAGGAGACGATCGGCTGGTATCACGCCGACATGGATGCGCTCGGCAACCTGCGCCCGACCCATGAGCCGCGTGCGACCGGGTACATCGCCGAGATGGTCGCGATGATCGAGACGCTGATCGCCGAGGATCACGCCTATGAACGGGAGGGCCATGTGCTGTTCCGGGTCCGCTCCTTCGAAGCCTATGGCAGGCTGTCGGGCAGGTCGGTTGACGACATGATCGCGGGCGCAAGGGTCGAGGTCGCTCCCTTCAAGGAAGACCCGATGGATTTCGTGCTGTGGAAGCCGTCCTCGGACGATCTGCCGGGGTGGGACAGCCCCTGGGGCCGCGGGCGCCCCGGCTGGCACATCGAGTGCTCGGCCATGTCCAGGGCGCTGTTGGGCGACGTCTTCGACATCCATGGCGGCGGCAACGACCTGATGTTCCCGCACCACGAGAACGAGATCGCCCAGAGCTGCTGCGCCAACGGGACGGAGCGGATGGCGCAGATCTGGCTGCACAACGAGATGTTGCAGGTCGAGGGGAAGAAGATGTCCAAGTCATTGGGCAATTTCTTTACCGTGCGGGATCTGCTGAATAGAGGCGTCCGCGGAGAAGAAATCCGGTTCGTGTTCCTCGGAACGCACTATTCCAAGACGATGGATTGGACGGCGGAGAAACGACTGGAGGCGGAGTTGTTTCTCTTCGGCTGCCTTGAAACCATTGCCGCGTTTGGTGACCTTAGCAGAGCCAAACAGCTTGAACCCGATGCGGAGATTGTCGCGGCTCTGGCCGCCGATCTTAACACCCACCTCGCTCGCGAACGTCTCCGGCGCTTGCGCGATCTACCTGACGCGGACGCCTTGGCGACATCGTTGGTGTTCATGGGGTTCTATTCATGGGAGGGCCTCGAGCAACGGATCAACGAACTCCGTGGTCTAGACCTTTCCAACTATGCTGCTGCACTTTCAGATGCGCGGGATGCAGCCATCCAAACCAAGGACTTCACCGCTGTCGATGCCCTCAAATCCGCCCTCACCGCCGCGGGTGTGGAGGTGCGCATGTCCAAGGACGGCGTAGACCTTGTGCCAACCACAAACTTCGACCCCTCCAAGCTGGAGGGCCTCCTGTGACCGCCCGCGACCGCCTCTACCTCTACGACACGACGCTGCGCGACGGGCAGCAGACGCAGGGCGTGCAGTTCTCCACGCCCGAGAAACACCGCATCGCACAGGCGCTCGACGCGCTCGGCCTCGACCATATCGAAGGTGGCTGGCCCGGCGCGAACCCGACCGACAGCGCGTTTTTCGAGGCCGCCCCCAGCACCCGCGCCACCATGACCGCCTTCGGCATGACCAAGCGCGCGGGGCGGTCCGCCGAGAACGACGACGTGCTCGCCGCCGTGCTGAACGCAGGGACGCCGGCGGTCTGCCTTGTCGGCAAGAGCCATGATTTCCACGTCACCGACGCGCTCGGCATCACGCTCGGGGAAAACCTCGAGAACATCCGCGCCAGCATCGCCCATTGCGTCGCGCAGGGCCGCGAGGCGCTCTTTGACGCCGAGCATTTCTTCGACGGCTGGAAGGCCAATCCCGGCTACGCGCTCGACTGCCTGAAGGCGGCCCTCGACGCGGGTGCGCGCTGGGTCGTGCTCTGCGATACCAATGGCGGCACGCTGCCCGTGGAGATCGGCGAGATCACAGCCGCCGTGATCGCCGCGGGCATCCCCGGCGAGCGTCTGGGCATCCACACCCATAACGACACCGAAACCGCCGTGGCGGGCAGTCTTGCCGCCGTCCTGGCCGGCGCGCGGCAGATCCAGGGCACGCTGAACGGGCTGGGCGAACGCTGCGGCAACGCCAACCTCACCACGCTGATCCCGACGCTCCTGCTCAAGGAACCCTACGCCAGCCGCTTCGAGACCGGCGTCACGACCGACGCGCTGCGCGGCCTGACACGGGTCTCGCGCATGCTCGACGAGATCCTGAACCGGGTGCCGCACCGGCAGGCGCCCTATGTCGGCGCCTCGGCCTTCGCGCACAAGGCGGGGCTCCATGCCTCGGCCATCCTCAAGAACCCGGCCACCTACGAGCACATCGACCCCGCGCTGGTGGGCAATGCGCGCATCATCCCGATGTCGAACCAGGCGGGGCAGTCGAACCTGCGCCGCCGCCTGGCCGAGGCCGGGATCGAGGTGGAGAAGGACAACCCCGCGCTGCCCGCGATCCTCGACGAGATCAAGGCGCGCGAGGACCAGGGCTATTCCTACGACACCGCGCAGGCGAGTTTCGAGCTGATCGCGCGGCGCGCGCTCGGGCTTTTGCCGCGCTTCTTCGAGGTGAAGCGCTACAAGGTCACCGTCGAGCGCCGCAAGAACAAGTATGACCGCATGGTCAGCCTGTCCGAGGCCGTGGTGGTGGTGAAGATCGGCGAAGAGAAGATGCTTTCGGTCAGCGAGAGCATGGACGAGCTGGGCACGGACCGCGGGCCGGTCAATGCGCTATCCAAGGCGCTGGCCAAGGACCTCGGGCCCTACCAGAGCTACATCGACGACATCCGCCTCGTCGACTTCAAGGTGCGCATCACGCAAGGAGGCACCGAGGCCGTGACCCGCGTCATCATCGACAGCGAGGATGCCTCGGGGCGGCGCTGGTCCACGGTGGGGGTCTCGGCCAACATCGTGGACGCGAGCTTCGAGGCGCTGCTCGACGCGATCACCTGGAAACTGGTGCGCGACGGGGCGCCGCCGTCATGAGCGGCTGGGACCCGGAGGCGTTCTTCACCGTCCATGCCGACCTGCCGCGCGAAGGGCCGGGCGAGACGGCGGACGTGGCCTGGGCGGCCGAAGTCGCTGGGCTGACGTCGCGCGCGCGCATCCTCGATGCGGCTTGCGGCCCCGGTGGTGACCTCGGCGCGCTTCTGCGCGTGGCCGCGCGGGGCCATGTGACGGCGATCGACAAGCACGCCCCCTTCATCGAGGCGGCGCGCGCCCGCTGGGGCAAGGACGCGCGCGTCACGCTTCTGACCGGCGACTACCTGTCGCCCACGGGCCCCTTCGATTTCATCTGGTCGGCGGGCGCGGTCTATTTCGTGGGCATCGAGGCGGCGCTGACCGCCTGGCGCGCAGCACTGGCCGAGGGCGGGGCCATCGCCTTTTCCGAGCCGTGCCTCTTCACCGACACCCCCTCCGACGGCGCCATCGCCTTCTGGGAGGGGTACGAACGCCTGACCGATGCGCAGGGCATCGCCGCACAGGTCCGGGCGGCGGGGTTCGAGACGGTGGCGACGCGGGTCATCTCGGACATCGCCTGGGAGAGCTACTTCCGGCCGATGGAGGACCGGCTCGCCAAGCTGCGCCGGGGCGCGGACCCGGGGCTGCTCGCGGTGATCGAGGCGCACGAGGCCGAGATCGCGGCCTGGCGCGCACACCGGGCCGAGACGGGGTATCTTCTGTCCGTGGTGCGCCTGGTGCCGGACGCGTCATGAGCCTCCAGGCCTGCGCCGATCTCGTCGCCCGCGGCGATCCCGACCGCTTCCGCGCGACCATGGCCGCGCCCGTCGCGGCGCGGCGCGTGCTCTTTCCGCTCTACGCCTTCAACATCGAGGTCAGCCGCGCCCCCTGGGTGACCGAGGAGCCGCTGATCGCCGAGATGCGGCTGCAATTCTGGCGCGACGTGGTCGAGGAACTGGCCGCGGGCAGGCCGCCCCGAGCGCATGAGGTGGCCGTGCCGCTCTCCGAGGCGATCCCTGCGGATGTGGTGGGCCTGCTCGACCCGCTGGTCGCGGCGCGGGCCTGGGACATCTACAAGGAGCCCTTCGAGGATCGGGCGGCGTTCGACGCCCATATCGCCGACACCTCGGGGCGGCTTGTCACGGTCGCGGGCCGGGCGCTTGGCGCAGCGCAAGAGGCCGAGTCGGTGCTGGCCGATGCGGGCTGGGCGATGGGGCTGGCCAGCTTCCTGCGCGCCATTCCCGCGCTCGAAGCCGCGGGCCGTGTGCCGCTGGTCGAGGGCACGCCCGAGGCCGTGGCGGCGCTC
>WVSO01000179.1 GCA_015689745.1 Rhodobacterales bacterium HKCCSP123 | reverse complement strand
TCGTCGCCTTCCCCTCCATCTCCGTCTTCCTCCTGATGTGAGGGGACAGGGGCAAGATCAGCCGATCACGAGCCGCCCGTCCCTGAGCGAGACTGGCACGGGGTCGAGCGCGCAGCCCTGCCCCAGCCCGTCGATGCCCGCGCCGGTGCAGGCGTCGAACCCCGCACCGTGGTTCGAGCAGCGCAGCGTCCCGCCGTCGCCCGACAGGATGCGCGGCGACCGCCAGTCGAGCGGGAGGTCCTGGTGCGGGCAAGCGTTCACATAGGCACGCAGCCCCGCGCGGCTTGCCACGAGCAGCAGGGGGAAGCCGTCGAGATCGACGCTGCGCACGCCGGTGCGGGGAACCCCGGAGGCGGGGCAGACCACCGTCCCCGGGGCCGGTGCGCCGGGGAACGCGCGCCAGGCATCGCGGGTCACGGCGCGGCGGGCGCGGGCAGGATTGTGCCCTCGCAGCTGCCGAAGCCGAGGCGATACGCGCCCTCGCACCAGCCGCGCAGGCTCACGCTGTCGCCATCCTCGAGGAAGCTCCGCTCGACACCGCAGAGCCGCAGCGGATCGCGCCCGTTCCAGGTCAGCTCCAGCAGCGAGCCGCGGCTCTCGGGCTCGGGTCCCGAGATCGTGCCGGAGCCGATCAGGTCGCCCGTCTCCATCGCGCAGCCCGACAACGCGTGATGCGCGAGTTGCTGGGCGGCGGAATAGGAGAGGTGGCGGGCGTTCGTCCGGCTGATCGTGGCGGGCCCCCGCCCCCCGGGCGCAAGCGCCACCTCGAGCCGCAGGTCGATGCCATGCGGCGCATCCTCTTGCAGGTAGGGCAGGAGCGGCAGCTCGGGCGCGGGTGCGCTCACGAGGAAAGGCGCCAGCGCCTCGCGGGTGACAATCCAGGGGCTTATGGTGGTGCCGAAGGCCTTGGACTGGAAGGGCCCGAGCGGCTGGTATTCCCAGACCTGGATGTCGCGCGCGGACCAGTCGTTCAGGAGCACGAAGCCGAAGATCATCTCCCAGGCCTCGGCCGTGGTGACGGGCCGGCCCATGGCGTTGCCCGTGCCCAGGATGGCCCCCAGTTCCAGCTCGATGTCGAGCCGTGCCGAGGGCCCGAGCCGCGGCGCGGGATCGTCCGGCCCCTTCAGCTGCCCGAGGGGGCGCCGGATCGGCGTGCCGGAGACCACCACCGTCGAGGCGCGCCCGTTGTAGCCGATGGGCATGTGCAGCCAGTTGGGCGGCAGGGCGTTCTCGGGGCCGCGGAACATGGTCCCGACATTGGTCGCGTGATCGCGCGAGGCGTAGAAATCGGTGTAGCTGCGCACGAAGATCGGCAGGTGCATCGCCGCCTCGGCCTGCGCCACCAGCGGCAGGGCGCGCTCGCCGCCCTCGGCGTCGAGCAGCTCGGCCAGAGCGGCGCGGGTCGCG
>WVSO01000178.1 GCA_015689745.1 Rhodobacterales bacterium HKCCSP123 | reverse complement strand
CGCGCGGCTGCGCCTCGCGCGGGTGGCGCTGACGGGGCGGTGGTAACGGCTCGGCGTAGGCGTCAGGCGTAGGCGTCCCGGGGCCGCAGCGCGAGCCAGATCAGCGCGCCGCCCGCCAGCGCCAGGAAGGGCAGCATGGCGAGGTTCACCGCCGTCCATCCCGCCTGCACGTCTTCCCCGAGGCTCATCATCAGACCCGAGGAGAGCGAGGCGAAGGTCACGCAGCCGAAGACGAGGAAATCGTTCATGCCCTGCACGCGGCCCCGCTCCTCCGGTGCGTGGGCCTGGGTCAGCATGGTCGTGGCCCCGATGAAGCCGAAGTTCCAGCCGACGCCCAGGAGCACGAGAGCCCAGAAGAACTGGTAGAGTTCCACGCCGGTCAGCGCCACGCCCCCCGCGCAGGCCAGCAGGAACAGGCCCGTCGCCACGATCTTCATGGTGCCGAAGCGCGCGATCAGGTGGCCGGTGACGAAGCTCGGCGCGAACATCGCGATGACATGGGCCGAGACGACATCGGCGGCGTTCCCGGTGGTGAAGCCGCAGCCGACGACGGCGAGCGGCGTCGAGGTCATCATCAGGTTCATCAGCGCGTAGGAAACCATGCCGCAGATGATCGCGACCACGATCTTCGGGTCGCGCAGCAGCTCGGCCCTCGTGCGGCCCGTGGCGTCGCCGGGCCGGGGCGCGGGCGGTCTCGGCACGTCAAGGAAGGCGAAGAGGATCGAGCCCGCGACGTTGATGAGAACGACGAAGGCATAGGTCCCGACGAAGGGCACCACGGTCGCGTCGGTCGTGACCTTCACGAGCTGCGGGCCGATCAGCGCCGAGAGAAGCCCGCCCGCCATGACGTAGGAGATCGCCTTGGGCCGGAAGGTCTCGGACGCGGTGTCGGCCGCGGCAAAGCGGTAGAAGCCCTGCGCCGACATGTAGATGCCGGTGATGTAGGAGCCCAGGAGGAACACCGCGAAGGCATCGATCCAGAGGCCGTAGCCCGCGACCGCCGCCCCGACCGCGCCTGCAAGCGTTCCGATCAGGAAGCCCGCGCGCCGCCCGAAGCGCTGCATGACCGCCGACAGCCAGGGCGCCGTGGTCATCGAGCCGAAGACGATGAGCGAAACCGACAGCGTGGCCAGCGCGGGGTTCGGCGCGATCATCAGGCCGGCAAGCCCCCCGATGACGAAGATCATCGGCATCTGGCTGCCGAGAATGGCCTGCGCCATGACCAGCACGGCGACGTTGCGGCGCGCGCGCCGGTCGTCCTGGGTCATGGCGATGTCGGGGGTCGTGTCGGTCATGCGCCTCGGCTATCCCGTTTCCCGTGGGCCGTCCAGAGGCCCGGGCGTCGCGGCCCGGTGGCCGATGCGGGGCCTGCGTATTTGGGGAAAGGTGAAGGAGGGGGCCCTTGCGCGTGCCGGAGCGGATCGAGACCGAGGCCGACCTGCGCGACGGCGCGGCGGTGCTGGTGGCGCGCGACGCGCGCTTCGCGCCGATCCTGTCGGCGGCGGGGCCCCT
>WVSO01000177.1 GCA_015689745.1 Rhodobacterales bacterium HKCCSP123 | reverse complement strand
GGCGCGCCGGAGACCGGGGCGGGCGGCTCCATCGCGCTGGTGGGTGCCGGACCGGGCGCGCGCGACCTGCTGACCCTGCGCGCGGTCGAACGGCTGCAGGAGGCCGACGTGATCTTCTACGACCGGCTGGTCGACGAAGACGTTCTGGAGCTGGCGCGGCGCGATGCCGAGCGGGTGTTCGTCGGCAAGCATGTGGGCGCACATGCCTGGCCGCAGGCGCGGATCAACGCGGTGATCGTGGCCGAGGCCCGGAAAGGGCGCCGGGTGGTGCGCCTGAAATCCGGCGATCCCGGCATCTTCGGGCGTGCGGGCGAAGAGATCGGCGCGGCGCGCGCGGCCGGCATTCCCGTCGAGATCGTGCCCGGTGTCACCGCGGCCTCGGCGGCGGGGGCGGCGCTCGGCCACAGCCTGACGGAACGGGGTGTATCGGACACGCTGGTGCTGTCGACCGGCACCGGACGGGCCGAGGACCCGCTGCCCGACTGCACCCGTTTCTCCGGCCCCGGAACGACCACGGCCATCTACATGGGCGCGCGCCAGGCCGACCGGATCTGCGCCGCGCTGAAGGCGCGGGGTATGCCGGAGACATCGCCGGTGGAGGTCTGCGTCGATGTCTCGAAACCCTCCCAGCGGCTGCTGTCGACGACGCTGTCGGGCTTGCCGGCAAGGCTGAAGGCCGACGAGGTCCGGGGCTGCGCGATCCTGCTGGTCACCTGGCCGATGGACGCCGTCACGGACGGCGTCGGCCCCGTCATGGCGCGGACAGGGATGGATCGCCTCCGGCTCGCATGACCCGGCAAACGGGTGATGCCGCCGGCGCGATGCGACACGCCCCGGCGCGACGCCTGTCCGGGCGGAACGAGTTGGGCCGGGTGCCGGGTCCGACGTCACCGCGGCCCCGGCCTGGTCATCCGGAAATCCGGGCCGCGACGGTTCGACCGTCACGGAAGGCGCGGGATTGCCCGATCATCCGTCGTCCCGCCAGCGCCTCCGGCGCAGCAGGATGTCCCACGGCCCCTGCGCCTAGCAGGCCGCCGTGACGATGATCTCCACCCTGAGGTCGGGCCGGGCCAGTTTCGCCTCGCCGCAGGCACGGGCGGGCGCGTGGCCCTCGGGCACCCAGGCATCCCAGACCGCGTTCATCTCGGCGAAATCGGCCATGTCGGCCAGCCAGATCACCGCCTGCAAGATCCGGTCCGGCGACGATCCGGCCTTTTCCAGCAGCGCCTCGACCCGGCCGAGGCAATCGCGGGTCTGCTCGGCCACGGTCGCGCCGTCACCGACCTGCCCGCAGAGATAGGCCACGCCGTTGTGCTTGACGATCTTGCTCATGCGTTGGCCGGTGTCGATCCGTTCGATCATGTCGCAGTCTCCTGTTCCGCGGTGTCCGGGGCGGTATCCTCCATTGCTGCCAGTTCGCCAAGGGTCACCGGCTTCAGGGGCGGACGGATGCGGTAGTATCCGGTCTCGTCCGGGGTGCGCCCGTTCGCACCCGCCAGAAGCGACGTCACGGTGAGACCGCAATAGCGCCCCTGGCACGGCCCCATGCCGGCACGGCCGAAGGCCTTGGCCTGGTTCGGCCCGAGGCATCCCAGCCTCGCATGGCCGCGGATCGTGCCGGCCGTGACCTCTTCGCACCGGCAGACGATCGTCGTATCGGCCGGGTCCAGCGCCTCGGCGACGGGCGGATAGGCCGCATCGAGGAACGGGCGCGCGGCCAGTTCGCGGGCCAGCGCGCTGCGCAGCGGGACCGCGCGGCGGTCT
>WVSO01000176.1 GCA_015689745.1 Rhodobacterales bacterium HKCCSP123 | reverse complement strand
CGCCGAGACTGCCGGTCCCGCCCTTCACTCGTGAAGACGCCGTGCGGAAGGTCCGCCTGCGCCTCGGCGTCAAGCTCGCGCACGACCTTGCCGGGCATCCCCATCACCAGCGCGCCATCGGGGATGACCTTGCCCTCGGGCACCAGCGCGCCCGCGCCGATCAGGCAGCCCGCGCCGATCACCGCGCCGTTCAGGATCGTGGCCCCCATCCCCACCAGCGACCCATCGCCGATGGTGCAGCCGTGCAGCATCGCCTTGTGGCCGATGGTGCAGTTCCGCCCGATCGTCAGCGGATAGCCCATGTCGGTGTGGAAGACGCAGTTCTCCTGCACGTTCGAGCCTTCGCCGACGCGGATTTCCTCGTTGTCGCCCCTGAGCGTCGCGCCGAACCAGACGCTTGCACCTGCCCCGAGCACGACGCGCCCGATCAAGTTGGCGTCCGGCGCGACCCAGGTGTCGGGGTCGATCACGGGGGCGATGCCGTCGAGCGCGTAGATCATGCCTGTTCCTCCAGGAATTCGTCGTGAAGCCGCCGCACGTGGCCGGCCAGACCGGGTTGCTGCTCGCGGCGCAGCCGTTCGGCGGTGACGATGGTCTTCAGCCGTTCGAAACTGGCGTCCAGATCGTCGTTGACGAGCACGTAGTCGTATCCGTCCCAATGGCTGATCTCGTCCCAGCTTTTCTGCATGCGCTTGGCGATCACCTCGGGCCCGTCCTGTCCGCGGGTCTCGAGCCGGCGCTTCAGTTCGGGGATCGAGGGCGGCAGGATGAAGATCGAAAGGGTGTGACGCCCGAGCGCCGAGTTGCGGATCTGCTGCGCGCCCTGCCAGTCGATGTCGAAGAGCACGTCGCGGCCGGCGTCGATCGCCTCGGCCACGGGCGCCATGGGCGAGCCGTAGAAATTGCCGAAGACATGGGCATGTTCCAGCATCGCGCCATCGGCGACCATCGACTTGAAGCGCGCCTCGTCGAGGAAATGGTAGTGCTCGCCATCGACCTCGCCGGGCCGCGGCGGGCGTGTCGTGGCCGAGACCGAGAAGCTGAGCGAGGGGTCCCACGCCATCAGCCGCCGCGCCAGCGTCGACTTGCCCGCGCCCGAGGGCGAGGAGAGGATGATCAGGAGACCCCGGCGGGGTACTGTGGGAGCTTGGGCCATGCTCACTCCACGTTCTGGACCTGCTCGCGGGTCTGGTCGACGGCCAGTTTGAGGTCAAGCCCGATGGCCGTGAGCCGTGCATCCTGCGACTTGGAGCAGAGCGTGTTGGCCTCGCGGTTGAACTCCTGCATCAGGAAATCGAGCTTGCGCCCGACGGGACCGCCGGCGGCCAGCAGGTCGCGTGCGGCCGTCACATGGGCGCGCAGGCGGTCGATCTCCTCGGTCACGTCGGTCTTCACGGCGAGCAGCGCAACCTCCTGCGCAAGGCGGGCCTCGTCGATCTCGGTCGCATCGAGCAGGGTCCCGACCGCGGCGCGCAGGCGCGCGGCCTGCGGTTCGGCGCGGGCCGCGGCGGCGCTGTCGGCCTCGGCGACCAGTGCCTCGATCCGGTCGATCTGGACCGCGAGCAACCCCGCCAGCGCGCGGCCCTCGGCCTGTCGCATCTCGATGAAACCGGCGAGCAGCGGCTCGGCATCCGCCAGGAGCGTCTCGGGCCGCGGCAGCGTGGCGCTGTCGCCCGCCTCGGCCAGGCCGCGGAGCGCGAGGATCTCGGCCGGGCTGACGGCGGCCACCTCGAGGCCCCGGGCCTCGGCCGCCGCGCGGACCTGGGCCAAA
>WVSO01000175.1 GCA_015689745.1 Rhodobacterales bacterium HKCCSP123 | reverse complement strand
TCGGGTGTTCACCGACTGCCTTGCCCTGCCAGCCGCCGGAGCGGTTCCCCTGCCGAAGCTGTCCGACATTTCCGACCCGATGCCCGAGGGCGGCGTTCCGGCGCGTCAGTTGCTGGGGCGGCTCTGGCGCGAGCATGTTCGGGGCTACTGGCCGCGGCTCGTGCTTGCGGGCCTTCTGATGACGATCGAGGGGGCGGCGCTGGGGGGTGTGGCCTACCTGATCCAGCCGCTCTTCGACGATCTTTTCGCCGCGGGCAGCCTGGGCGGGGTGGGCTGGGTGGCGCTGGCGATCTCGCTCGTCTTCATCCTGCGCGCCGCGGCGGGCTTCGCGCAGCGGGTGATCATGGTGACCATCGGGCTGGAGGTCGCGGCCACGCTGCAGCGGCGGCTGGTGACGCATCTTCTGTCGCTCGACCTGGGCTATTTCCGCGACAACGCGCCCGGCGCGCTGATCGAGCGGGTGCGCGGCGACACCCAGGCGCTGAAGCAGCTGGCCTCGGACGTGGTGATGTCGCTGGGGCGCGACACGATCACCTTCCTGTCGCTTCTCGGGGTGATGTTCCTCAACGACTGGCTCTGGACGCTGATGGCGCTCGTGGGCCTGCCGCTTCTCGTGCTGCCGATCGTGGCGCTGCAGCGCTACATCCGCCGCACCACGGGGGCGAGCCGCGAGGCGGCGGCGCGGCTGGCCACGCAGCTCGACGAGATCTTCCACGGCATCCAGTCGATCAAGCTGAACCGGCTGGAGGGCTTCGAGACCGCGCGCTTCGGCGCGGAGGTGGGCGGCTTCCTGCGCCACTCGATCCGGTCGCAGCGGGGGCTGGCCGCCAACCCCGCGATGATCGACGTGATCGCGGCGCTGGGCTTTGCGGCGGTGCTCTACTACGGCGGCGCGCAGATCATCGCGGGCGAGAAGACGGTGGGCGAGTTCATGTCCTTCTTCACCGCGCTCGCGCTGATCTTCGACCCGTTGCGGCGGCTGTCGGGGGTGGCGGGCCAGGTGCAGGCCGGCGTCGCCTCGCTCGACCGGCTCTACGCGGTGCTCGAGGCGCGGCCCACCATCCTGCCGCCCGCGCGGCCGCGGCCGGTGACGCCGGGCGAGATCCGCTTCGAGGAGGTGCGCTTCGGCTACGGCGGCACGCCGGTGCTGCAGGGCCTGAGCTTCACCGCCGAGGCGGGGCGGACCACGGCGATCGTCGGCCCCTCGGGGGCGGGCAAGACGACGGTGTTCGGCCTGCTCACGCGGCTGGTGGATGCCGAGGGGGGCACGGTCAGCATCGGCGGCACCCCGGTGACGGCGCTGTCGCTCGAGGGGCTGCGCGACGCGATCGCGGTGGTGGGGCAGGAGACGGCGCTCTTCGACACGACCATCGCCGGGAACATCCGGCTGGGCCGCCTCGACGCGAGCCCCGCGGAGGTGCGCGCGGCGGCCGAGGCCGCCTCGGTGACCGAGTTCGCCGACGCGCTGCCGCTGGGCCTGGAGACGGGGGTGGGCCCGCGCGGCTCGGCGCTGTCGGGGGGGCAGCGCCAGCGGGTCGCGATCGCGCGGGCGATGCTGAAGGCGGCGCCGATCCTGCTGCTGGACGAGCCGACCTCGGCGCTGGACGCGCAATCCGAGTTGCTGGTGCAGGCCGCGCTAGAGCGGCTGTCGGAGGGGCGCACGACGCTGGTGATCGCGCACCGGCTCTCCACGATCCGCGACGCGGACCGGATCATCGTCCTCGACCGCGGCCGCGTCATCGAGATGGGCAGCCACGCCGAACTGATGGCCGCCGACGGCGCCTACGCCCGCCTCGAAGCCCTCCAGTCCGCAGGACTGACGCCGCAG
>WVSO01000174.1 GCA_015689745.1 Rhodobacterales bacterium HKCCSP123 | reverse complement strand
CCGGATTCGGACTTGGCGAAGGTCTTGATAAGTGCGGTCATTGTTCAGCTCTCCAGGTTTACTTTCTGCATTCGCCTCGCCGGGGTCTGTGTTCCTGTCCGGCTCGGATGAGCATGTTTTCCCCTCCGATAAGGGCGTGAATTGGGCCATCACGGGATGATTTTTCGATTTGTATGCGGTTCTTTGGGGGCAGATCGCCGGGCTGACTTGTGCTATGCGTCTGCAAAACAAGGGCGATCCCCGGTTAACAGGGGGCGCCGGGCAGCATCGAGGCGACGGGCAGGTCATGCGACACCACTACTTGCGCTTGGGCGCGATCATCATCTGCTGCGCGAGTCCGGTCTTGGGCACGGCACAGGACCTGGCCACCCCGTCCGCCCAGGGCGGCATCCGGCGCGTGGCCGTGCCGGCGCCCGGCCATACGGGGCCGCGCATCACCATCCAGATCACCGCCGAGGAACACGCATGGAACACCACGCCCCCGGCGGAGCTCGCGGCGGCCGAGGCCACGGATGCCCCGGTCGCATCGGCCCCCGCGCCAACCGATACCGGGACGGCATCATGGTTCTGGGCGAGCGTTCCGCCGAGCCTTCCTGCCGATCCGTCCCGCTTCTTCCGGGCGCAGGACCACATCGCCGCGGCCCCCGAAGCGGCCGACCTGCGCGTACCGCGCCTGTCCACGCTGCACGACATCGTCACGGCGCATGGCACGGACATCCTCATGGCCAGCGTCGGCACGGGCGTTTCGCCCGCGATGGTTCTGGCGGTGATGGCCGTGGAATCCGCCGGACGGCCCGAGGCCGTCAGCTCCGCGGGCGCGCAGGGGCTGATGCAACTGATCCCGGCGACCGCCGACCGCTTCGGCGTGAGCGATCCCTTCGATCCGGCCCAGAACATCGCGGGCGGAGTGGCCTATCTCGATTGGCTCTTGGGTGAGTTCGGCGGCGACCCGCTTCTGGCGCTGGCGGGCTACAACGCCGGCGAGGGCGCGGTGAGAAACGCGGGCGGCGTGCCGCCCTTTGCCGAGACACGCGACTACGTGCCGAAGGTGCTGGCGACCTGGATGATGGCCCGCACGCTCTGCCGCACCCCGCCCGAGCTCGTGTCGGATGGATGCGTCTTCATGCCGATCGCGGTGAACTAGTCCCCGTCGTCAGGCAAGGACATCCGCCCATTCGGGATGCCGCGCGGTCTGGGCCCGGACGAAGGGACAAAGCGGCGTGATCTTCACGCCTTCCGCCCGTGCATCCGCGACCAGCCGTTCGACCAGGCGTTTGCCCGCCCCTGTCCCTCGCATCGCATCCGGCACACCGGTGTGATCGGCGATGACGTGGCTGGGCGACAGGATCGAATAGGTCAGCTCGGCCTCGGCCTCCCCGTCGCGAAGCACATAGCGCCCTTTCGAGCCGGTAACCTCGCGCGTGATCCCGCTCATGAGGCCGACTCCGCCGGCAGGGGGCGTGTCACGCCTGACTCCGCGATGGCGACGAAGGTGAAGTCGCCCTCGGTCACCAGCATCCGCTCCCCGGTGCGCTGGCGGCGCACCCAGGCTTCGACATGCATGGTAATCGAGGTGCGCCCCGTCTTCGTGATCGCCGTGTAGACCGAGAAGAGGTCACCGACGAGAACCGGCGCGTGGAACCTCAGCGCCTCGATCGCCACCGTCGCGCAGCGCCCCTTGGCCCGGTCGATCGCGGTGATCCCGGCCGCGATGTCCATCTGGCTGACGACCCAGCCACCGAAGACGTCACCACCCGAGTTGGTGTCGCCCGGCATCGGCACGGTCTGAAGTGTCAGCGCGCCCTCGGGCGCGCGGGCGTCAGACAATGGTGGCCTCGGTTGCGTCGCGGATCTGTTGCTCGGTGACCCCG
>WVSO01000173.1 GCA_015689745.1 Rhodobacterales bacterium HKCCSP123 | reverse complement strand
CCGGCCATCGCCGCGCTTCCCGCGCTGATGGCCGAGGCGCTGGCCCGGCACGCCGGGGGTCCGCCCGTTCTGGCGCTCCGCGACTACCACGCCGACAACCTGATCTGGCTGCCCGCGCGCGAGGGCCCCGCGCGCATCGGCCTGCTGGATGTGCAGGACGCCGTCGCGCTGCCGCTCGGCTACGACCTCGCCTCGCTCCTAGACGATCCGCGCCGCGATGTGCCCGAGACGGTCCGCAGCGCGCTGACCCGATGGTTCGCCGCCACCCAGGGGCTCGACCCTGGCGCGGCCGCCGCCCGCCTCGCCACCCTCTCCTTGCTCCGGAACCTGCGCATTCTCGGCATCTTCCGCCGCCTCTCAACCGAGGGGGGCAAGCCGCGCTATGCCGCGTTCCTGCCGCGCACGGGCCGCCTCGTCGACCGCGCCGCGGCGCATCCGGCGCTGGCCGCCCTGCACGCGCCCGTCGCGCGCCTCCGCGCGCTCAGCGCCCATTGGCCCGAGGCCGCGGCATGACGCCTGACGTGATGATCCTTGCCGCAGGCTTCGGCACCCGCATGGGCCAGCTTGTCGCCGACCGGCCCAAGCCCCTGCTCGAGGTCGCGGGCCGCCCGCTGCTCGATCACGCCATCGAGGCCGCGCGCGCGGGCGGCGGGCGCATCGCGGTCAACGCCCATTACCGGGCCGGGCAGATCGCGGCCCACCTCGGCGCAAGGCACCCCGACGTCACGCTGTCGCTCGAAACGCCCGAGATCCTCGACTCGGGCGGCGGCCTGAAACAGGCCCTGGAGCATCTGGCGACCGATCCGGTCGCCACGCTCAACGCCGATGCCGTCTGGTCCGGTCCGCCGCCGATCCCGGTGCTCTGCGGGGCATGGAGCGGGGGGATGGGCGCGCTCATGCTGCTGGTGCCCCGCGACCGCGCGGTGGGGCGGCAGGGCGGCGGAGACGTGGCGATGGACGCCGAGGGCCGCCTGAGATGGGACCGCTCGGACCGCTCCTTCGTCTACACCGGCGCGCAGCTGATCGCGCCCGGCCCCGTCGCGTCGCACCCGGCCCGCGTCTTCTCGCTGCGCGAGACATGGGCCGCGCTGATCGACGAGGGACGGCTCTTCGGCACGGTCTATCCCGGTCGCTGGGCAGACGTGGGCCACCCTCAAGGCATCGTCCAGGCCGAGGAGATGCTGGCCCATGGCTGACCTTTTCCCGGCCCAGGACACCCCCCGCGTCTTCGCCACGCCGCTTGGCGGCGATTTCTGCGCGGCGCTCGTCGCGGGGCTGGACCGCATGCTTGCCGGTCAGCCGCCCGAGGCCATCGCCCGCGTTCAGCTTTACGTCGCCAACGCGCGCATGGACCGTCGCTTGCGGTCGCTCTATCTCGCGCGCGGCGCGGGGTTCCTGCCGCGCATCCGCCCCGTGTCGGCGCTGGGCGAGGCGGGGACGCTCGCGGGTCTGCCCGCCGCCATCCCGCCCCTGCGGCTGCGGCTGGAACTGGTGCAGCTGATCGGCAGGCTTCTCGACGCGCAGCCCGACCTAGCCCCGCGCTCCGCGCTCTACGACCTTGCCGACAGCCTGGCCGACCTCATGGGCGAGATGTTCGAAGAGGGGGTGACCCCGGAGACCATCGCGGCCCTCGACGTGCAGGATCACGCAACCCACTGGCAGCGCTCGCAAAGCTTCGTCGACCTCGTCACCCATTTCCTGCAGGAGGACGCCGCCCTCACCCGCGAGGCGCGGCAGACCCGCATCGTCGCGGCCCTGGCCCGCCAGTGGCAGGCCACGCCGCCCGCCCATCCGGTGATCGTGGCGGGCTCCACCGGGTCGCGCGGCGCGACCGCGCAGCTGATGGAGGCGGTCGCCCGCCTGCCGCAAGGCGCGGTGATCCTGCCGGGGATCGACCGCGACATGCCGCCCGCGATCTGGGCGCGCCTGCTGGAGGGACGGCGCGACGGCCTCGATGGCGAGGATCACCCGCAGTTCCGGCTTGCGAAATTCGCCGACCGGCTGGGCCTCGACCCCGCCGCGATCCCCGACTGGCCCGGTGCCACGCGCCCCGCGGGCGCGCGCGGCTCCG
>WVSO01000172.1 GCA_015689745.1 Rhodobacterales bacterium HKCCSP123 | reverse complement strand
GGCACCGGACGGCTCGTCGCCTCGCTGCTCGGGGCGATCGGCCTTCGCCGGCTTTCGCTCCGCGGCCGCTTCGGCTTCGACGACCCGGCCGATACGGGCGCGGTCTACGGCCTTCTGCAGGGCGCGCGCGCGACGGGCGCGCGGATCGACCTCGTGCCCGAGTTCACCGGCGCCTGCCTCGAGCTTGCCGCCGAGGGCACCGTGATCCTGCGGCCCGCGCGGGTCGCGGGCGCGCTCTTGCGCTTCGGATGGGCCAACCGCGGGGCGCTCA
Source organism: Rhodobacterales bacterium HKCCSP123 (assembly GCA_015689745.1). Classification (GTDB taxonomy): domain Bacteria; phylum Pseudomonadota; class Alphaproteobacteria; order Rhodobacterales; family Rhodobacteraceae; genus Roseicyclus. Next base: position 1,831 of record WVSO01000172.1, on the reverse strand, counting down.
TCCCATGACGCGCCTGCAGCTCGGCCCGATCCGCCGCCACGGCCCCTTCGCCCTTGCCGCGCTCGAGGATACGCGGCTTTCCGCCCGTGGCATTGGCCAGGTGGTGACCGTTCATGCTACAAAGGCCCCCCGCGCGATCCTGATCCTCGGCCCCGGGGGGCTGAGCGTGCTGGACGCGCAGGGCGACCCGATGTCGGAGGCGGTGCTCGACCGCCTCTGCCCCGGCGCCGCGGAGAGGCTCCGCGCCGCCCTCACCCCCGACACGGGACACCAAGACGGAGGAGACACCCATGCATCACGCTGATCTCGTGCAATACGCCCGCAGCCTCTACGACGCCCACGGCGACAAGGCCGAGGCCGAAGCCGCGCAAAAGGCCGCCGCCGCGCGCAGCGACGGCAACGCCGAGGACGCCGCGAAATGGGACAAGATCCGCGGCCATATCAAGGAACTGCGCGGCGCGACCCAGCGCTGACCGCCGACCGCCGCGTCTGCTGGCGGCGGTTCGGCCTCGACCCTCTCGGCCCACCGGGACCCGGTGGCCGGATCAGCGCCGCACCCGATCGCGGTGGCCGCCGCGCCTTCGGGCTGCTGGACGGGGTGTCGGTGGTGATCCGGCCGTTGCGGACCGGACGTGCCGGACGGGTCGCCATCCTGCCGGAATGGGCACGGGCCCTCAGGCGACCTCGGCCACGGGCATCGGGCGCTTGCCCTCGGCCCAGGCCCGCGCCGCGGCGCCGAAGGCCTCGAAGAGAGGGCGCGACACCGGGTCCTGCGCGGCGCGATACTCGGGGTGCCACTGCACCGAGAGGGTGAAGCCCGGCGCGCCCTCGACATAGATCGCCTCGGGCGTGCCATCGGGTGCGTGGCCATCGACCACGATCCGGCGGCCCGGGCTCTTGATGCCCTGCCCGTGGAGCGTGTTGGTCATCACCTCCACCGCGCCCATCAGCCGGTGAAACGGCCCGCCCTCGGTGAAGGTCACCGTGTGACGCAGGGCGAATTTCTCCTCGATCGTGCCATCGGGCGGCATCCGGTGGTTCATCCGCCCCGGCAGGTCGCGGATCTCGGGGTAGAGCGTGCCGCCCATCGCCACGTTGACCTCCTGGAACCCGCGACAGACACCGAGGAAGGGCTGGCCGCGCTCGACGCAGGCGCGGATGAGCGGCAGGGCCACCGCGTCGCGCGCCCGGTCGAAGGCGCCATGCGCCTCGGTCGCGGCCTCGCCGTATTCCTCGGGGTGGACGTTGGGCCGCCCCCCGGTGAAGAGGAACCCGTCACAGACCTCGAGCAGTTCCGGCACGCAGACGAAGCGCGGATCGGCGGGGATGACCAGCGGAAGGCCGCCCGCAACCTCGGCCACGGCCTCCGAGTTCATCGTGCCGCCGGCATGGGTCGAATACTGATCGTTGATCAGGTGATGGTTGCCGATAATGCCGATCACGGGCCGGGTCATGCAGCTGTCCCACGTCTTGCCAGTGCCCCATACCTAGCCCCAAAGCTTGTGGTCGAAAAGGTCATCCGCCGCACGGATGGGCTGCAGATGTGCAGATGCCCGTTTTTTCCGCACCGGACGGCCCCGTCAGGAGGACGGAAAGCAGACCTGCGAGGGGACCGATCCGGGAGAGCCCGGAGACCCGGCCGCCCTTCCCGTCCGCCTGCGTGCGGCGGGTCCGGTGGCGCGCGTGCGCCTGCCGATCCCCGGGTGCTGCCGGATGACCAGACCCGACGCCGCCACGCGCGCCATGCCGACGGCGGGAAACGCCTTCCTGCGCGGCCCCGAACCGGTCAGGGGCCGCGTCCTGGATGACGCCGCCGCCCGCACCCGCATCG
>WVSO01000171.1 GCA_015689745.1 Rhodobacterales bacterium HKCCSP123 | reverse complement strand
GACTCTTCGAGGCCGCGCGCTTCGGTCACGGCGGGCGGGGCTACGCGGGCTCGACCCGCTGGGCGGGCTTCGCCACCTCGGACATGGCCACGCTGCTGGCGCGCAGCCGCGCCGAGACCGTCGTCTTCGCCCAGATCGAGGACCCCGAAGCGGTCGAGGCCTGCGAGGAGATCGCCGCGACGACGGGCATCGACGCGCTCTTTCTCGGGCCCGCCGACCTTTCGGTGGCTTATGGCAAGACCGATCAGTCGAGCGCCGAGTTGCACGCCGCGATGGCCCGCGTCGGACAGGCCGCGCAGGCGGCGGGCAAGGGCTACGCGACCTTCGTGCCCAACGCCGAGGCCGGCAAGGCGCTGGAACCATACGGGTTTTCCGCCTGGTTCGTGGCCTCGGAACATGCCTGGATGCTGACGGGTGCCCGCGCCGCGGTGCAGGGCCTGAAGCGCGGCTGAGCCTCCGGCCGCGCCCGCTTTCCGCCGCATTTGTCGAAAATCCGACGCAAAGCGGGCCGGAAAACTCCCCCGTAAAACCTTGCCTTCGCTACAGGCCGACCGCGGTTTCGCCGCCCGCGGCGCGCATCTTGGACCATGTCATCGCGTGATGCGACCGGCACGGACCCTGTTTGTACCGCCCGAGAAGCCCGCAGAAAGCGGCATGGAGGCAAGTCAATGAAACCGATCTTCACCACCCCCGCCCTGATCCTTGCGGCCGCCCTGGGCCTGTCGGCCTGCGCGGGCCCGTCGGACGTATCGCGGGATGCATCCTTCGGCCCGACCGCCCCGGTCATCGAGGTCCCGACACAGGACTGGTCGATCACCGGCTATGACGTCACCGTGCCCCGCACGCTGATCGTCTCGGAGGCGAATTCGATCAAGCCCGCCGCCGACATCGTCTGGCGCGAAGACCCGATGGGCGACCGTTACGCGCAGGTGGAGGCCATCTTCGACCAGGCGCTCGCCGGCGTGATGATCCCGCGCGAGGGCGCCTCGACCCCTGTCACGGTCTCGATCGAGGTCATGGAATTCCACGCCCTGACCGAACGCGCGCGCTACACCATCGGCGGCGAGCACGAGATCCAGTTCATCGTGACCGTGCGCCATGCCGAGACCGGGGTTCTCCTGTCGGGGCCGCGGACCGTGGACCTGACCTTCCGCGGGTATGGCGGGCAGGCCGCGATCGAGGCTGAAGCCGCGGGGATCACCCAGCGCGTCCGCATCATGGAGCGCATCCAGGCCTGGGCGCGTGCCGAGTTTCCGACGCCCTATTCCGGTTTCATGAGCGTCGCCGAATTCGCGAACTGACCTTTCCCCGGCGCACGGGCCAAGCTAGAGGGGGCGCATGAGTGCGCCCCTTTCCTCTTTGCCGGTCCTGCGCCTGAAGCCCAGGGCCGACGCCCGCAGCATCCGCCATGGCCACCCCTGGGCCTGGGCCGATGACCTTGTCCTCGACCGACGCTCGCGCGCCATCCCCGCGGGCGCGCTGGCCGTGCTGGAGGATGCCGAGCGGCAGCCGCTGGGCCTCGGCGTCGCCACGGTCGAGGCGAAGATCGGCCTGCGCTTTCTGGACCGCGACCCGGGCGCGGTGATCGACCGGGCCTGGTTCGACGCGCGGATCGGGGCGGCGCTGGCCTTGCGGTCGACGCTCCACGATGCGCCCTTCTACCGGCTGGTCCACGCCGAGGGCGATGCGCTTCCGGGGCTGATCGTCGACCGGTTCGGCGACGTCCTCGTGATGCAGCCCAACGCCATCTGGCTGGAGGAGCGCGAGGCCGATGTCGCCGCGGCGCTCCTGGCCGCCACGGGCTGCGGCACGCTCATCAAGAACGGGACCGGCCGGGCCCGCGCCGCCGAGGGGCTGCCCGAGGTGACCGAGGTGCTGGCCGGGGCCGCGCCCGAGGGGCCGATCCCGGTGCCGATGAACGGGGCCACCTACATGGCCGACGTGATGGGCGGGCAGAAGACGGGCCTGTTCTTCGACCAGCGCGACAATCACGCCTTTGCCGCGCGGCTGGCGAAGGACGCGCGCGTGCTCGACGTCTTCGCCCATGTCGGCGGCTTCGCGCTGGCCTGCCTTGCGGCCGGGGCCGAGCGGGCGCTGGCCATCGACGCCTCCGAGCCCGCGCTGGCGC
>WVSO01000170.1 GCA_015689745.1 Rhodobacterales bacterium HKCCSP123 | reverse complement strand
AGGCCGAAGGCCGAGCCGCGCGGGAGCGCCCCCTTTGCCGGTCGTCGCGCGGCGACCGGTCAGGCCGGCGGCGGGGGCGGCGGCGGCATGACGGTGAAGAGCTGCGCCAGCTCCTGCACCTCGTCGGCCGTCTTCCAGCCGTCCTGGCCCTGCGTCCAGACGAAGGTCTGGCGCGTCAGCTCGCCCGAGGCGGCCATGCGACCGAGATCGGCCTTCGAGAAGGGCCCCTTCGTCTGGCCGTTCTCGGCGATGTGCCAGACATGCTCGACAGGGGGCGGAGGCGGGGCGGCATGGGCTGCCTGGTGCGGCTGCGCCTGCTGACCACCGAGGCCTTGCGCGAACTGGCCGGCCATCGCCATGCCCATCCCCATCCCGAGGCCTGCGCCCATGCCGCTGCCGCCGGGCGCGTCGGCGGCCGCGCGCATCGCCTCGGCGGTCTGGAACTGGGTATAGCGGTTCAGGTCGCCCACCACGCCCATCGAGGTGCGCCGGTCGAGCGCGTCCTCGACGGCGGGGGGCAGCGAGATGTTCTCGATGTAGAGCTCGGGCAGCGTCAGCCCGTATTGCTCGATCGTCTCGGAGATGCGCCCCGCGACCAGCTTGCCGAACTCGCCCGTGTTGGCCGCCATGTCGAGCACCGGGATGCCGGAGCCGGCCACCACCTGGCTGAACTGCTGCACGATGATGTTGCGGATCTGGAAGGTCACCTCGTCGGTGGTGAACTCGCCGTCCGTCCCCACGACCTCGGTCATGAAGCGCCCGGCATCCGCCACCTTGACGGTGTAGGTCCCGAAGGCCCGGATGCGGGTCGGCCCGAACTCGGGGTCGCGCAGCATGATCGGGTTCTTGGTGCCCCACTTGAGATCGGTGAACCGGTTCGTGTTGACGAAATAGATCTCCGACTTGAAGGGCGAGGCGAAGCCGTGGTCCCAGTGCTGGAGGTTCGTCATGATCGGCATGTTGTTGGTCTCGAGCATGTAGAGACCGGGGGTGAAGATGTCGGCCAGCTGCCCCTCGTGGATGAAGACCGCCACCTGCCCCTCGCGCACGGTCAGCTTGGCGCCGTACTTGATCTCGTGGCCGTAGCGCTCGAAGCGGTAGACCATGGTGTCGCGGGTGTCGTCGGTCCATTCGATGACATCGATGAACTGGCCTTTGAGGAAATCCATGAACGGCATGTCGGGGCCTCCTTCGGGGGGTCGTTGAAATGCGGGGGTCAGCTGGGTCCGCCGAGCAGCTCTTCGGCGATGCGGCGCACCGTGGGGCGCGCCTCGGCGGGTTCCATTCCGGGTTGCAGGCGGGGATCGTAAAGCATGCGCAGCAGCAGCTCGTCATGCCGTGTCAGAAGCGCGAACTCCTCGTCGTCGTTGAAGATCGAGGGCCGCGCCGTCGGGCTGTCGTTGGGCAGGCCGAGGCCCTGGGCCACTTCCTCGTGGACGCAGGACCGGCGCAGGAGGCTCGGGTGTTCGTCGCGGATGATCGCGACGGCGGCGACATAGACGGAGCGTCCGCCCGATTGCGAGAAGGCGTAGACCGAGCAGAAGGTCGAGCGCGGCAGCGCCTCGATCTCGGCGATGGTCTCGGGGCCGACGCCGGGCACGAGGCGCCGCACCAGCGCGCCGGCCGAGGTCTGGTCGTCGCGGTTCAGGTACAGCACGTGGAAATTGCCGCCCGAGGAGACGGTCGTGATCGGGTGGCCGGTCGCCCGCGCCAGCCGGCTTGCGAAGGTGCTGAGGACCGAGCGGTCCTCGGCCTGCTGCGCGGCCCCGACGGAGCGGCCGAAATGCGCCTGCAGACGCACCGGTTGCTCCCAACGGCGCAGCCGCGAGGGGGTCTGCCTCTGGACGAACCGCCCGCCCGAGAGCGTGTATTCGTCGTAAAGCGCGATGCGTTCGAAATTCGCGGCCAGGGTTGCGGCCGAAAAGGGGGCGTCGGTCTGCCCCCCGTCGGTGCGCAGCAGCCCGTCGGAGACGAGGCGCGCCTCGATGGAGCTGTAATAGCGCGCGAAGGCCGCGCTTTCGGCGGACTGAACGGGCGCCTCGGCCCGAGCCTCGGGCCGGGGCGAGACATCGGGGGCGGGCGTCATCACGCAGGCCCCGAGCGCCACCGCCGCGGCACCCGTCAGGAGATGTGTCAGCGGGCGCCGCACGATCGCCCGTCAGCCGGCCGGCGGGGGCGGGGTCGCGCCCGACCCGGTGGCGCC
>WVSO01000017.1 GCA_015689745.1 Rhodobacterales bacterium HKCCSP123 | reverse complement strand
GTCCGCGCCGATGGCCAGCGCCAGCGCGGCGCGGCGGGCGAGCCCGGCTTCGCGCAGCGTAGAGGCCTCCCCCGCGAAGGTCGCCCGCAAGGCGTCTTCCGCCGACAGGAGCGCCCGGATCAGTGCGAGCGCCCGCGCCTCCTGTTCCAAGGTCGTGAAGGTGGCCGTCAGGGCCATGCCGTCGCCTTCGGCGCGGGTCAGCGCCTCCAGCACGCGCTCGAACAAGGCGCGCGATGCTTCCGTTTCCATCATCCCGGTTCCATGGGGCTGCGACCGGGTTTTCCCGCGGGGGGCGTTTTGCACCGTCAATTCCGATGCGACGCGCCTAGCCCAGGGGCGGATGATCCGCAACCGTACGGTCGGAAACAGACAATTCGAAACAAATGGTTAAGCCTTGCGAATGGCGCCTGGTCATTTCCAGCGCGTCGCGAAATCCTCGGGCAGAAGCAGGTTGTGCCGCCCCAGGTTGGCCACGTCGCGCTCTCCGCAAAGCGCCATGGTCGTGTCGAGTTCCTTGTGGATCACCTCGAGCGCGCGGGTGACGCCCTTCTGGCCCATCGCGCCGAGTCCGTAGACGAAGGCCCGCCCGATCATCGTGCCCTTCGCGCCCAGCGCCAGCGCCTTCAGTACGTCCTGTCCGGAGCGGATGCCGCTGTCGAGATGCACCTCGATCTTGTCGCCGACGGCATCCATGATCTGCGGCAGCATGCGGATCGAGCTGAGTGCGCCGTCCAGTTGCCGCCCGCCGTGGTTCGACACCACGATGGCATCCGCGCCCACGTCGAGCGCCATCTTCGCATCCTCGGGGTCGAGGATCCCCTTCAGGATCACGGGGCCGTCCCAGCGGCGGCGGAACTCGCGGATCCGCTCCCAGTCGAGCGAGGGGTCGAAGGCCTCGGCCGTCCAGGAGGCGAGCGAACCGGGGTCGGAGACGCCCTTGGCATGGCCGACGACATTGCCGAAGAAGCGGCGCTTGGTCTGCAGCATCTCGAGGCCCCATCCCACCTTGGTGGCAAGGTTCAGGATCGACGCCGGCGTCAGCTTGGGCGGGGCGCTCAGGCCGTTCTTGATGTCCTTGTGGCGCTGACCCATGATCTGCAGGTCGACCGTGATGACCAGCGCCGAGCACTTCGCGTCCTTGGCCCGCGCGAACAGGCGCTGCATGAAATCGTCGTCGCGCAGCGTGTAGACCTGGAACCAGAACGGCTTGGTCGTGTGGCTCGCGATATCCTCGATCGAGCAGATCGAGAGGGTCGAGAGCGTGAAGGGAACGCCGAACGTCTCGGCGGCACGGGCGGCCTTGATCTCGCCATCGGCCGCTTGCATGCCGCAAAGCCCGACCGGGGCGAGTGCCACCGGCATCGCGTAGTCCTGCCCGACCATCTTCGCCCTTGTCGAACGGTTGTCCATGTCGACCGCGATGCGCTGGCGCAGGCGGATCTCGTCGAAGTCGGAACAATTGTCGCGGAAAGTCTGTTCGGTCCAGCTGCCGGTCTCGGCGTAATCGTAGAACATCTTGGGCACGCGCCGCTTGTAGATGCGCTTGAGGTCCTCGATCTCGGTGATCTTCGGCATGACGCGGGCTCCCTTCCACAAGGCCGGCTGCGAATTGGTCGGATTTTTTTACCAATTATGGGGGTGGGTCGCAATGCGGCAGATCACCCTGCGTGCGATCAGGGCGCCAGTCTGTCGATGGCCCGCATCATGCCCAGTCCCTTGTCGTAGACGAGCGTCACGACGCGCCGTGCGCCCACGCGCCCGGTCCCCGTCACGCCGAGGCGCGCGGCCCCCGTGGCGGCGAGGGTGAGGATCAGGAAGCGACGGCGGCCCAGGTCGGTCATGCCCGGACCCTGGCGTGGGGCGTCCGCGCGCTCAACCCTTGCGAAGCGGGGAATTTTCGGGCTTCTGCTCCGTCCATGACACAGCCGCGCTACACCCCCCTCGTCCAGACCCTTCCGGCCTCGGTTCCCTTTGTCGGCCCCGAAACACAGGAACGTGCCCGCGGCGCCGCCTTCGCGGCCCGGCTCGGTGCGAACGAAAGCGTCTTCGGCCCCAGCCCGCGCGCAGTCGCGGCGATGGCAAGGGCCGCGCAGGATGCCTGGATGTACGGCGACCCGGAGGTCTGGGAGCTGCGCCACGCGCTTGCGGCCCATCACGGGGTTTCAGCCGGGAACGTGGTGGTGGGCGAGGGGATCGACGGTCTTCTCGGTTATCTGGTCCGTCTTCTCGTGGCGCCGGGCGACGCCGTGGTGACCTCGGATGGGGCCTATCCGACCTTCAACTACCATGTCGCGGGCTTCGGGGGCGTGCTGCACAAGGTGCCCTATTCGGGTGACGCCGAAGACCCGGAGGCGCTGGTGGAAAAGGCGCGCGAGGTGGACGCGAAGCTCATCTACTTCGCCAACCCGGACAACCCGATGGGAAGCTGGCACGACGCGGCCACCGTGCAGGCGATGATCGACGCCCTGCCCGAGGGGACCGTCCTGGCGCTGGACGAGGCCTATGCCGACACGGCCCCCCAAGGGGCCATTCCGCCGTTGGACATGTCGCATCCCCGCGTCATTCGCTTCCGCACCTTCTCAAAGGCCTACGGGCTCGCAGGCCTTCGGGTGGGCTACGGCCTGGCGCAGGCCGATTTCGTGACGGCCTTCAACAAGATCCGCAACCATTTCGGCATGGGCCGCGTGGCGCAGGCCGGCGCGCTCGAGGCACTCGCGGATCAGGACTACCTGCGCGCGACCGTGGCGCGCATCGGCGAGGCGCGCGAGGCCATCGCGGCGGTCGCGCGCGACAACGGCCTGTCACCGCTGCCCTCGGCCACGAATTTCGTGACCATCGACTGCGGAGACGACGGGGATTTCGCCCGCGCGGTTCTGAAGAGCCTTGTCGCGCAGGGCATTTTCGTGCGGATGCCCTTCACCTCGCCACAGGACCGCTGCATCCGCGTGTCCGTAGGCACGCCCGGCAACATCGACGCCTTCACGGTCGCCCTGCCGGTCGCGCTGTCCGAGGCCCGGTCCCTCACGCGAGAGTGACTTGCCGAATCCCGCGCCGCGACGCTGACTTCGGTCGCATCATCCGGAGCACTCACATGCGTCTTTCTGCCATCGCCATCGCCGGCCTCGCGCTGGCGGTTCTCTCGTCAGGCCAGGCCGTGGCCCAGGCCGATCATTCGGCCCATGCCTCTCATGCCACCACCGTGACCGGTCCCGCCGAAGCCGCATTCCGAGCGGCCAATGCCGAGATGCATGCCGGGATGGACATCGCCTATTCCGGCGATGCCGACGTCGACTTCGCCCGTGGCATGATCGCCCATCACGAGGGCGCGGTCGCCATGGCGCGGATCCTGCTCGAACATGGTGACGACGCCGAACTGCGCGCGCTCGCCGAGGGCATCATCGCCGCGCAGGAAGAGGAGATCGCCTACATGCGCGCCTGGCTCGAGCGCAACGCGCCCTGATCCACGGGCTGAGGGCTTGCTGCCAGGAATTTCGGACGCCGACCTTCCCCTGCGACATTCTGACACTACCATTCGGGTCAGCGAATTCTCGGCGAGGCCCGGCGATGTCCCATTTCTCGGTCTTCTACGCGATGGGCCTCGCCCTGATGGTCTTTTCCCTCTTCGTCCTGTGGGTCTGGACGGGCCCGGTCGGCGTAATCGGCGCGGCATTTCTGACGCACGGCCTTCTCAGGCTTTGCGAGCGACAGCACGACGCCGAGATGGCCCTGGCGCGCAAGTCACGCGACGCCGAGATCGGCGCCGCATTCCGGCGCTGACGTTCATCCTTCGGCGATGATCCTGACGGCCGCCTCGAGTCCGGTCGGCCCGTGCGGGATCTGCAGCGCGGTCATTCCGGCCTGAAGGTTGGCGATGACGCCCAGCACCATATGCGCGTTGACATGGCCCATGTGACCGATGCGCAGGAAATCCTCCTTCTGCGCATCGCGGCCTTCGACTCCGCCAAGCGGGATACCCAGCGTCACGCCCGCATTGGCGGTCATCCAGTCGCGCAGGCGCTGGCCGTTGCCGGGTCCGAAGTTGATCGTCGTCACGGCGTGGCTGCGCTTGGTGCGATCGGCGATGTTGGGGCGCACGGGCCCCGCCTGCCCCCAGACCTCGATGGCGGCCCAGATCGCGCGGGCGAGCGTCGCATGGCGCGCCCAGACGTTTTCCAGCCCCTCCTCGACGATCATGTCGAGCGCGGTACGCAGTCCGTAAAGGTGATGCGTCGGCGCGGTGCCGTTGAAATAGCGGTAGTATTCTTCGGGCGTGACGCGCGGGCGCCAATCCCAGTAGGGTGTGACAAGATCCGCGGTCTCTCGCGCGCGGTCGGCCTTGTCGTTGAAGAAGACGAAGCCCATGCCGGGCGGCGTCATCAGCCCCTTCTGGCTGCCCGTGACCATCACGTCGACACCCCAGTCGTCCATGTGGAATTCGTCGCAGGCAAGACAGGCGATGTTGTCGGAGAACAGAAGCGCGGGATGGCCCGTCGCGTCCAACGTCTCGCGCAACCCCTGGATGTCGTTCTTCACACTGGTCGAGGTATCGACCTGAACCGCCAGAACGGCCTTGATCCGATGCTCCGTGTCCGCCTCGAGGGCCTCGGCGACGCGGGCCATGTCGATGTCCGAGCGCGGGCCGAAATCGATGATCTGGCAATCGACGCCCATGGCCTCGGCCATCTCGCCCCAACCGAGGCAGAAGCGCCCGGTCCCGAGGATCAGGATGCGGTCCCCGCGGCTGAGCGTGTTGACAAGCGCCGCCTCCCACGCGCCATGACCGTTGGCGATGTACATGGCGACGTTGTGGTCGGTGCGGGCAATGGCCTTGAGATCGGGCACGAGGCTCGCCGTCATCTCCACCAGCTCGCCGGTGTAGATGTTCGGCGCGGGGCGGTGCATGGCCTGCAGCACGCGGTCGGGCATGACCGAGGGGCCGGGAATGGCGAGGTAGTGGCGGCCGTTGGCAAGGCTCATGGCGGGGGTTCCTCCGTCGCGGACGCTGGAGAGGTAAAGCGCCCCCCCGGCAGGGTCAATCGGCGGGTATGCCTTGGCGCGGGCGCGGCTGTTGATTAGCTGTGGGGTGTCGGATCAACGGAGGTGATGATGCCGGGCGAACGCGCGGATGACAGGATGGTGCTGCGGATCGGCGGGGCCGACCGCGAGGGATTCCTGCATGGGCTCGTGACACGCGATCTGGCCGCGCCGGGCGCGGGGCTGGTCTATTCCGCGCTGCTGACGCCGCAGGGGAAGTACCTGTTCGACTTCTTCCTGCTGAACCGTGGCGAGGACATCCTGCTCGACGTCAAGGCCGACGCCGCGCCGCGGCTGGCGCAGCGCCTGATGATGTACAAGCTGCGCGCCGACGTGACGATCGAGGACAGCGGCCTGCCGGTGGTCCGCGGTCTCGGCGCGGCGCCCGACGGGGCCTTTGCCGATCCGCGCGACCCGTCGCTCGGCTGGCGCGGCTACGGGATTGAGGGCAGCGCACCCGTGATCGACTGGGACGCGATCCGCGTTGCGGCCTGCGTGCCCGAAACCGGGGTGGAACTGATCCCCGAGGACAGTTTCATCCTCGAAGCAGGCTTCGATCGCCTGTCGGGCGTGGACCACCGCAAGGGGTGCTACGTGGGGCAGGAGGTGACCGCGCGGATGAAGCACAAGACCGAGTTGCGCAAGGGTCTGGTCACCGTGGAGGTCGCCGGCAAAGCGCCCGTCGGCACTCCGATCATGGTCGGCGAAAGGCCCGCGGGCACGCTCTACACGCAGGCAGGCGGGAAGGGGATCGCCTATCTGCGCTTCGACCGGGCCAAGGGGGAGCTGACCGCGGGAGATGCAAAAGTGACATGGAAGGGCAATTAACCTTGTGAATAAACTTGTGAGTTCATCAGATTTTCACGAGGTCAGATCAGCAGTCCTCCGGCCCCCTCGTGCCGCAGCAGCCAGACCTTCGCTTCGATCCCGCCCGGCGCGCTGAACCCGCCGAGGCCCTTTGCCCCCAGCACCCGGTGACATGGAATGAGGATCGGCAGCGGGTTCGCGCCGCAGGCCTGGCCAATGGCCTGGGCCGGGGCGCCGATCTGCTTCGACACCTCGCCGTAGGTCCTTGTCTCGCCGAAGGGGATTGCGGAGAGCGCGGCCAGGACCGCGGCCCGAAAACCAGTCCGACCATGCTCCAGCGGCAGGTCGAACACCTGCCGTGATCCCCGGAAATACTCCGCCAGTTGCAGCAGAGCCTCGGCAATCAGTGGGTCATCGCTCCGGCGCGCGGCCTCTCCCCAGCCGCTTGCCGTGATGACCCCGTCCCGCGCTTCGACCCAGACCGGGCCGAGCGGCGTGTCGAGGGCCGCCCGGCTCATGTCGGAAGGCCCAGGCGGATCGGTCCCCGCGCCGTCACCCGGTCGACCGTGACGCCCCCTTGCGTGGCACGAAGCGGAAGCCCCGCCGCGACGCGGCGCACCTCCGCCACCAGGGGACGCCAGTCATCGGACAGGGCTCGGGCGGCCTCGGACGGACAGAAGCTCCGCCCCGTCCCGCGCTGATGCGCGAGGTCCATCAGCACCTCGGCGATGCGGGTATCGTCCGGGGTCACTCGGCGGCCTGCACCTTGTCCTGCGTCTTCGTCTCGAAATCCGAGGCGTCGTGCCGTTCCCTGAGCTGCATCTCGGGTGCACCGTGGGTGCGGTTCACCATGATCCCGCGTTTCACGGCGGGCCGCGCATAGAACCGGTCGGCCCAGGCCACGACATTCTCGTATTCGTGAACGGACAGGAATTCGCCCGCCTCGTAGGCCTCGCCCTTCACAAGGCGGCCGTACCAGGGGCAGATCGCGATATCGGCGATGGTCAGCGCGTCGCCCACCATCCACTCCCGCCCCTCGAGATGCCGGTTGAGAACGTCGAGCTGGCGCTTCGTCTCCATCGCGAAGCGGTTGATCGGGTATTCCATCGGGTAGGGCGCGTAGGCGTAGAAATGCCCGAAGCCGCCGCCCAGGTAGGGCGCGCTGCCCATTTGCCACATCAGCCACGAGAGAAGCTCGGGCCGGTCCGAGGGCTGGCCGAGGAAGGCGCCGAACTTCTCGGCCAGGTGCAGCAGGATCGCACCGGATTCGAAGACACGGACGGGCTGGGGGCCGGAGCGGTCCACCAATGCGGGGATCTTCGAGTTCGGGTTTACCTCGACGAAGCCCGAACCGAACTGATCGCCATCGCTGATCCTGATCAACCAGGCGTCGTATTCGGCGGCATGGCCTGCGGCCAGCAATTCCTCGAACATCACCGTGACCTTTACGCCGTTGGGCGTGGCAAGGCTGTAGAGCTGGAAGGGATGCTGTCCGACCGGCAGTTCCTTCTCGTGGGTCGGACCTGCGATGGGGCGGTTCAGGCTGGCCCACTTGCCGCCGTTCTCCTTGTCCCAGGTCCAGACCCTTGGCGGCTCGTAGCGTTCCTGTTCCGACATCGGGACCTCCTGTTGCGTTCCAAGGCTTAGGTAGGGCGTGACGGCGCAGAACCCAAGGCGCGAAGCATTGTGCGCAAATGCGAAGGGCGGCCGCGGGGCCGCCCTTTCCCGTCTCAGCCGAGCGCGCTGTCGCAGCGCCCGCAGACGCCCGGGTGGGCGTGGCTGCCCACATCGGGCAGGATCTTCCAGCAGCGTTGGCATTTCTCGCCATCCGCGCGGTGGAAGACGACGCCGATTCCTGGATCGTCGAGGCGGAATGCGTCATCCTGCGGCTCGCCCTCCATCACCGTGAGCGCCGAGGTGATGCAAAGGTCGTCCATGTCGACGCCCCTCAGCGTCGCCGCCAGTTCCGGGTCGGCGAGTTGTACCAGCGGAGCCGCCTCCAGCGATGCGCCGATCACCTTGTCGCGGCGCTGCACCTCGAGGGCTGCGGTCACCACGCGGCGGACGCGGCGGATGCCGGCCCATTTCGCCGCCAGCGCCTCGTCGCGCCATGCGGCCGGCGTTTCCGGGAAGTCCTGCAGATGCACGCTCGACGCGTCGCCCGGATGCCGCTCCAGCCAGACCTCTTCCATCGTGAAGACCAGGACCGGCGAGAGCCATGTGGTCAGCCGCTCGAAGAGCATCTCGAGCACGGTCCGCGCGGCCCGCCGCCGGGGCGTGTCGCCGTCGCAGTAGAGCGCATCCTTGCGGATGTCGAAGTAGAAGGCCGACAGGTCCGTGGTCGCGAAGTTGAACAGCGCCTGGAACACCCCCTGGAAGTCGTAGGCGGCGTAGCCCTTTCGCACCACCTCGTCGAGTTCCGACAACCGGTGCAGCACCCAGCGTTCCAGCTCGGGCATCTCCGAGGGCTCCACCCGGTCGGCCGAGGTCACATCCGCCAGCGAGCCCAGCATGAAGCGCATCGTGTTGCGCAAACGCCGGTAACTGTCGGCCACGCCCTTCAGGATCTCGGGGCCGATGCGAAGATCGACGGTGTAATCCGCCTGCGCCACCCAGAGCCGCAGGATATCGGCGCCGTACTGGTCGATGACCTCTTGCGGGGCGACGGTGTTGCCGATGGACTTCGACATCTTCATGCCCTTCTCGTCCAGCGTGAACCCGTGGGTCAGAACCCCGCGATAGGGCGCGCGCCCGATGGTGCCGCAGGCCTGCAGCATCGAGGAGTGGAACCACCCGCGGTGCTGGTCGGTTCCTTCGAGATAGAGGTCGGCGATGCCGTCCTCGGACCCGTCCTCGCGGTCGCGCAGGACGAAGGCGTGGGTCGAGCCGCTGTCGAACCACACGTCGAGGATGTCGAAGACCTGCTCCCACTCTTCCGGATCGTATTCATTTCCCAGGAAGCGCGCCTTCGCGCCGGGCTTGTACCAGGCATCCGCCCCCTCGGCCTCGAAGGCGTCGAGGATGCGGGCGTTGACGGCCGGATCGCGCAGCAGGAAATCGGGATCGGTGGGCGCTGCGCCCTTCTTCACGAAACAGGTCAGCGGCACGCCCCAGGCACGCTGGCGCGACAGCACCCAGTCCGGCCGTGCCTCGATCATCGAATAGAGGCGGTTGCGCCCGGTCCTGGGGGTCCACTCGACCAGTTGGTCGATGGAGGTCAGGGCGCGGGTGCGGATCGTCTCGCCGTATTCGTCCATCCCGTCGCCGAGCGGCTTGTCGATGGCCGCGAACCATTGCGGACGGTTGAGGCGGATGACGGGGGCCTTGGAGCGCCAGGAATGCGCATCCGAGATGGTGATGCGGCGGCGCGCCAGGAGCTTGCCGGTCTCGATCAGCTTGTCGATGACGACCTTGTTGGCGTTGCCGGGCTTGCCGTTGGGCTTGATGATCTGCTCGCCCGCGAAGAAGGGCAGGTCGGCCCGGAAGCTCGAGTCGTCGAGGATGTTCCAGGTCATCTCGAGCCCGTGCTTGCGCCCGATCTCGAAGTCGTCGTCGCCGTGGCTGGGGGCGGTGTGAACAAAGCCCGTGCCCGCATCGTCGGTGACGTGATCGCCGGGGAAGAGAGGGACGTCATAGTCCCATTCTCCCTCCGCACCCGTCGCGCCTCGCAGCGGGTGGGCGCAGGTGAGCGTCGCCAGTTCTTCCGCACCCAGATCGCGCAGGCGGCGATACATCGATGGCTCGAGCCGCATCGCGCCAAGCGCCTCTTCGGCCAGATTGTCGGCCAGGAGGTAGCGGTCGCCGATCCGCGCCCAGCATTCCTCGGGGCGGCCGGTGATCTCGTAAAGGCCGTAGGAGATGTCGGGGCCAAAGCAGATCGCGCGGTTCTGCGGGAGGGTCCAGGGCGTCGTGGTCCAGATCACCACCTTGGCTGTCGAGAGCGAGGCGATACGCTCGACCGTGTCGGCGTCGAGGTCCGACAGCTTGCCGCCGCCGTCCGCCTCGGGATGGGCGACATCCACCACCTCGAACGGCACCCAGACCGCATCCGTCTGGCGGTCGTGGTACTCCACCTCGGCCTCGGCCAGCGCCGTCTTTTCGACGGGCGACCACATCACGGGCTTGGAGCCTTGATAGAGCGAGCCGTTCATCAGGAATTTCTGGAATTCCTCGGCGATCACGCGCTCGGCGTGGAAATCCATCGTCAGGTAGGGCTTGTCCCATGTCCCGGTGACGCCCAGCCGCTTGAACTCCTCGCGCTGGACGTCGATCCAGCCTTCGGCGAAGCGGCGGCACTCCTGGCGGAAGTCGACCACGTCGACCTTGTCCTTGTCCTGCCCCTTGGCGCGGTAGGCTTCCTCGATCTTCCACTCGATCGGCAGGCCGTGACAGTCCCAGCCGGGGATGTAGCGGGCATCTTTGCCCGACATCTGCTGGGAGCGCACCACCATGTCCTTGAGGATCTTGTTCAGCGCGTGGCCGATGTGGAGATTGCCGTTCGCGTAGGGGGGGCCGTCATGCAGCGTGAAGGGGGGGCGGCCCGCCGCCTTCTCGCGCAAGCGGTCGTAGACGCCGATCTTCTCCCAGCGGGCCAGCCAGTCAGGCTCGCGCTTGGGCAGGCCCGCGCGCATCGGGAACTCGGTCCTGGGAAGGTTCAGCGTGTCTTTGTAGTCCACGTCGGGGGTATCAGCGCACATCTCGGGCGCTCCTCATCTGTCGGGTCGTGTCGGGGAATACGAGGGGCGGTGCGATAGCTCAAGCACCTTGTCCCGGCGGCTCAATGTCTCAGAGCGCCGGGCCGGTAATTCGAATGACGATGGTGAAAGGATGCGTCATGACCGGCGGTATAGGACGCGCGCGCAGGCCCGTAAAGGTCAATGCGCGAAGAGCGATCCGACGCCGTAGGCGACCGCCGCCGCCAGCCCGCCGATCAGCAGCGTCTCGAGCCCCGAGCGCCACCAGGGCGCCTCGGACCAGAGGCTTTTCGCCGCCCCGATGGCGAAGAACACGGCAAAGGTCATCCCTGCGGCCAGCCGGAAAGCTTCGGGCAGGCCGAGCAGGAAGGGGATGAGCGGCACCGCGCCCGCCACCTGGAAGGCCCCGAAGGTGGCCAGCGCCGCGCGCATCGGGTGCGGCTCGACCGGGGCGAGGCCGTATTCGTCCGTCAGCATCAGGGTCACCGCGGCCTCGCGATCGGCGGCGATCTGGTCGGTCGCGGCCTCGAGCACCTCGCCCTTCAGGCCCTTCAGGCGCAGGATCTCGCGGATCTCGCGGCGTTCGCCGTCGGGGTCGTCCCTGAGGTGCCGCCGCTCGACCCGCGCCAGCCGCCGCGTGTCGTCCCGTTCCGCCTTGGTGCCGGAGTAGTTTCCCGCCGCCATGGAAAACCCGTCCGCGAGAAGGTTCGCGATGCCAAGGGCCAGGATCACGCCCGTCGAAAGGCCTGCACCGGCCACACCCGCGACGATGGCGAAGGTCGTCACCGCGCCGTCGATGCCGCCGTAGATCATGTCGCGCAGGTAGCCGCGGCCCGAGGGCGCGCTGATCCGCGCCTCGACCTCGGCCTGGCTGTGCCCGTGTTCGGGTTTGGCGGGTGAGTTGGTCATGGCCCGACGGTAGCGAAGCTGCCGCCCCCTGCCTTGCGATGGATCAAGCGCCGCCTTGCCGCATGGCCCCCCGGGACCCGCCCGCTACCTTGCCGCCCATGAAGATCGGGATCGCAGGAGCAGGGATCGGCGGGCTGGCCGCCGCGGCGCTTTTGGCGCGGGACGGGCACGAGGTGACCGTGTTCGATCGCTTCACGGCCCCCAGGCCCGTCGGATCGGGCCTGGTGGTGCAGCCCGTGGGCCTTGCCGTGCTGGACGAGATCGAGGCGGGGTCGGCGGCGCGCGCCCTGGGCCAGCCGCTCGACGCGATGTTCGGCGACACCGCATCGGGCCGGGTCGTGCTGTCCGTCGCCTACGGTCAAGAGGATGACCGCAAGGGCCTTGGCATCCACCGGGCGGCGCTGTTCCACGTCATCCATGCCGCCGCTCTTGGCGCGGGGGCGCAGCTCCTGCCCGCGCATCCCGTTGCCGAACGTGACGGCCAGCATCTCCGCTTCGAGGACGGCGGCCGTGCGGGCCCCTTCGACCTGATCGTCGATGCGGCCGGCGCCGGCTCCGTCCTGTCGCCGCTCACGGCACGCCCGCTGATCTACGGCGCGGTCTGGGCAACCGTGCCCTGGCCCGAGAAGACCGCACTGCCACGCCGGCACTTGAGCCAGCGCTATCGCCGGGCCGACCGGATGCTCGGCGTCCTTCCGGTCGGCGCGCTGCCCGCGCGGCCGGACCGGCCCATGGCCGCCGTCTTCTACTCGCTGAAGGCCGACGGGATCGCCGCCTGGCGCGCGGAGTCCTTCGCCGCCTGGCGGGCCGGGGCCATCGCGCTCTGGCCCGAGATCGCGCCGTTCCTGCACGACCGGCTGGGCAAGTCGGATTTCACCTTCGCCAGCTACACCCACGGGTCGCTCAAGCGCCCCTGGTCCGAGGGGATCGCGCATATCGGCGATGCCGCCCACCGCGCCAGCCCGCAGCTGGGGCAGGGGGCGAACATGGCGCTTCTGGATGCGCTGGCGCTGGCCCGCGCGCTGCGGCAGGCCCGTGGCGAGGAGGCACTGCGCCTCTATGCCGGTGCGCGGCGCTGGCATGTCGCGGCCTACCAGGCCATGAGTGCGGCCTTCACCCCGCAGTACCAGTCCGACAGCACGGCGCTTCCGGTGTTGCGCGACCATGTCCTTGCGCCCGTCAGCCGTGCCTGGCCGGTGCAGGGCATCCTCACCCGGCTCGTCTGCGGCGACCTTGTCCCGCCGATGCCCGCGCTCAGCCCGCGGGAGGGGCGGGCGTTCCCACCCGGGACGCCGCCCGGCTGACCGCGCTTTCGCGGAAGACGATGTAGAGCCCGGCGGCGATGGTCACGGCGATGCCCATGAGCGCAAGGCCGTTGGGGAATTCCGAGAAGATCAGGAAGCCCACCAGCGTCGCCACCGGGATCTCGAGGTACTGCATGGGCGCCAGCGTCGCCGAGGGCGCGAAGCGCAGCGACCATGTCATCAGCAGATGGCCGAGCGACCCGGTGATCCCGAGGGCCACCAGCAGCCAGAGGGCGGTGGCCTCTCCCGGCGCGGTCCACCCGGTCAGCGGCGGTTCGCCCCCGATCGCGGGCATGAGGAGCAGCGGCAGCAGGATGGGCAATCCGATCAGGCCCGTCAGACCCTGAAGGGCGATCGGGTCGATCTCCTTCGCGACCTGACGCGTGACCAGCATGAAGAAGGCGAAGATCAATGCCACCCCAAGTGGCAGGAGCGCGGGCCAGCCCACGGCGACGAAGCTCGGCTGCATCACCATCAGCGTGCCGATGAACCCCACCACACAGGCGCCAAGGCGCCGTGGCCCGACTTCCTCGTCCAGCACGAACTTGCCCAGCAGCAGCATGATGAAGGGCATCACGAAGGCGATGGCGACGGCGTCGGCCAGCGGCAGGTATCGCAGCGCGGTGAACATCATCCCGATGCCGGCGATCTGCAGCAACGTCCGGAGCGTGGCCAGGCGCACCACGCGTGAAGAGGGAAAGATCGCCGCCCCCCGCGCCAGTGCGAAAGGCAGAAGCAACCCGGCCTGCGCGATGAACCGCACGAGGATCAGCTGCAGAAGCGGGAAATCTTCGCCCAGAAGCTTGGCCAGCGCGTCCGAGAAGGGGATGAGCACGCAGAAGCCCAGCATCAGCAGGATGCCGAGAAGCGGGCGGTCGGCGTGCGGTTGGGCGATGGTGGCGGTCATTGGACCGTTCTGCCCCTCCCCGCCGGCAATGTCACGGGGGGCTGCCTCTGCGCAGCGCATCGACTTCCGCCAGGAGCGCCGAGGCCTCCGCGTCCTCGATCCCCATCTCGGCCAGATGCGCGACGGTGCTGGCGAGGTAGTCGTAGCTCGTGCCGAGGAACCCCTGGCCGGTGGCGGCATACCGCACCTGCTCGGCGCGGGTGATATCGCCTTGCATCAGCGGGTCGTCATGGTCGGCGATGAAGGTCAGGGCCCGCGTCTCCTCGCCGTCGACCACCACGGGCACCATGCGCGCATGGTAGCCCGGCCCGATCATCTCGCGCCGGAACAGGATCTCGGTCTCGCGGTCCACGGTCTCGGCCGCGAGGCGGAACACCAGCCCGTCGCAGCCCGCCCCCTCGTCAAGCGCGGCCATCAGGCCCGGTGCCTCCTCCGTGCCGCGCGCGCCGAAGGTATCGACGAGGATGAACCGCCGCGCATGTCGGGGCGCATGCGCGCGGCGCACCTCGGTGAACTCCATCGCCGGGTCCCACAGAAGCGAGCCATAGGCGAAGACCAGCAGGTCCCCCTCGTGACCTGCCAGCACCTCGGCCCTCAGCGCCTCGCGCGTCGCGTCGCTGTGGTAGGGGAAGGTGTCCTCGAGGCCGTTCGCCTCTGTGATCGCGCGGGCCGTTTCTGTGGTGAAGGTGCGAAAGAAGGACTCGGCCGCCGGTTTGATCTTGTCGCGCAGACCGGGGTGGTGCCGGAACGGATCGCTCATGTCGTGCTCCCGAAAAGCCCCGTCAGCGCCCGGCGCACCAGTGTGGTGACCCCCGGCTTCTTCCCCTTGCCGAAGGGCAGGGGGCGGCAGACCTCCATCGTGGCCACGCCGACCCGCGCGGTCAATGCGCCGTTCACCACCCCCTCGCCGAAGCGGCGGCTGACCTTCGACAGGACCGAGCCGCCCGCGACCGACCCGATCAGGTCATCCCCTATGGCGACAGCCCCGGTGGCAACCAGATGCGCCAGCACCGCCCGCGTCAGGCGCCATGACCCCAACGTGCCCGACCGGCCGCCGTAGATCTCGGCGATGCGCCGGATCATGCGGATATTGGCGGTCAAGGCGGCCACCACGTCGGCCAAGGCCAGCGGCACCAGCGCCGTCGCGGTCGCGACTTGCCGGGCCGCGGCCTCCACCTCGATCCGGGCCCCCGCATCGAGCGGCGCCATCAGCTCCGCCTCTGCCAGCGCCAGAAGACTTTCGGCGTCGAAGACCTCGTCCCGCCGCTTGGCCATCTCGTCGCGCCCTCGCGCCAGTTCGGGACGCCCGCGATAAAGCGCGTCCAGCCGCCCGGCCACGCGCCGCGCCGCGGGCAAGTCGCCCGCCGACAGCGCATGTTCCGCCTCGCGCCGCAGGTCATCGAGCCGCCCGAGGCGCGAAAACGCCGCCAGTTCCCGCAGCGCGATCAGGATCAGCGTCACCAGAACGAGGCCCACCAACGCCGCGGCGGTCCAGCCCAGAACCGGGTTCGAGGCCAGAAGGCCGGTCACGAAGTCCCAGGCCGCCAGCGAGGCGGCGAAACCCACCAACGCGAGAAGCGCCCCCCAGAAGACCCGGGCCAATCGGTTCGGCCGCCGGGCGCCCAGCGTCGCCACCATCTGCATCGCCCGCCCCTCGGGCGGGGCCAGGGACTCGGGCACCGGCGGCGCGTCCCGCGGGCCCGGCCCGGCTGCGTCCTCCAGTTCGATCAGGACAGGGCCCTTGCGTCTCTCGCTCACAATCTGTCCCCCAGCAGGAATTCCGCGGCACGGTCCAGCCGGATATGCGGCGGCCCGTCGCCCGTCCGCAGGCTGAGCGGCGCGGGCGCGAAGCGCATCACCCCGAAATCGCCGTCCAGCCACCGCTCCGCCCCCTGTTTCGCAGGCGCCAGCAGCGCGGAAGGATCGGCCGGCAGGTCGCCCGGATGCAATGCCGCCGGCTTGCCCGTGTCCAGCAGCGTGCCCCTGACAAGGTCCAGCTCCGCCCCGTTCACGACCCGCGTCTCCTCGACCGTGGCGCGCAGCGCGGCGATGGCCATGGCCTGCGTCTCGGCGCCCGCGAAATCGGCGCGCCGGCGGGCGTCGGTGACGAGCGCCCCCATGATCTGCGCAAGCCGATCATGCTGGGAATGATGCAGGTGGTCGGCCTTGGTCGCGGCAAAGAGGATGCGATCGACCCGCTTTTGCCCCAGCAGGCCTGCAAGAAACGCGTTCCGCCCTGGCCGGAATGCCCCCAGGATGCCGGAGAGCGCCTGCCGCAGGTCTTCCAGCGCGCGCGGCCCCGCATGGATCGCCCCCAGTGTGTCCACCAGCACGATCTGCCGGTCGATCCGCGCGAAATGCGCCCGGAAGAAGGGCTTGACGACCTGCGTCTTGTAGGCCTCGAACCGCCGCTCGAATTCGCGGGCCAGTGAGCCGCGGGGGGCCTCCGACGGCGGAAGCGGCGCGAAGGTCAGCGCAGGGGACCCCTCGAGGTCGCCGGGCAACAGGAACCGACCCGGCGTGCAGTCGGAATAACCCGCGCCCCGTGCCGCCGTCAGGTAGGCCGTCCATTTCCGCGCCAGCGCGGCGGCCACGGGTTCATCCAGCCTCGCCGAAGGGTCCAGCCCCTCGAGCGCCGCGCGATAGGCCGCGGCCTCGCCGCGCATTTCGGCCCGCGACAGCGCCTCGCGCGACCAGCTCGCGAAATCCTGCTCGAGCAGTCCGAGGTCGAGCAGCCACTCGCCCGGGTAATCCACGATATCGAGATGCACCGTCCGTGGCCCCTGAAGCCCCGAGAGCAGTCCACGGGGCCTGACCCTCAGCGAAAGCCGCAATTCCGACACCGACCGTGTCGAGTCCGGCCAATGCGGCGCCGGGCCCGTCAGCGCGGCGAGGTGCTCCTCGAAATCGAAGCGCGGTACCGTGTCGTCTGGCTGCGGCTGAAGGAAGGCCGCCTCGATCCGCCCCGACCGCGCGGCCTCCAGCCCCGGCATCCGCCCCCGGTCCATGAGGTTGGCGACGAGCGAGGTGATGAAGACGGTCTTGCCCGCGCGGCTCAGCCCCGTGACCCCCAGCCGGATCACCGGTTCGAAGAACAGGCCCGAGACGCCCTGGGCCGCGCCCTCGATCCCACGCCCCAGCCTGTCCGCGATCGTTCCGATGACCAAGTTCCGCGCCCCTTTGCCGCCTCGTGAGGAGACTAAGCATCGCGGGCGCCCATTGCGAGGGGGCGAATGGCCCTGCGTTTCCCCCCTTGGCGGCGTGGGGTCTTTGCGCCTATGTCGCGCCCCATGCCCCGCTATGCCTTCCAGGTGGAATACGATGGCGCGCCCTTCGCCGGGTGGCAGCGCCAGGCCGACCAGCCCTCGGTGCAGGGCGCGATCGAGGCGGCGCTGGCCGCGCTCGAACCGGGCCTGCCGTCGATCGCCGCGGCTGGCCGCACGGATGCCGGCGTTCACGCGACCGGGCAGGTCGCCCATGCCGACATGGGGAAGGACTGGGACCCCTTCCGCCTCTCCGAGGCGCTGAACTGGCACCTGAAGCCAGCGCCCGTGGCCATCGTGGCCTGCGCCCGCGTGCCCGACGACTGGCACGCACGCTTCTCGGCGATCGAGCGGCGCTATACCTACCGCCTGATCGCCCGCCGTGCGCCGCTCGTCCACGAGGCAGGCCTCGCCTGGCATGTCCGCGGCGGCCCGCCGGATGCGTCCGCGATGCGTGCTGCGGCCGCTCATCTCGTCGGACGGCACGACTTCACCACTTTCCGCGCGTCGATCTGCCAGGCGAACAGCCCCGTGAAGACACTGGACGACGTCACGGTCGAAGTGGTCCCGCTGCCCCACGGAACCGAGGTCCGCTTCCACCTGCGGGCGCGCTCCTTCCTGCACAACCAGGTCCGCTCCATCGTCGGCACGCTGGAACGCGTCGGTGCGGGGGCCTGGTCGCCCGAGGATGTCCTCGCGGCGCTGAAGGCCGCCGACCGCGCCGCCTGCGGTCCGGTCGCCCCGCCCGAGGGTCTCTACCTCACCGGCGTCGGCTACCCGGCCGATCCCTTCGCCTGACCGCGGCCCGCGCCTTCATCTTTCTCCAAATACGCACGGCACGGCATCCACCATCCCGCGCCACGTCCACCGTTCTGCGCCGACCGCAGCCCGGAACGGGCTGCCACCGCCGTCGCTGACGCAGGCGCGAAGCGCCGAGATGCGCGGCAAGGCGGCTCCCTCAGGCCATCGGGCGGACCTGGCCGAGAGGCAGGCGCACCCCAAGCGCTCCGTCCGTACCGCACGCCGTCGGATGCAGGCGTTCGGAGGGGTCGAGCCCCACGGCGCGGCGATGCCGGATGAAGAAGAGCTTCCCGCCCCCCCGGTTCATCCCGATGCCCGGCGCGCGGTTCGACGTCAGGAACCGGTTGCGCCAATGCACCGGCAGGGGCAGGCCCGCGGCCTCGGCCTCGCCCAGCATCCAGACCAGAGGGATATTGGACAGCGGTCGCGCCGCGCTGACGCCGTCAAGCTGGCCGCCGATGTCGCCATGGCTGCCGCGGAACCAGACCTGCTGCACCTGCCCGGTCTTCGCCTGCTCGCCGGTCGTCTCCCACAGCACGGGAGCGTAGGCATCCCGCCGTTCGTCCAGCGCCAGCGCGTGCCGCGCGATCCGGGTCGCGGGGCCGAGGCCGTGGGAATGGAACGGGTGGGGCACCGGCACCACCCGCCACAGGCCCGGCCAGCGGAGCCCCAGCGCGCGGACCGTGTCGTAGACGCCGAGAAAGCGGATCGGCACATCGGCATGACACCGCGCCAGCCTGAGCGCCCGCGCTTCGGCGCTGTCGGGATCGGTGCGGTAGCAGTCGTAGATCCGGTCGAGCGTCTCGGGGGCGATCTGCGCGGTCCGCAGGAGACCCATCCGGTCGATCAGCCCGGCCAGCGACCGGACCGCATAGGCCCCCCGCGAATACCCCATCAAGATGATGTGGTCGCCGGGACGGTAGTTCCTGGCAAGGAACAGGTAGGCGCGCTTGATCTGCCGGTTGATGCCCACGCCCGCCAGCACCTCGACCGAGCGGCGATAGCCGCGCCACTGGATGCCCGGCTCGTAGTAGAGCGTGACATTCGCGCTGGTCGGAACCTCCTGCAGCAGGCGGTAGGTCAGGCCGATGTTCGTCTCGCGCCCCCGCGCGAGCGACGACATGGTGCCGTCCAGCAGGACGACATGGGTGCAGGTGGCGTGCTGTGGCGGGGGCAGGCGCCGCGGGGCGCCGCGATACCCTGTGATCCAGGACCGGAGGGACCTATTCCGCAGCAACCGCCTCCCCTTCGTGCAGGTAGGACCAGACGCGCGACGGCGTGAAGGGCATGTCGACCTGCCTGACCCCCAGGGGCCAGAGCGCGTCGAGCACGCCATTGGCCACCGCAGCCAGCGCGCCGACCGTCCCTGCCTCTCCGCAGCCCTTCATGCCGAGGGGGTTGGCGGTCGAGGGCACCGCCTCGGTGGTGAAGGCGACGAAGGGCATGTCGTCGGCCCTCGGCATCCCGTAATCCATGAAGGTCGCCGTCAGAAGCTGGCCGTCGGCGTCGTAGACGACATGCTCGGTCAGCGCCTGGCCGATGCCCTGTGCCACGCCGCCATGGACCTGCCCCTCGGCCAGCCGCGGGTTCATCAGGTTGCCGAAATCGTCCACCACCGTGTAGCGCGCGACCCGCGTCGCCCCGGTCTCCCGGTCGATCTCCATCTCGGCGACGTGGCAGCCGTTGGGGTAGGAGCGCCCCGGAAGGGTCCGCGTCTCGGTGACCTTCGCCAGATCGGCGCGGCCCGCGGCGCGGGCGCGCCCGGCGGCCTCCAGCAGGGTGACGACGATGTTCGAGCCAGGGGCTCGGAACACGCCTTCCCCGGGCTCGAACGTCACGTCGCGCTGGTCCATCTCGTCCCCCAGAAAGGCACACAACCCCGAGATCAGCGTCTCCGCCGTCGCCCGCATCGCCATTCCCTGAACCGTGACCGAGCGTGATCCGCCCGTGCCCCCGCCCGTCGCGATCAGGTCGCTGTCGCCCTGCACGATCTCGATCGTCTCGAGCGGAAGGCCGGTCTGGTCATGCAGGAGCTGCGCATAGACCGTCTCGTGTCCCTGGCCGTTCGACTGGGTGCCGACATAGACCTTCGCACCCGTCTCCGTGATCTCGATCGTCGCCGTTTCGGACGGGTCCCCGAGAATGGACTCGATGTAATAGCAAATCCCCAACCCGCGGAGTCTTCCCTCCGCTTCCGAGGCCTTTCGCCGGGCGGCAAAGCCCGCGATGTCGGCCTCCTCTGTCGCGCGGTCCAGCACGCGTTCGAAATCGCCGACGTCGTACAGCTCGCCCGTGGCGCTCCTGTAGGGAAAGGCCGCCGCAGGGATGAAGTTTCTCCGCCGCAGTTCCACGGGATCGACACCCAGTTCGCGCGCCGCGAAATCCATCGCGCGCTCGAGCGCGTAGATCGCCTCCGGCCGGCCGGCGCCGCGGTAGGCATCGATCTGGGTGGTGTTGGTGTAGATGCCGCGGTTGCGGAAATGGTAGGTCTGCACGTCATAGGTGCCGGTGAGCACCTTGGAATAGAGCGACGACTGGATGTTCATCGCGAAATTCGAGGAATAGGCCCCCATGTTCGACAGGCTGTCCGTTCGGAAGGCCACCAGCTTCAGGTCCGTGTCGAAGCCCAGCGTCGTCGTCACGGTCAGGTCGCGCCCGCCGTTGTCGGACAGCATCGATTCCGTCCGCTCGCCGATCCAGCGCACCGGGCGGCCCAGCAGGCGCGCGGCATGGGCCGCGAGCAGGTACTCGGGATAGTTCATCCCCTTCATCCCGAACCCTCCGCCGACGTCGGGGTTGGTGACACGGATGCGCTCCTCCGGCCAGCCCAGCCACTTGGCAAGCTCGCCCTTGGTGGCCCAGACCCCCTGTCCGTTGACGGCGAGGTGGATGCGGTCCCCGTCGGTCTCGGCATGGCAGCCGCGGGGTTCCATGCTGTTGACGATGACGCGGTTGTCGTAACTCGTGTGGGTGACGACATGGGCCGCCCTCGCCATCGCCGCCGCGGTCGCCGCCTCGTCGCCCATGGCGAAGTCGTAAGCGACGTTGTCGGGCGCCGCGTCATGGAGGGTTTCGCCCCCTGGAGCGATGTCGAGTTTCGCGGGCCGGTCGTCGAGGTCGAAGACGATCATCTCGGCAGCGTCCTTGGCCTCGGCCAGTGTCTCGGCCACGATGAAGGCCATCGCCTCGCCCACGAAGCGCACGCGCCCCTCGGCCAGGATCGGGCGGGGCGGGGTCGGCGGGCGTGAGCCGTCGCCATTCTTGACCGGCGAATATTTCATGGCGTTCTTCAGTCCGGCCTCGGCCAGGTCGGCCGCCGTGAGAACGAGGTGGACACCGGGCGCCGTGCGGGCATCCGACACGTCCAGCGACACGAGATCGGCATGTGCGGTGCTGCTGCGCAGGACATAGGCATGAAGCGCGCCCGGGGGCGCGATGTCGTCCACGTAGCGGCCCTTGCCGGTCAGGAAGCGGCTGTCCTCCAACCGCGTCACCGGCTGACTTGTTCCGAACTTGCTCATCCCTCGTGCCCCTTCCTGCCTGATCCATCCGTCGAACCGGACACTAGGCAGGCTGACGCTGGTGTCCAGAGGCGCTAGGCCTCGGCCAGCGCCTGCACCGTCGCCATGCGCAAACCGCCGTAGCCGTTGAACCGCGTTACCGTCGCGGTGGAATAGGCCCCCATGCCGTCGATCAGAAGATAATCGCCCTCGGCCATGTCGCTGGGCAGCAGAACCGTGCCGGGAATGCGGTCGAGGCTGTCGCAGGTCGGCCCCCAGATCAGGCGTCCCGTCGCCGCGCCGCTCCGCGGAGTGCCGTCCGGGGCCATGACGCGCAGCCGGTCGGTCATCCCCATGATCGGCATTTCCGCCAGCGCGCCATAGATGCCGTCGTTCAGGTAGACCTCGGCCCCGCGCAGGGCCTTGACCCTGAGGGCAAGGCTGACCGACTCTGCCACCATCGCACGACCCGGTTCGCAGACCAGCGCCGGGGCGTGCCCGCCGAAGGCTGCGCAGGTCGCCCCGGCGATCCCCTCGAAGATCGCGCCGAGCGGCGGGATGTCCGCGGTGTTCCTGCGGGCCGGGAAGCCGCCGCCGACGTTCAGCCGTTCCAGCGTGACCCCGGCCGCCCAGGCGATGTCGCGCGCACGGTCGATATAGGCCGTCCAGGCCGCAGGCTCGATGCATTGCGTGCCGGGGTGAAAGGTCAGCGCGGGGCGATAGCCCAGCTTGACCACGCGGGCGAGCAGATCGGCAGCCAGCTTCGGGGACGCGCCGAACTTGGCGCCGAAATCATAGGCCGCACCAGAGACCGGAAGGGCGAAGCGCACGGCCACCTCGGAGCCACGCTGGACGCCGCACGCGGCGAGTTTTTCCAGTTCTCCCGGTGCATCCACGCTCCAAGAGGTGACACCATGGCCCCCGGCCATGGCGATCTCGGCCCGCGAGCGGACGGGGTTGTTGTAGTGCAGCGCGGCACGCGGGGCGAGGGAGCGGACGAGCGCGATCTCGGCGGGAGAGGCCACGTCGAAGCCCCGTATCCCGGCAGCCAGGAGGTTGCCCAGAACCGCTTCGCCCGGGTTCGCCTTGACCGCGTAAGTCACGAGCCCCGGGAAACCGTCGAGGAACCGTCGCGCGGTTGCCTGCAATGTCTCGGGCGAAAGAAACAGCACCGGATCGTCCGGTTCCTCGGCCAGAAGGTAGTCTCGCGGGGTCCGGTGAAACGCCTGAGTCATGGTCATGTGCCCGACCTCCTGCCTTGTTCGCCTCGGGTGAATCATGCCGCAACAGCTCGGCGATTTCGCTGGTCATTTTGCGCGAAATGCTAAAAACTGTCGGCATAATGACGAAATCATTCGGCGGAGGGCCGACATGGACGATCTCGACCGCGATATCCTCCGGCTTCTGGCGGGCGATGCGCGCATGTCGGTCGCCGTCATCGCGCGTCGGCTCAAGGTCGCGCGATCGACCGCGCAGGCGCGGCTGGAGCGGCTGGAGAGCTCGGGCGTGATCTCGGGCTACACGCTGCGCCTGGGTGAGGCGCTGCGCGCGGGCCGTATCCGGGCCAGCGTGCTCGTCTCGATAGAGCCGCGCAGTCAGCCCGGCATCCTCGCCCGCCTCAAGTCCATTGCCGAGGTCGAGCGCATCCATACCATCTCGGGCCGGGTCGATCTGCTGCTCGAGGTGGGCGCGCCCACGACCACGGCGCTCGACGCCGTTCTTGACCGGATCGGCGAGATCGAGGGCGTTCGCTCCTCCGAAAGCCTGATCCATCTCTCGACGAAACTCGACCGTGCCCTCTAGGTGAAACGGATGGCGGAGCCCTGCGTGACGTGCCCGATCCGCGCCGCATCGAAGCCCGCCTGGGTCAGGCCGGTCACGAGCCTGTCAGCCTCGCGCTCCGGCACGGCGGCCAGCAATCCGCCTGCCGTCTGCGGGTCGAAAACCAGCGCGGCAAGCGCCGTTGCAGGCACCGCCACCCGTCCTTCGAGCGCCGCCCGGTTCTGGTCATGAAGCGTTGAGCGAACCCCCGCCTCCGACAGGCGCAGCGCGCCGGGCAGCACCGGAAGGGTGTCCAGCGCCACCTCCGCTCCGACGCCCGAGGCGGCACAGATGTTGCCGAGATGCCCCGCAAGCCCGAAACCCGTCACATCCGTCATTGCATGGGCCGCCGGCCCGAGGATCGCCGCCGCCGTGCCTTGCGGCGTCACCATCTGGCCCCAACAGGCCGCGACCTCGGCGCCCGCCGCCTGCATCCGCATCTCGCCTGCGAGCACGACGCCGGTTCCGATCCCGCGGCTCAGCACCAGCGCGTCGCCCGGGTGCGCGCCCTCCAGCGTCACCGCCCGCCCCCCGAGAAGGCCCGTCACCGTGAAGCCGATCGTCAGTTCCGCCCCCATCGAAGAGTGCCCGCCGACGATCTCGGCCCCTTCGGCTGCGAAGACCTCTCGCGCGGCCTCCATCACCTCGTCGAGCCACGCGCCCTGCATCCGCGCCGCCATGCGTGGCAGGATCACGTTGGCCACCGCCGCCTGCGGGCGCGCACCCATCGCCCAGATGTCGCCCATCGCATGAACCGCGGTTGCCCGCGCGACCAGCACCGGGTCCTCGGCGAACCCGCGCAGGTGGTCTGTCGAGATGACCTGTCGCGCGCCGCCGACCTCGAGCACAGCGGCGTCATCGCCCGGCGCGCCGCCGAGGATACCGCTCAGCGCTCCCGCGCCCAGCTTCGCACCGCAACCGCCGCAGGGGGGCGGGCCCGCCAGCTCCTCGGCCACGCCACGGGCGGCATCGCGCGGTGCCACCGGGGCGGGCATCCGGGGCAGGTCGCGGAACCTTTCCATGAATCTCTGGTCGATCCCGTCCTTCCAGCGCCACATCGCCGGACCCGCCAGCACGAGGCCGGCCTTCTCGGCCAGCGCGGCCCTGCCGCCCAGCGACACGAGCTTCAGGAAATCGCGTTGCGGCCGGAACCTGCGGCGTTGCGCGCCGGTCAGGTCCGCGCGCAGGTTCCAGGCCAGGACGGGCGCCGCGCGCACGGCGAAGACCCCCGCCTTGGGCCGGGGCGCATGGCTCAGGTGCACGCAATCGCCGGCACCGTAGACCGCGGGGTGGCTGACGGAGCGCAGCGTTTCGTCAACCACCATGAAACCGTCGCCGGTCATCTCCATTCCGCAATCCGCCAGCCACCGATGCGGCACGGCGCCGGCCGCGCCGATGGTCAGGTCGGCGGCGATCTCGCGCCCATCGGCCAGCCGCAGGGCGTCGCGCGTCACCTCGACCGGTGCCTGCCCCTCGATCACCTCGATTCCATGCGCCGACAGCGCCGCTCGCAGCCGCACGCGCGCCCGTTCCGGCGCCCCGTCCAGCAATGCGCCCCGGTCCACCACCGTGACCGCCGCCGCGCGCCCCGATCCCTGCAACCGGTGTGCCGCGGCCAGCGCAAGCTCCACCCCGGCCACGCCGCCGCCGATGACGGCGACCCGCGCCGGCCCGTCGCCAGCACAATAGGACGCCCAGCGATCCGCGAAGGGCCCGAGCGGCTTTGCGGCGATGCCATGCTCGGCAAAACCCGGCAGCTCTGCCATGTCGGACGTGATTCCGATGTCGATCGAGAGCAGGTCATAGGCGATGGGTGCGCGCCCGGGGACCTGCACCCGCTGCGCCACCGGGTCGATCAGGTTGGCGGCGCCGAGGATGAGCCGCGCACCGGCAAAACGCGCCAGCCGGACGAGGTCGATATCAAGCGCCTCGCGCGGATAATGCCCCGCGACATGGCCGGGCAACATTCCGGTATAGGGCGCAGTCGGTCCGGGGTTGATGAGTGTCAGCCGCACGCCCGGCACGGGTTTCATTCCCCAGCGGCGGAGGACGAGCGCATGGGTGTGCCCGCCACCCACGAGCACCAGTTCCCTCACCAGCGGCACATTGGCCCCGTCACGCATGGCCTGTCCTTCTCCGTTTCCCGGATATCCCGGGACGCGCGCGCACGGCGCGTGACGGGGGCAGGGCCCCCATGTCCCGGCCTACCGCCCCCGTGGCTTCGCCCGCAAGGTCGGATCGGCGGTTCTCGGGTCTTCTGGCCAGGGATGCTTGGGATAGCGTGCGCGCATCTCCTTGCGCACATCGGCGTAGGTGCCATCCCAGAAGCCGGGTAGATCCGTCGTCACCTGAACCGGTCGTCCCGCCGGCGAGAGCAGCACCATCTTCAGTGGTACCCGGTCCGGCCCGACAACGGGATGCACCGTCGTGCCGAAGACCTCTTGCAGGCGCAGCGCGACCTCGGGCACCTCACCCGCGTAGTCGATCGCGATGGACCGTCCCAGCGGGCTGTCCCAGGCCGCCGGCGCAAGCCGCTCCACTTCCTGAAGCGCGGCATGGCCAAGCCATGTGCGCAGCGCCTCGATCGGGTCGAAACGGGCGAGATCGGCTGCGCTGCGTTCCTTCACGAGAAAGGGCGCGGCCCAGTCCTCGAGCGCGGCCAGAAGCGCCTCGTCCGAGACGTCAGCCACGCCCGAGACCGCCACCCTTGCGCGCAGAAGCCGCGCGGATTTCGTCCAGTTCAGCGCCTCAAGTCCAAGGTCACGGATGCCCTCCATCAGCGCCGCGGTCATCGCTTCGGCCGGCGCATCGCGCCAGATCCGGTCATCCAGCACCAGCGAGCCGAAGCGTTCCTGCTGACGCGCCTCGACCCGCCGATGCCGTTTCGACCAGTGGCAGGCATCGACCCATCCTATGCGGTCGCCATAGAGGGCGCGCAGCTCCGCCTCGGAGAGGGCCGCCGCCTGCCGCACGCGCGCTTCCCGCCGGTCGCCGTCGAGGTCGACCGCCACGATCAGCCGCTGGGCGGCCAGCGCGTCACCCTCCGGAAGGGCCGCGCCCTTTCCTCCCGACAGCACGTAGCGCGGTGCGTCTCCCTCGCGCCGCAGGCCGATCCGGTCGGGGTAGGCCAGTGCTGCCCGTGCCCCGAGCGACAGGGGCGCGCCGCCCTCGTGGCGCTTGTGTCGCTTCGCCTCCTGCAGGATGCGGGCGATCGCGCCGCGATCGGCGTTCATCCCGCCCGGATCTTCGAGCGCCCGCATCCGCAGCGCAAGGTCCGTCCCCCGGTCGCGAAGCGGGTCACGCTCTGCCAGGAGGGCCGCCAGCCGTGCCGAGCCGGGTCCGCCCCTTACCACCATGTGCGCCAGTCGCGGATGCAGTGGCAGGCGCGCCAGACTGCGTCCATGCGCCGTGATCCGGCCAGCGTCATCCAGGGCTCCGAGGTTGGCAAGGAGCGCCCGCGCCTCGGCCAGCGCGGTCGCGGGTGGCGGGGTGAGGAAGGCGAGGCCCTCGGCCCCGCCCCAAAGCGCGAGTTCCAGCGCGAGGGCGGCAAGGTCCGTCGCCTCGATCTCGGCGGGCGGAAAGGCGGGAAGGGCCCCTTCGGCCCCCTTCGTCCACATCCGGTAGCAGACGCCGGCCGCGACGCGTCCCGCGCGTCCGCGCCGCTGGTCTGCCTCGGCCCGGCTCACCGGTTCCGTGACCAGCCGCGACATGCCGGATCCGGGATCGAACCGCGACCGCCGGGCGCGACCTGCGTCGACAACGATCCGGATATCCTCGATCGTGAGCGAGGTTTCGGCGATGGCAGTCGCGAGTACCAGCTTGCGCCCCTCGGTCGCGGGCCGGATCGCCGCGCGCTGATCGTCGATCTTCATCGCGCCATACAGTGCGTGGAGGCGCACCTCACGGGGCAAGCGCCCCTCGAGCCGGGCCGCGACGCGCCGGATCTCGCCCTCGCCGGGCAGGAAGACGAGGCACCCGCCCTCGGCCTCCTCCAGCGCGCGGAGGACCAACTCGGCCACCTCCGTCTCCAGCCGTGCGCCCTGTGCTGCGGGCCGCTCCAGGTGTCGCGTCTCGACCGGCCAGGCGCGCCCCTCGGAGGTCAGGAGCGGCGCGTCGTCCATCAGCGCCGCCACGGGTGCGGCGTCCAGCGTCGCCGACATGACGACCAGCCAAAGGTCCGGACGCAGCGCCTGTCGCACCTCCCACGCCAGCGCCAGCCCGAGATCGGCGTTCAACGAGCGTTCGTGGAATTCGTCGAAGATCACGCAGGCGACGCCGGGCAGCTCGGGGTCATCCTGCAGCATCCGTGTCAGGATGCCCTCGGTCACGACCTCGATCCGCGTTGCGTCGGAGACCGCGCGCTCACCGCGGATGCGGTAGCCGACCGTTCGGCCGACCTCCTCGCCCATCATCTCGGCCATGCGCTCGGCTGCCGCACGCGCGGCCAGCCTGCGCGGCTCCAGCATCACGATGCGGCCCGTGACATGGGGCAGCAGCGCGGGCGGAACGCCCGTCGTCTTGCCCGCCCCCGTCGGGGCCTGCAAGACGGCGCGGCCATGGCCCGCCAGCGCCGCGGCCAGCGCGGGCAGGATATCGTCGATGGGCAGGGCCAAGGCGGCGTGGTCTCGTCTCAAGATGCGGATCTCCCCAAGGAGAGACGGCGCCCGCGGCGGCGTCAACACCAAAGCCGCGACAGGCCACCCCGCGGCATCGGACCTCGGCGCGGAGACTGGACAGTCCCCGTCCGAGCGGGGCACATAACGGGACCGGCACGGCACGATGGCCCGCCGCGCCGGACCCAAGGCAAGAAAGACGACCCTTCCATGACGGATGCCGCGCCACAGGACGATCTCGCCGCCCGCATTCTCGCGGGTGATCGACGTGCGCTCGCGCGGGCCGTCACGCTGGTGGAAAGCACGCGGTCCGATCACCGCGCGCAGGCGACCACCCTGATCGAGACGTTGCGCGGCCACGGCCGGCAGGCCTTGCGGATCGGTCTTTCGGGGACACCCGGCGTGGGGAAGTCGACCTTCATCGAGGCTTTCGGAATGGCGCTGGTCGAGGCCGGTCTGAAGGTCGCCGTTCTGGCGGTCGATCCGTCCTCGTCCCGATCGGGCGGGTCGATCCTGGGTGACAAGACGCGCATGGAACGGCTCAGCCGCGAGCGCGCGGCCTTCATCCGGCCCTCACCCTCGGCCTCGCACCTGGGCGGCGTCGCGCGCCGCACACGCGAGGCGGTGACACTTTGCGAGGCGGCGGGCTTCGACGTGGTGCTGATCGAGACCGTGGGCGTGGGCCAGTCCGAAACCATGGTCGCCGAGATGTGCGATCTCTTCGTGTTGCTTCTTGCCCCCGCGGGTGGCGACGAGTTGCAAGGGGTGAAGCGCGGGATCATGGAGATCGCGGACCTGGTCCTCGTAAACAAGGCCGATGGCGACCTGAAGCCTGCAGCCACTCGCACGGTCGCCGATTACGCCGGCGCGCTGCGCCTCTTGCGCAAGCGCCCTCAGGACCCGGAGGGCTTTCCCAAGGCGATGCCGGTCTCGGCGGTGACGGGCGACGGGTTGGAAGGGGCCTGGACCGAAGTGCAGGCGCTGGCCCGATGGCGCAAGGATCACGGCTGGTGGGACCGCCGCCGCGCCGAGCAGGCCGCGCATTGGTTCGAGGAGGAGGTGCGCGCGGGCCTGCTGTCGAGGCTGCGCGACGATCCCCAGGTGCGCGAGGCCATGGCGGTGACCGCGGAGGCCGTCGCGGAGGGGCGGATGACGCCGGACTCCGCGGCCGCCGACATCCTGCAGCGGCTGCGTTCCTGACGGCCCGGCGGCCCTGCGCTGTCCGTTTTGCCGCTACCTCTGGATCGACTGCAGGTAGTAGGTGATCGCGAGGATCCGGCCCTGGACCACCTCCTCGGCGGTTTCCATGTTGGGCAGAACCATGGCCTGTGCCTCGGCTGACAGGGCGTTGCCCCACACGGGCATCTCGCTGCCGTGGCCGCGGATCATCTGTCGACCGTCGATCGAGGCGGCAACCGCTTCGAAGGGGAAGACACCGCCGTTCTCCGTGGCCATCATGGACAGATCGCGCGGACGGACCGCGAAAAGCTCGGCGACGGAACCGTCTCCGTGACCGGACTGGCCATGACAGACGGCGCAATTCTCCTGGAACAGGTTGAAGCCGTAGTCGGTGTATCCCGGCGCGGTGTCCTGGGCTGCCGCGCCGAGCGCGCCCCCGAGGAAAACAACACCGGAAATCGCCACTTCAAGAAGACTGCGTCGCATGAGCTCCTCCATCTCGCTGCGTTCGCGCAAGACGAGGCTATCGCCGACAGTAATGAATATCAAACACAATAATAAACAATGATAATTTTATGGTCGCGCGGAAAAGAGCCGGAACCGTCGGTCAGCCGAAGAGCCGCTCACCCTGTTCGTCGATCAGCTGCTTCGCCTTGCGGATGGAAAAGGCCTCGGCCTCTTCCGCGTCCTGGATCTGGTCGGCACGGATCATGTGATGGACCTTGGTCTCGCCGCCCACCTCCTTCTCGATCCGGGCGGCAAGGCGATATCCCCCGCTGGCCGATTGCGGCTCGGGGAAGATGCGGAACTCCTTGTAGACCTCGGGGTCCTTTGCAGGCTTTCCGCCGCCGCCGAAGAGCTTGGAGAAGAGGGACATGGGGCCTCCGGGTTGGTCGTTTCGCCAAAGGTAGCGGCCCTTGGTCCTTCGGGAAAGGGTCGCGGATCAGCCGCGTGCCGGACGGCCGATGGTCAGCTTGAGCAGCAGAAGGAGCCACGGCAGCCCGTGCATCGCAAGGTCGAAGATGTCGATCGGTTGCGTCAGGGTGCCGGCCGCGAGCATCTTCAGCTTCTCCCAGACGTGCGGCTCCGGCGCGAAGGGGGCGAGGCCGAGGGTCAGGCTGGCCATCAACAGAACGCTCAGCGGCAGCGGATCAAGCAGGCGGCGAAGGGCGGTCATTGGTCAGGCTCCGCGCGGTGGGCAAACCTGCCCGCCGAGCCGGTGTGGTGAGCAGGATTGCCCACCCTACTGATCGAGGAAACTCCGAAGCTTCCGGCTGCGGCTCGGATGCTTCAGCTTGCGCAGCGCCTTCGCCTCGATCTGGCGGATGCGTTCGCGGGTCACGCTGAACTGCTGGCCCACTTCCTCGAGCGTGTGGTCGGTGTTCATCCCGATGCCGAAGCGCATGCGCAGGACGCGTTCCTCGCGCGGGGTGAGCGAGGCCAGAACCCGCGTCGTCGTCTCCTTCAGGTTCTCCTGGATGGCCGAGTCCAGCGGCAGGACGGCGTTCTTGTCCTCTATGAAATCGCCCAGCTGGCTGTCTTCCTCATCACCGATGGGCGTTTCCAGCGAAATCGGCTCCTTGGCGATCTTCATCACCTTGCGGACCTTCTCGAGCGGCATCTGCAGCTTCTCGGCCAGCTCTTCCGGCGTCGGCTCGCGGCCGATCTCATGGAGCATCTGGCGGCCGGTGCGGACCAGCTTGTTGATCGTCTCGATCATGTGGACCGGGATACGGATCGTGCGCGCCTGGTCGGCGATCGAGCGGGTGATCGCCTGCCGGATCCACCAGGTCGCATAGGTCGAGAACTTGTAGCCGCGGCGGTACTCGAACTTGTCCACGGCCTTCATCAGGCCGATGTTGCCTTCCTGGATCAGGTCGAGGAACTGAAGCCCGCGGTTGGTGTATTTCTTGGCGATGGAGATCACGAGGCGCAGGTTCGCCTCGACCATTTCCTTCTTGGCCTGGCGCGCTTCCTTCTCGCCCTTCTGGACCTGGTTCACGATCCGGCGGAATTCCGAGATGTCGAGGCCGACATACTGGCCGACCTGCGCCATGTCGTTGCGCAACTCCTCGACCTTGTCGCGCGAGCGTTCCATCAGCGCCTGCCAGCCGCGGCCGGATTTCTCGCTCATCTTCTCGACCCAGTTCGGATCAAGCTCGTGGCCGCGGTATTCGTCGATGAACTCGCGGCGGTTGATGCGCGCCTGGTCGGCGAGCTTCACCATGCCGCTGTCGATCGACATGATCCGGCGGTTGATCCCGTACAGCTGGTCGATCAGCGCCTCGATGCGGTTGTTGTGCAGGTGCAGCTCGTTCACCAGCTCGACGATCTCGGCGCGAAGCTTCTGGTACGTCGCCTCGTCCTTGGCCGAGAAGCTCCCGTCCTCGTTCAGCGTGGCCGAGATGCGCTTGTCCTGCATTTCCGCCAGCATGGCATAGTCGGACGCGATCCGGTCCAGTGTCTCGAGCACGCGGGGTTTCAGCGCCGCCTCCATCGCGGCGAGGCTCATGTTGGCCTGGTCGTCGTCCTCGTCGTCATCATCGCGCGCGATCGGGTTGCCGTCGGCGTCGAGTTCGGGTTCGTCCGATCCCCTCTTCGCCGGCTCTGCATTCGCATTGGCGACGGGAGCGACCACAGGCTCGTCCTCGTCTTCGCCCATCGCACGCCCGAAGGTCGCGTCGAGGTCGATCACGTCGCGCAGCAGGATGTCCTCGTCGAGAAGTTCGTCGCGCCAGATGGTGATCGCCTGGAAGGTCAGGGGACTTTCGCAAAGCCCCGCGATCATCGTGTTGCGTCCGGCCTCGATCCGCTTGGCGATGGCGATCTCGCCCTCGCGGCTGAGAAGTTCGACCGACCCCATCTCGCGCAGGTACATGCGCACGGGATCGTCCGTGCGGTCGAGTTTCTCGGTTTCCGTCTGCGCGACGGCCACTTCGCGCGAGGTTGAGGTCTCGACCACTTCGGTCGATCCCTTCGGCCCGTCGCCGTCTTCCTCGGCCTCGTCATCCTCGATGACGTTGATGCCCATTTCCGAGAGCATCGACATCACGTCCTCGATCTGCTCGGAGGACACCTGGTCGGGTGGAAGGACCGTGTTGAGCTGGTCGTAAGTGATGTAGCCACGGGCCCGTGCGTCGGCGATCATCTTCTTGACGGCAGCCTGGCTCATGTCGAGGCCGATCTCCGGCTCGTCACCGTCCTGCTGCTTGCGATCGTCGGTGTCCTTGGCCATGGGCAACTGTCCTTTGGCGTAGCGTGGCGAGGGTGCAACCGGAGTGCGAGACCGAGTCGAACCTTTTCGTATGCAACTTATGTAGCGCGAATCACTGATTCGCATAGGGCGCTTACCGGCTTTTCTTCTCCCAGACGCGCGCCTCTATCAAGGCACGCAACCCTTGCGACAGCGCCGTTGTGTCTTCGCTGACAGCGCCGGTCCCGTCACCGGCAGCCGGTCGGCCGGCCTTGATCCGGCTCTGTACCGCGTGGTTCAGGCGGCGCACGAGGCGCGGATCGCCCTCTTCGGCGGCCTCGAGGTCTTCGAGGGCCTCGGACATCTCGGCCTCAAGCGCGCGGGCGGCATGATACTTGGCGAACTCCTCGGTGAGGGTCGTGATGGCCTTTTCCGGCAACGGCGCACCTTGAAGAACCGGCGATATGCGCAGATGGGCCATCCCGAGCAGGCTTTCAAGGGTACGGCCGAGGCCCCGGGCGGCACAGTCCGCCGCCACGCCATCGGCGTCGGCGGCCTCGGTCGCCAGAAGAAGGTCCGCAAGCGCCGCATGGTCGGGGTGGCGGGGTCTCAGGCGGTCGAGGTCGCTTTCGAACCGGTCCAGCAGCTCCGGGTAGCGGTACAGCGTGGCGAGGATCAGCGTTACCCTGAGATCATCCGCCGAAAGCGCGCCTGACCCCAGGGCCGAGCTGCGCGTCTCGGCCAGCGGGGCCTGGGCTTCGGCAAAACCCCGGCCATGGCCACGAGGCCAGCCGCCCCGGCCCGGCATCTGCCTTTCGGGCGGACGAAAGAGAACGCGGCGCAGTTCGCCCACGGCTTCGCCGTAGTGGCGGCGAAGACCCTGGTCGGGGATGCGGGAGATCGCCTGCCGCAGGCTGCGGTCGAGCGCCGCGCGCCGCTCGGGCGTGTCGAAGACCCGGCCCTCCGTCTCGCGCCGCCAGAGCATCCGCACCAGCGGCTCGGCCCCCTCCAGAAGCGCGTGCATCGCCTCGGGCCCCCGTGCCTTCAACAGGTCATCGGGGTCCTGTCCCTCGGGCAGGATGCAGAAGCGAAGCGTCTTTCCGGCCTCGAGCATCGGGAGCGCCAGGTCGACGAGCCGCATCGCGGCGCGCAGGCCCGCGGTGTCGCCGTCCAGCGCGATGATCGGCTCGTCCGCGATGCGCCACAGAAGGCGCAGCTGGTCCTCGGTAATCGCCGTGCCAAGGGGCGCGACCGCCGCCTCGAAACCCGCGCGCACCAGCGCGATCACGTCCATGTAGCCTTCGGCCACGATCAGTGGCTGGCCTTTGCCCGCGGCCTCCCGAGCGGGACCGTGGTTGTAGAGCGTACGGCCCTTGTCGAAGAGCGCCGTCTCGGGCGAGTTCAGGTATTTCGCGCTGTCGTTCGGGTCCATCGCCCGACCACCGAAGGCGATGCAGCGCCCGCGCGGGTCGCGGATCGGGAACATGATCCGCCCTCGGAAGGTGTCATAAGGCTTGCCGCCCTTCTGGCTGGGCTTGGCCAACCCCGCCTCGAGCAGCACCTCATCCGAAAAGCCCTTGGACTTGAGCGCATCCCACAGCCCCTGCCAGGCATCCGCCGCGAACCCGATCTCGAACCGGTCGAGCGTGGCCTGGTCGAGCCCGCGCCGATCGAGGTAGGCGCGCGCCTCGGCCGCGCCTTGCGTCTTCAGCTGCAGCCGGAAATGGGCGACGGCGGCCTCGGTCGCGCGGGCAAGCTCGGTGTTGCGGTCGGCCTTCCGGGCCGCTTGTGGATCAGGTGCGGGCATCTGCATCCCGGCCTC
This sequence comes from Rhodobacterales bacterium HKCCSP123, assembly GCA_015689745.1. Taxonomy (GTDB): domain Bacteria; phylum Pseudomonadota; class Alphaproteobacteria; order Rhodobacterales; family Rhodobacteraceae; genus Roseicyclus. The sequence continues at coordinate 16,613 of WVSO01000017.1, read as the reverse complement.
GCGGGCGAGCATCTCGATCGCCTCCATGAAGCCGACATTCTCGGTCTCCTGCACGAAGCGGATCGCGTCGCCCTTCGCGTGGCATCCGAAGCAGTAGTAGAACCCCTTGCGGTCATCGACGTGAAAGCTGGCGGTCTTTTCCTGGTGAAAAGGGCAGGGTGCCCAGAGGTCGCCCTTGGCCTGGTTCGACTTCCGGGTGTCCCAGATCACCTTGCGGCCTGCGACCTGGGAGATCGAGACACGGTTGCGCAACTCGTCGAGGAATCCGGGAGGCAGGCTCATGACCCGCAATATCGGGGGGGGCGAGGGACCTGTCCAGCGGGCTGCACGCGAAAGTCTGGGGATGAAAACGCCCGGAGGTGTTCCCGGTTTCGTCCCAATGCCGTCAAACTTCGCCGCCATCGTGACCTGGACACGGGTGGAGCGTCATGATGTTTGCAGCGTTGAGGGTCTTCTGGATAAGCGATCGGGGTGCGGCTCCGACGCGAACGGGGTTCCTCGTCGCCGCGGCGATCTGCGTCGCGGGAATGTCCGCCTATGTGATGGCTCATGGCGGCGCGCCGCCCCAGAGGGCCGCGGCTCCGGGCACGGACGAGGTCGTCCTCGCGCGATTGACCGGCGGGCAGGTCCAGACCTTCGATCCGCCCACCGTCGAGCGGCGGCTTGCATTGTTCGCCGACCCGACCGAATTCACCGACGCCCAGCTGAGGAACGCCCACCGCACCTGGTCCCGCCGGGCCGCGGACGGGTCTTATGGCGACCGTGAGCTCGCCGCCGACATGGCCGTGATCATCGAGGCCGCGATGGAACTCAGGGGCGTCAGCCCCCTTGCCGACACCTGATCTCAGAGTTCGCGGCGCGCCGCCACCGCGCGCATCGAACGGGTCAGTTCGTGGATCGCCGTGGCGGCCATCGACCGGAAGACGAGGATCTCGAACCGGTCGCCGCCCGGATGCAGGACAAGGGCCGTCATGTGCCCCACCAGACTGCGCCGGGCGCTGCCGGGCGGGCAGGCGCTTGGTGACAGCTCCACCGGCATCCAGCGCGCCAGCACGTCGCGCACGGCAGCACCCTCGAGCACGAGATGCGTCCAGGCGTCGGACTGATCGGTCAGCGCCGCATGCGCGGCAAGCGCCCTGTCCGGCATGACACCCATCAGGAAGGCCTGGTCCAGTCCGCTCCAGGCGATTCGGGCGTCCCCGGTCTCTGCCAGAAGGCCCGGCGCCGGAAAGCCCAGGCCGTGCGCTGCCTCGAGCGCCGCCGACAGGGCTGCGCCCTTGCCGCGGTAGGGCATCACGGCCCAGATCGGCCCCATCGGTGCCTCGGTCAGGGTCACGCCACCGGCCTCGACCGGGGTCAGGCCGCGGGCGGGGGATTTCGCGATCAGCTCAGCCACGGGCGCGCCCTCCATCCGGGTCGAAGAAGACGGGGTTCACCACCTCGACCCGCGTCTTCACCTTGCGCAGGTGATCGACCATTTCGATCTCGTGCCCCTCGCACTCCGGCCCGTGCCGCAGGAAGCCCAACCCGATCATGTGCCCCAGCGTCGGCGAATATCCGACCGAGGTGACATAGCCCTGGTCATGCACTCGGGTGTGCGGGTCGCCATCCTTGAAGAGCCGGGCACCGGCGGTCAGGCGGCCCTCCGCCTCCACCGGCCGCAAGCCCACCAGCCGCTCGCGCCCCGGTTCCAGCAGGCCGGGCCGCGCGGCCGCGGCCTTGCCGACGAAATCCTTTTTCGCCGACAGCATGCGCTGCATGCCGATGTCATAGGCGGTGACGCGGCCATGGATCTCGGAATGGGTGATGAAGCCCTTCTCGATCCTCAGGACATTCAGCGCCTCCATCCCGTAGGCCCCGCCCCCCAACGCCTCGGCCCGCGCCACCAGATCACGGTAAAGCGCATCGCCGTAGCGCGAGGGTACGGCGATCTCGTAGGCATGTTCGCCGGAGAAGGAGATGCGGAAGAGCCGCCCGTTCACCCCGTGCACCTTCACCGCGCCGCAGGCCATGAAGGGAAAGCTTTCGTCGTCGATGGGCTGGTCGAGGATGCCGTTCAGAAGCGCCCGCGCCAGGCGCCCCGCGACCGAGAACTGCGCCCATTGCTCGGTGGCCGAGATGATCCGCACATCCAGATCGGGCCGCAGGCCCTGCGAAACGAATTCCAGGTGCGCCATGACCTGCCCGGCGGCGGCGGTCGTGGTGGTCATCACGTAATGATGCTGTCCCAGACGGGCGGTGGTGCCGTCGTCCATGACATGACCGTCCTCGCGCAGCATGAGGCCATAGCGCGCGCGCCCGACCGGCAGGGTCGAGAACATGTTGGTGTAGACGAAATCGAGGAAGGCGCCCGCATCCGGCCCCTGGATGTCGATCTTGCCCAGCGTCGAGACGTCGACCACGCCAACGGCGCTTCGCACCATGGCGACCTCGCGGTCGCAGGCCTCGCGCCAGGTCGTCTCGCCCGGTGCGGGGAAGTAGGAGGGCCGGAACCACAGCCCCGCCTCGATCATCGGCGCACCGCGCGCGCGGGCCGCCGCGTCGCTCGTCGTGCGCCGCTCGGGGGCGAAACCGTGCCCCTCGGCAAAGGCCCCCATCGCGCCCATGGTCACGGGGATGAAGGGCGGGCGGTAGGTCGTCGTCCCCGTCTCGGGGATGCCGCGGCCGGTCGCGTCCGCCAGCAGCGCCAGCGCGTTGATGTTGGAGCTCTTGCCCTGGTCCGGCGCCATCCCCTGCGTCGTGTAGCGCTTCATGTGCTCGACCGAGGCATAGCCCTCGGCCGCGGCCAGTTTCACGTCCTTGGTCGTGACGTCATTGGCGAAGTCGAGCCAGGCCCGCCCCTTGCCCTCGATATGCCAGAGCGCCTGTGCCCGGCCCGGATCATCCTCGGCCTCGGGCACCGAGAGGCCCCGCGGCGCGCGCAGCCCCAGCGCCTTCAGCGCGGCCTTGCCGGCCTCCTGGCCCTCGCGCAGGCAGGCCGCCGTCGACATGGCGCCGTTGCAGGCGCCCGCGGGCGTCATCCCCGGCACGGCGCCGGGGGCGGGCAGGAACATCTTCGCCTCTGCGTCCCAGACGGGCCGCGCGCCAAGATGGCAGGTCAGGTGAACCACCGGGTTCCAGCCGCCCGACATGCCAAGGCAATCGGTGATCAGCGTGTCGGTGCTGCCACCCGCGCGGTAGGTGATCTGGCTCAGCCCCTGCCGCCCCTTGGTGCCGATGACCTGTCCGCCCTCGATCAGGCGGTAGTCACCCTGCGCGGTCACGCCCGTACGGCTGTCGATGACGGCGGCGACCTTCACGCCCGCGTCGAGCAGCTCCACCGCCGTGCGGTGCGCGTCGTCGTTGGTGGCGAAGATGGTCACGTTGCGCCCCGGGGCCACGCCGTAGCGGTTGAGGTAGGTCCGCACCGCGCCCGCCAGCATGATGCCGGGCCGGTCGTTCATCGGGAAGGCGATGGGCCGCTCATGGGCGCCGGCAGCAAGCACCGCCTGCTTCGCCCGGATGCGCCAGAAGCATTCCGGCGGCAGGTCGTCGGCAGGCGCGACATGGCGCGCGACACGCTCGAGCGCGCCGTAGCTGCCGTCGTCATAGGCGCCGGTCACGGTGGTTCGGGTCATCACCCGGACGCGTCCGGTGGCCTGCAACTCCTTCAGGATATCCTCGACCCAATAGGCGGCGAGCGTGCCATCGATCTCCTGGCTGTCGGAGAGCAGCCTGCCGCCCGGCTCGGGTGTTTCTTCTGCAAGTATGACGTCCGCCCCGCCCTTGGCAGCGGTCAGAGCGGCCATCAGGCCGGCAGGCCCGCCGCCGATCACTAGAACGTCGCAGAAGGCGAAGGCCTTTTCGTGCCGCTCCGGGCTTGCGGCCTTCGTGATCCGGCCAAGGCCCGCGGCGCGGCGGATCACCGGCTCGTAAAGCCGTTCCCAGAAGGCGCGCGGCCACATGAAGGTCTTGTAGTAGAAGCCCGCGCTCAGGAACGGCCAGAGCGCGTCGTTGACCGACAACAGGTCCCGGTCGAGCGGCCCGATGCGGTTCTGGCTCTGCACCACGAGACCGTCGTAGATCTCCTGCACGGTGGCCCGCGTGTTGGGCGTCATCGCGGCACCCGTGCCCACCTCCATCAGCGCGTTGGGTTCCTCGGACCCGGCGGTCAGAACGCCGCGCGGGCGGTGATACTTGAAGGACCGGGCCATGAGTTTGACGCCCTTGCCCAGAAGCGCCGAGGCGACGGTGTCGCCCTTGTAGCCGGTGACCGAGCGGCCATCGAACCGGAAGGTGACCGGCTGGGTCCGGTCGATCAGCCCGCGCCCGTCAACCCGCATCGCGCATCTCCCGCGCAAGCGTAGCGCCCTTGACCGCATGGGTCACGGTGTTGCGCTCGACCACCAGCCAGGCGCCGCAACCCGCGCCGTGATACCAGAGTTCGCGCGTGTCGCCTGCCGGGTTCTCGCGCAGGTGGAGGTAGTCGTTCCACGCCTGCGCGTCGGCGTCCTCGGCCGGGCGGTCGAGATAGCTTGCATGGCCCTTCGGGGTGAACTCCCGGAGATCGCGCGCGCCGCAGATGGGGCAGGGGATTTGCATGGGGCTCCTCGGTCCTTCTGTCAGCGGCCGCAAGCGCTCTCGGGCGCGCGGGTCAGGCGATATGTGGTGATCTCGCCGGGGACGTCGGCCAGCGTCGAGATGGGCATGCCCGGCGTGCAGGGCTGGGCCGAGACACGGGCGTGGCTCGTCTCGATCTCGACGGCTTCGGTGTCGGCCGACAGGATGCGGAACATGCCGCCGTCGCAGGCGATGACGCAGGTTCCCTCCGGATCGCAAAGGCCGAATTCCTCCAGCCCGGCACCGCCGACGCCACGCCGCGCCGCGTGGCCCTGCCGGGCCATCACGGCGCGCAGTTCCACGCGGGCGACGCCCTCGCGGTTCGCGTCCGGCGTGAAGTAGAGGGCAAGCGTCTGCACCACCTGATCCGGGTGCGCCGCGAGGTGCGCCGCGTCAAAGGTGCTGGCGTAGCAGCCTTGCGGCGTCGCCATCGCGGGCAGGGGAGAGAGGGCAGCGATCATGCTAGTGCAGATTGTGCTGAGAGCCGGTGCCTTCTTCATCCATCAATCCCCTGCCGGTGGCGAAACGGTCGAGGCGGTAGCGCGCCGCGGCCTCGTGCGGGCGGTCGGTGGCGATCAGGTGGGCGAAGGTATGGCCCGAGCCGGGGACGGCCTTGAACCCTCCGTAGCACCAGCCGCAATTCAGGTAGAGCCCGTCGATGTGGGTCTTGTCGATGATGGGCGAGCCGTCGGGCGACATGTCCATGATCCCGCCCCAGCTGCGCAGCATCCGCGCCTTGCCGATCATCGGCATCAGCGTCATGCCCGCCTCGACCACGTGCTCGGCCATCGGAAGGTTGCCGCGCGCGGCATAGGACGGGTAGAAATCGAGGTCGCCGCCGAAGACGAGACCGCCCTTGTCGGACTGGCTGATGTAGAAATGTCCCATGCCATAGGTCACGACATGGTCGATGCAGGGCTTCAGCCCCTCGGTGACGAAGGCCTGCAGGACATGGCTTTCGATCGGCAGGCGCATCCCGGCCATCGCGGCCACCTGGCTGGAGCGCCCCGCCACGACGATCGCCACTTTCTTGGCCCGGATCGCGCCGCGGGTGGTCTGCACGCCCTTCACGACACCGCCCTCGATGTCGATGCCCGTCACCTCGCAATTCTGGATCAGGTCGATGCCCCTCTGGTCGGCGGCGCGGGCGTAACCCCAGGCGACGGCGTCGTGTCGCGCCGTGCCGCCGCGCGGGTGGTAGAGCCCGCCGTAGATCGGAAAGCGCGTCTGCTCGTAATCGAGATAGGGCAGAAGCTTGCGGCACCCCTCGCGGTCGAGAAGGATCGCGTCGTCGCCCTGGTTGATCATGGCGTTGCCGCGGCGGGCATAGGCGTCGCGCTGGCCGTCGGAGTGGAACAGGTTGATGATGCCGCGCTGCGAATGCATCACGTTGTAGTTCAGCGCCTGCTCCATCCCCTCCCAGAGCTTCAGGGAATGGGAATAGAACTCGGAATTGCCCGGCAGACCGTAGTTCGCGCGCACGATCGTGGTGTTGCGCCCCACGTTGCCGCCGCCGAGGTAACCCTTCTCGAGCACGGCGATATTGGTCAGCCCGTGCTCGCTGGCGAGATAGAACGCGGTGGCAAGGCCGTGGCCGCCGCCGCCGATGATGACGATGTCATAGGCGTCCTTGGGGGCGGGGTCGCGCCAGGCGGGACGCCAGCCGCGATTGCCCAAGATTCCCTGTGCCAGCACCTGCCAGCCTGAATAGCGCATGATGGTTCCTGTCGGTCGCCCGCGCGGGGTTTTGCGGCACTATTCAACGACCGTCCGGCGAAGGAAAGCCTCGGCGCGACATCGCCTGTGTCGCAGGCGACGGATCAGCTTGTCTGCGCGGGGGGTGCCGTGACGGTCGGATTGAACGGCACCTGACCTGCGTAGCGCGGACGTGTGAAGGTGAAGTTCTCGAAGGTCAGAAGGCTCAGACCGGCATCGAAGGCGGGGCGGTAGGGGATGTAGGTCTCCACGAGGAGGATCCTTTCGGCATGTGCCATGATGGGCAGGCGGCCTTCGAGATCGATGAGGTTCGCCGTGAAGAGGCGCGCCTCGCCGTTGGTCGCATGGGACCAATCCACCGAGTAGGTGTCCGTGTTCGCATCGTACATGATCTGGGTCGCCCGGAGCCGTGCGTCGCCGTGGTTGCGGACCATGTGCTCGAAGATGCGCGTCATCCCTTCGATGTCGTAGGCGTAGACCGTGTTGGTCTGGCGCGACAGGATGTCGGCGACGGCGTAGGTCGCCTTGATCGAGGTGTTGTAGGTGCGGAACGCGTCGAACACCACGAAGCTGCCGATGAAGGCCCAGGCGAGGACGGGAGTGATGATCACCGCTTCCATCGCGACGGCGGCGGAGGTGTCTTTCCAGAAGCGGCGGAGCAGTTTGAATGGCATCTCCGGTTCTCCCTACTGCGGCTCGTTCACGAAGACCGACGACGCGACGATGTGCATGCCCCCGGTGTCGTCGCGGACAAGGTTCAGGCCGAAACCGGAAATCGGAAGGATCCGGTCGACGACGGCGCAGGTGCGAATCAGGATCAACTCGTTGTTCTGGCCATGTTCGAAGGAGTTGCTGGGCTGGATCGTCAGGTCGTTCCGGTCCACGCAGACGACATCGGGCGTCGGGATGTCATAGGTCTGCCGGTTTACGCGCGTCAGCTGCACGACCAGCACCTCGTCGCAGCGCGGGATCGAGCTGGTGTTGTCGCAGATCGCATCCTGAACGTCCGCGGCGGTCAGCGGGCGCGGGTCGCCGGTGTCCGGATCGACGAGGGTCCGCACCAGCCGCAGGATGCGCACCGCCTCGTCGAGCGATCGCTCGAGGAGCACCTGCCGCGACAGGATCATGCCGGTTTCGAAGGCCGCGATGAACAGCATGATCACGACCGGGAACATGATCACGAACTCGATCGTGGATGTCGCCCGCTCGTCCAGTGCGAAGCTGCGGATATGGGAAATGAGGTGTCCCAAGATCTATCCCGTCACTGGACGAGGCGAAGCTGGTTGATCGTGCGCGCGATCGACGCGAAGGCGTTCGAGATGTCGAGGCCGTTCACGTCGTAGTAATGCGCATCGGACGAGGCGCAGTAGCGCATCACCTGCTGGCCGCGGGTCGGTGCCTCGAACGAGATCGAGAAGACCACGATGTCCTGCGCATGCGCCACGTCGCAGATCGCGCGCAGGCGGCGGTCGCCTTCGTCGGCCCAGACATAGATGTCGACGATATTCCAGAAATCATAGAGTTCGGCCATGTCCTCGATCACCGAGCGGCGCCACCAGTTCACCGAGGAGTCCTGGTTGTCGTGCTCTTCCCAGGCGTCGCGATGGAACAGGTCCTCATCGACCTCGCCCACGGGGATGTGGTGCCAAAGATCGGCATAGTCGAGGCGCAGCGCGTCGTTGTCGTCGCCGCCGTCGGGGTAGCTCCGCCAGGTGTCATGATCCTCGTGCCAATAGAGGTCCCACTGGGCGTAGTAGACCGAGAAGTCGCCGTCGTCCGGGTCGCGCCAGAAGGGGCTGGGGCCGTCGCGGTACTGTTCCATGACATCGTATTGATCGGTGTTCGCGCCGTCCGTCATCAGCACGACGATCTTGAGCGTCTCGTCATCGGAGTAGTCGGCAGGTCGGCCGACGAAATCGTCGTGAACAAGACCGACCGAATTCAGCCCGCCGAGTGCCGGACGTGCCATCGGGTCAAGCAGCGCCACGGCCCAGCGCATGCCCGCGTCGATCGCCGTCGTGCCGCCGGGCTCCAGGCTGTTGATCAGCGCGTGAAGCTCCGCTTCGCTGTTGGACCATGGCAGGATCGCCCCGTAATCACTGGTCGGACAGCGCGGGTTCGAGATCGGGTCCGACCATGTGCTCGAGGTGATGTCGAAATGCGCCATCCGCTGAATCGGCACACTCGGGTTCAGGCCCGAAACGGTGAAATCTTCCCAGTAGAAGCGCGAACACCGCGAAAAGGTGTGTTCGTCCGTCAGCTGGAACACCGAGCTGAGCCTGGTGCCCACGTTCACGTGCCCGTTGTAGGGGATGATCGAGATCGAGACGAGCTGGTCGTTTGCGGGGTTGGCGTTGTCGGAAAGCACCGAGGTGACGAAGTCGCGCGCCGCAGGCCTCAGGTTCGTCATCCGGCTCTGCTGTGCCATGGAGCCCGATATGTCGAGCACCATCGAGACCTCGATGTTGCGGACCCGCTCTTCTGCGGCCCCGGCCGCGGGCGAGGTCATCACGCGTTGGCCGAAGATCGACATGAAGAGGGTCTGCAGTTCCATTTCGGCCTGGGCCTCGACCCGGCGAAAGTTCACACCCTCCTCCACGCGCACGGCAAGGCGGTAGTCGTTCAGCCCCGCCGTCTCGAAATAGCTCTCGACGACGAGGTTCGGGTCGATCGTCTGCGACAGCGAGGCGGCGGCCAGGACGGCGCGGTCGAGCGTGTATTGCAGCTGCACGCGCTGTGTCTCGAAGCGCATGATGTCGACCGCGATGCCGCCGACGCCGACCATGAGCACGAAGACGATCGCCGCGAACACCGTCACCGTGCCGTCCTCTCGCCGGACGAAGCGCTGCGGCAGGAGGCGAAGACAGCCCCGGGCCAGGCGCTTGGCGGGTTCTGCTGTGCACCCTTGGTGCATGTACTCAACTCCGACTCGTAAAGACACTGCACCGATACAGGCACACAACTCCGGCGGTCGGTGTCACACCACAGCAAGGCGAAAATGAGGCGGTACGACGCTCCAATCGCGAAATTCATCGATCATTAACAGATCCATGCACTATGCACGGGTTGCATCGCGGGGGGTGACTATGCCCTCCTGAGGGCGATCTGGCGGGCCGGATGCACGGTCCGCGACAACGAGAGGAACCGCACATGAACGCCGTGACGGGTGAACCCAGCTTTCGCCAGTCTGTCGATCTGATGTTCAACCGGGCCGCCGCGCTGATGCGCCTGCCGCCGGGGCTCGAGGACAAGATCCGCGTCTGCAACGCGACCTACACCGTGCGATTTGGCGTCCGGTTGAGGGGAGAGATCCACACGTTCACCGGCTATCGGTCCGTCCATTCCGAACACATGGAGCCGGTCAAGGGCGGCATCCGCTACGCGCCCTCCGTCAACCAGGACGAGGTCGAGGCGCTCGCCGCGCTGATGACCTACAAATGCGCCCTGGTCGAGGCGCCCTTCGGCGGCTCGAAGGGCGGGCTCTGCATCGACCCGCGCCATTGGGACGAGGACGAACTGGAGAAGATCACCCGCCGGTTCGCCTATGAGCTGATCAAGCGCGACCTGATCCACCCCGCGCAGAACGTGCCCGCCCCCGACATGGGCACGAGCGAGCGCGAGATGGCGATCATCGCCGACCAATACGCCCGCATGAACACCACCGACATCAACGCCCGCGCCTGCGTGACCGGCAAACCGCCCCACGCCGGCGGCATCCAGGGGCGGGTCGAGGCTACCGGGCGTGGCGTGCAATACGCCTTGCAGGAGTTTTTTCGCCACCCCGACGACGTGGCCAAGGCCAACCTGTCCGGCACGCTCGATGGCAAGCGGGTGATCGTGCAGGGCCTCGGCAACGTGGGCTATCACGCGGCCCTCTTCCTGAGCACGGAGGATGGCTGCAGGATCACCCATGTGATCGAGCGGGACGGCGCGGTCGAGAACCCCGAGGGACTCGACATCGCGGGCCTTCGAGACTGGATCGTGCGGCACGGTGGGGTGAAGGACTGCCCCTTCGGCACCTATTACCCCGAGGGCGCCCGGCTGCTCGAAGCCGAGGCCGATATCCTCATCCCCGCGGCGCTCGAGGGGGTGATCAACATGCAGAACGCCGCCGAGATCAAGGTGCCCCTGATCATCGAGGCCGCGAACGGCCCGGTGACGGCGGGCGCCGACGAGATCCTCCGCCACAAGGGCGCGGTCATCATCCCCGACCTTTACGCGAACGCGGGTGGCGTGACGGTCTCCTACTTCGAATGGGTCAAGAACCTCAGCCACATCCGGTTCGGGCGCATGCAGCGCCGCCAGGAAGAGGCGCGTCATCAGCTGATCGTCGATGAACTGGAACGGCTCTCGGCGGACAGTGGGGTCGGCTGGACCCTCAGCCCCGACTTCAAGCAGAAATACCTGCGTGGTGCCGGCGAACTGGAGCTTGTCCGCTCGGGTCTCGACGACACGATGCGCGCCGCCTACCAGTCGATGCGCGAGGTCTGGCATGGCCGGGAAGACGTATCCGACCTGCGAACAGCCGCGTTCCTGGTCAGCATCGACAGGGTGGCGGCGGCCTACAAGGCCAAGGGGATCTGACGGGTCAGGGCTGCTTCGGCAGCTCTCCGTCGCGCTCGGCTTGCATGACCTTGATCAGGTCCGCGACGCTCTTGGCCTGTGCATTGGCCGTGGCACCGCCGACGGCCACGCGCCTGCGCGCCCGCCACCAGAGGGCCGGTGCATAGACCCGCCCGCGCGTCGTCGGGGCCTTGAGCCGCACCAGGAATCCGCCGGCGGGCTTGAAGGCAAAGATGGAGCGATCGACGCTGTCGACCTCGTCGAGGGTGAAAAGGACACGCTGCGCTCCATCACGCTCGCGCAGCGCGCTGCGTGTCAGTTCCAGCGTGACCGCCGTCGCTGTCCAGACCCGCCACGACAGGTAGAGCGCGCCAAGCCCCATCGCAACGAGGAACGCGAGCCAGGCGAGGTCAGCGGGCGGATGTGTCGCCGCGAGATAGATCAGGAGCGTGCCCAGCACCCCAACCACGCCCGTGGTGAAGCCGCGCCGGATCGGGTGCGGGTCGATGGTGGCCAGCACCTCGTCCGGGTCGGTGGTCTTGCGCTTCGCCATGTGCCTCGCTCCGCCTCGCCGCCCCTTACCCTGTCGCGCCCGCCTTGGCGAGACCTCTGCACCGGCGCACAGACGCCGTGATCTGCCCGGCATTGCGGTTCACGCCGCCTCCGCTACATCTCCGCCATAGCCAAGAGGAGGCCGCGCCCATGTCCATCCGTCCCGTTATCGAAACCCGTCGCGCCCAGCCCACGATGGAGGGGGCGGGCGTCCACCTGCACCGCGCCTTCGGGTTCCAGGACCCGACGGAACTCGACCCGTTTCTCCTGTTCGACGATTTCCGCAACGACGACCCGATGTTCTACAAGAAGGGCTTTCCCTGGCACCCCCACCGCGGGATCGAGACGATCACATACGTGCTCGAAGGCACGGTCGAGCATTCCGACAGCCTGGGCAATACCGGCCGTCTCGGGGCGGGCTCGGTGCAATGGATGACCGCGGGCTCCGGCATCCTGCACCAGGAGATGCCGCTCGGGAACGCAAGGGGGCAGATGCACGGCTTCCAGCTTTGGGGGAACCTGCCCGGCAGCCAGAAGATGACCGCGCCCCGCTACCAGGACATCGCGGGCGCAGACATTCCCGAGGTGACCGACGACGACGGCACCCATGTCCGCGTCATCACGGGCGAGTTCTGGGGCAAGCGCGGGCCGGTGGACGGCATCGCCGCCGATCCGCAATACCTTGACGTGACCGTGCCCGCGGGCGTGAAGAAGACCTTCCGCATCGACACCTACCGCCGCGCCTTCGCCTATGTCTTCCAGGGGGGCGGCGCCTTCTCCGACGCCTCGGCGCCGCAGGGGGTGCTGCTGGAAAAAGAGGTGATGGGCCGTGAGGTCAACATCCGCGACCTCTCCGGTGACCGCACGCTGATCCGGTTCGGCACCGGCGACGAGGTGACGGTTCAGGCCGGACCCGATGGGGTGCGCTTCCTCCTGATCTCCGGCGCGCCCATCGAGGAACCCGTCGCCTGGCACGGGCCCATCGTCATGAACACGCAGGCCGAACTGCAGCAGGCGATGCGCGATCTCCGGAACGGGACCTTCATCAAGCCCGCGCACTAGCGGCCGGGCTCAGACCCCGGTCTGCCAATGCAGGAAGACGAGGCCCAGGCCGATGAGCGCGGCCAGCTTGAACCCGATCTCGGCCATGAGGAAGGACCGGTCACGCGCCGCGCGTGCGCCCGGCCTGTAACGGCTCAGCACGTCGCGGATCGTGGCCGCCGCGCGGGTGATCACGGCGGGGTCGGTTTTCGCGGCCAGCTTCGGGTGGGCGAGACGCGCCTCGCAGGCGGCGATCTCGGCCGCGGCGCGGCGCGCCTGTGCCGGAAGAAGCCGGCCGGCACGGCGCACGGCGCCTTCGAAGCTGCGGGCGCGCACGTTGAGCCGTTCGGCGATCATCTCGCGCAACTCGTCCTTTACCGCGTTCACTGCGTCGCCTGTCATGGAATCGGCCCCCCAAAGCCGGAACGCCGAAAAGATACGGCAGCGCCGGGCCTTGGCTCAAGCCCGCGGTTTCCGCTGGCCTTTCCCGCCCGCGCTCGCCTATCTCTCTGGCCATGCTGAACACCGTCGTGCAGGGCGAGGACACCGCCCAACCGCCCATCCTGATCGCCCATGGCCTCTTCGGCTCGGCCCGCAACTGGGGCGTCATCGCCAAGCGGCTCTCGGCAACGCGCCGCGTTCTCACGGTCGACATGCGCAACCACGGTGAAAGCCCCTGGAAGGGCGCGCATGGGTATCCCGATCTTGCCGCCGACCTGGCCGAGGTCATCGCCGCCCACGGCGGACAGGCGGACGTGCTGGGGCATTCGATGGGTGGCAAGGCGGCCATGGCCCTGGCCCTGACCACTCCGGCCGTCGTGCGCCGCCTGATCGTCGCCGATATCGCGCCGGTCGCCTATGGCCACACGCAGCAGCACCTCGTCGATGCCATGCGCGAGATCGACCTGTCCCGGATCGAGACGCGCGGGGATGCCGACCGGCAACTGGCCGCCCATGTGGCCGAGCCTGGCGTCCGCGCCTTCCTGCTGCAATCGCTGGACGTGAAGGGGAAGCGCTGGCGGCTGAACCTCGACGTGCTCGAGCGGGACATGCCCCTGATCCTGGGCTGGCCGGATCTCGGCGGCAGCTTCGAGGGGCCCGCGCTCTTCCTGGCCGGGGCAGAGTCGGACTACGTCGGACGAGAGGACCGCCCGGCGATCAAGGCCCTGTTCCCGAACGCGAAATTCGCCAAGATTCCCGGCGCGGGTCATTGGCTTCATGCCGACCGCCCGCGCGAGTTCGAGGCCTCCGTCGCGGCCTTCTTCGGCTAGTCCTGGGCCCGCATCATCCGCTTCATCAGCCCGGTCTTCCAGACCAGCTGATGCACGGCGACGGCACCGACATGGGCGAGGATCAGGAGAAGGAACAGCGTCTTCAGTGCCTCGTGCGCCTCTCCGGCCGCCTCGATCTGCCCGCCCCAGGCGAGCGCGCCGCTGACGGGCAGGAGGATCAGGAGGGCATAGACGGCCAGATGCGCGACATGCGAGAGGCGGCGGAACACCTCGGGCTCGCCCGCGGGCGCGGCGGGAACGCCACGGTCGTTGCGCAGGATCAGCCGCCAGCAGGCGAGAAGCAGGATCAGCGCGCCGCCCGCGATATGGCCGATGACGGGCGTACTCAGCGCGTAGATGCCGGTTTCCTCGGCCACGTCATAGGCGTCCGACATGCCTTCGTGCAGGAGGTATTGTAGCGCCACCAACACCACGACCACCCAGTGCAGGGTGATCTGCATCCGGCTGTAACCACTGGGATTTTTCATCTCGCACCCTCCGAACCAGGACCTTTGCGAAACCTAGCATGCCCGCGCGCCCCGCGCGAGGTCAGAGTGCCCTGATCCACCCGGTCGCGATCCAGGCCGCGGGAATGGCCAGGACCGCCCCGATGGCGGCGGAGCCCACGATCGGCTGCCACCCGGCGAGGCCTGCGGCGAGCGCGGCGGTGACGCCCATGCCGGCAAGGACCGTGGCAGCGAGGGAGAAGATCAGGAAGAACAGGCGCATCTCGGCCTCCGATGAAAGGACGCGTTTTCCCATCAGGTTAGCAGGTCTGGGCATCGCGCCCCTTGATCCGGGTCAAGCGCAGGCCTGTTGCGGCTTTGCCAGACCGGGGCGGGATCGGCGGGGCGACCACGATATCTGGTTGCAAACGACCAAGAGCACCCATACCCCTTGCGGCACAGGTGCGTACGACGCGGTCGCATTGTCTGGGCGGGGCTGGCTTGGTCGGCCTCGCCCGCTTCCCCGGAAAAGAAGAAGACGCCAGGTGCTTGGACGCGGTCTTCGCATTGCCTGACGTCTTCTCTCGAACCAGGCGCCCCGAGGGGCGTCTCGCCCTTTAGGATCGGCCCGTCCGGAGACGACCCTTTCCCGGTGCCCGCGGCCCGAAGACCCCGTCCACCTTCCCCCGGTCTCCGGTCTTGCGACCGACCCCCGTGGGCCACCGCATCCCCCCTGCCCGAAGACAGGGGCCGATGCAGCGCGCTACCCGACCCGAACGCCTGGTCGCTTCCCCAAGTCCTTGATCCTCGGACCAATTTCCCGGTTCCGCCCCGTGGCGCCCACCAGTTCGCATCCCGTCCCGCGGATCATGTCTGCGGGTCTTTCCGCTGCCGGCTCCTGGGCCCGTCGCGCCCCGCCCGGGTTGCCCCTTGCGGTAGGATGACGGTGACAAAAGCCCCCCGAGTCGGGCAAGCGCGTAGCACTGCAGCATGGAAATTTCTTGTGGAGGAAACCGTGGATCACCCGGTGGAGAAGGGTGATTCCGGGCGGCGCTCCAAGGGGTTGCGGAGGGGTGTCCGACGGGGGCTTTTTTCTGCGCCTGCGAAGGGAAAGCCGGCGTAGGCATCCCGTCGTGTTCCCGTAGTGATCCCGTAACTACAGTCGCAGCGGCGCCGGATTTGACCCCGATCAAGCCGCGCATCCCCTTGCGGTGGTATCATGACAAGATGATGACATCGGGCATGGAGGGGGGAGCATGATATCGCTCGAGGACATGGAAGACATGTGCAGCCTGACGCGGGACGAGATCGCGCAGATCGCGGCGCATGACCACATCAGCGACGAAGCCGCGGTGGCCGAGATCGAACGGATGATGCACGAGCACGGCGGGCCGCAGGCGCTGCAGGGGAAGCTGTGTGATGACATCCGCGCGGCGCTGCATGCCGACGAGGTGGCCGAGGCGAAGCGGTTGTTTGCGTTGCTGCGGGGGTTCCTGGCGGAGCACCCGGAGGCGGTGCGCGGGGCGCGATGACGGTCGGTTAACCGTTTCGGGCGAGGGTGGGGGCATGTCCGTCTACCGCCGCCCGCCCGTGACCGGGGCCATGGTCTTCTTCACCGTCGCGCTTGCCGCGCGGGGCGGGGACGTGCTGGTGCGCGAGGTGGGCCTGTTGCGGGAGGCGGTGCGGGTGACGAAGGCCGAGCGGCCCTTCGGGATCGAGGCGTGGGTGGTGTTGCCGGATCACATGCATGCGGTGTGGCAGATGCCGCCGGGGGACCGGGCGTATGGGGTGCGATGGGGGGCGATCAAGGCGCGGTTCACGCGGGCGGTGCGGGATAAATACGAAACGGATATTCCCGGATGTAGGCCGGGCTTCAGCCCGGCATCACCGGCATTGTCGGCGCAGCCGGCATCACCGACATTTCGTTTGCAGCCGGCATACGACTACCCCACGGAGCTCCCGGTCGTTCGGTCGGGCAGATATGCCGGGCTGAAGCCCGGCCTACGGCATGACAAACGCGAACAGGCGGTGTGGCAACGGCGGTTCTGGGAACATCACGTTCGGGATGAGGCGGAATACCGGGCGTTTCTGCGGTATTGCTGGTGGAACCCGGTGAAACACGGGTTCGTCGCGCGGCCGGAGGATTGGCCGTGGTCGTCGGTGCATCGGGATGGGCGGTATGTGCCGGGGATGGATTTGGGGGTGTAGGGTGGGGTTGCGCTCTACGGACGCGCGGGTGGTGAGGCGGAAGCCCACCCTACGGGGTGCTCACCCTAGTTCCTGAACACGCGCTACTTTCGCAACTTTAGCGCCGATGGGTCGCTTGGATGACTGATCAATCTGTATGGCTTTACCCCTGTTTACGGCGTCTAGGGTCAGGACCCATAAACCATCTTGAGGGTTCCTGGGCTGCGTGATTCAAGCT
>WVSO01000169.1 GCA_015689745.1 Rhodobacterales bacterium HKCCSP123 | reverse complement strand
GGCGCGTGCTGGTGACGGCCGGTGCCGAGATGGCCGTGGACGCCACGCCCGACCGCATCCTGACCGCCGTGCCGCCCCCCGTGCAGGCGCGCCGGATCACCGGGGCGGGCGACACCTTCATGGCCGCGCATATCGCAGCCGAACTGGCCGGCGCGGGACCCGAGGAGGCGCTGCGCGCCGCCGTCGAGGGGGCCGCCGCCTATGTCTCGGGAGATATCGCATGACCACCCTGCCCTTGCGCCTGTCCGGTGAGGTCGCCCAAGCCCTTGCGGAAGGGGCAGCCGTGGTGGCCCTCGAGTCGACCATCATCACCCACGGAATGCCCTACCCGCAGAACCTCGAGACCGCGCGCCGGGTCGAGGCCGAGGTGCGCGCGGCGGGTGCCGTGCCCGCGACCATCGCCGTGATCGCGGGCGAGATCCGGGTGGGGCTCGAGGCCGACGCGCTCGAGGCGCTTGCGCAGGCGACGGACGTCGCCAAGCTCAGCCGGGCCGACCTCGCCGCCTGCCTCGCCACCGGGGGGACGGGGGCCACGACGGTCGCGGCCACGATGATCTGCGCCGCGCGCGCGGGCATCGCCGTCTTCGCCACGGGCGGCATCGGCGGCGTCCACAAGGGCGCGGAAGAGAGCTTCGACATCTCGGCCGATCTGCAGGAACTGGCGCAGACGCCCGTCACCGTTGTGGCCGCGGGGGCCAAGGCCATCCTCGACCTGCCGAAGACGCTGGAGGTGCTGGAAACCCTCGGCGTGCCCGTGATCGCCTTCGGGCAGGACGGCTTCCCCGCCTTCTGGAGCCGCGAAAGCGGCCTGCCCGCGCCGCTCCGCATGGACGACCCGGCCGGGATCGCCGCGGCCCACGCGATGCGCGCGGCGCTCGGCCTGCCGGGCGGGCAACTGGTGGCCAATCCCATTCCCGAAGCCGACGAGATCGCCGCCGACACCCTCGCGCCGCTGATCGCAGGTGCCCAGCAGGAGGCCGAGGCCGCGGGCATCACCGGCAAGTCGGTCACGCCCTTCCTGCTTCAGCGCCTCTTCGAGCTGACCGGGGGGCGCAGCCTGACCGCGAATATCGCCCTCGTTCTGAACAACGCCCGGCTTGGCGCGCGCATCGCGCGGGCACTGGCCGAGTGATCGCGCGGCGGGTGATCCCCCGACGCTTGTGCGGCCCCGGCGCACCGCTTACATAAACACAACCGGGGCGCGTGCGCGCGCCCTCCCTGCCCTCGCCCGGGACATCACGACGCGCCATGCAGCTACCCGAAACGCCCCCGCCGCCGAAGCGCGGACTGTTCGCCGGATTGCGGTCGAGCTTTCTGACCGGGCTTATCGTCATCACGCCCATCGGCGTGACGATCTGGCTGATCTGGACGCTGACGGGCTGGATCGACAGCTGGGTTCTGCCGCTCATCCCCGCCTCCTACAACCCGGCCACCCTGATCCGGGACCTGACGGGGATCGAGGTCAATATCCGCGGCATCGGTGTTGCGACCTTCCTGGTCTTCACGGTGCTGGTGGGCTGGATCGCCAAGGGCCTGATCGGGCGGTCGCTGATCCTCTGGGCAGAGGGGCTGGTGCTCTCGATCCCGCTGATCCGCAGCCTCTATTCCGGGCTCAAGCAGATCGTCGAGACGGTGCTGAGCCAGGGCGACCAGAATTTCGACAAGGCCGCGCTGATCGAGTACCCGCGCAAGGGGATCTGGGCGATCTGCTTCATCGCCTCGAACGCCAAGGGCGAGGTGCAGGCCAGCACCGCCGAGGATGTCGTGGCGGTCTTCATGCCGACCACGCCCAACCCGACCTCGGGCTTCCTGCTCTTCGTGCCGCGCAAGGACCTGATCGTGCTCGACATGAGCGTCGAGGACGCGGCCAAGCTCATCATTTCGGCGGGCCTCGTCTATCCGAACGGCGAGGACGCCAAGGCCGCCGTCGAGGGCGGGCGCTTGCCCGACGCGGCGGAATAGCCCGCCTGTCCCATGGCGACATCTCGCCGCTAGGTTGTTCGGCCCATCTGACATATCCTCCCGTAAGGGAGGACTGACACCATCACGCATCCTTCGCACCATGTTGCCCGCGTGCTCGCGACGGTCGGCGAGGCAAGCGCCGCGGCGCGCTCGCGGCTGGCCGCGTCCTGGCGCCGCTCGATCGACCGGCACGGGCTGGACCCTGATCGGGGCTTTACAAAGCGCGGATTCCGCCCTATCCGGCGCCCT
>WVSO01000168.1 GCA_015689745.1 Rhodobacterales bacterium HKCCSP123 | reverse complement strand
GTCGCGCGGGTGCTGGCCGCAGATGCGCGCGTGACGGCCTTGCGGCTGGTGGACCCCGCGGGCGGCACGGGGGCCTTCACCGGGGCCGACAGCGTCGCCCATGCGGGCGCGCTGGAGGTGCCGGGGGTGGTCGTGGCGGGCAACATGCTGGCCGGCCCGGAGGTGATCGAGGCGGCCCTGGACGGCTACCGGTCGGCGGCGGCGATGCCGTTCCCGGAGCGGCTGATGGGCGCGCTGGGGGCGGCCGCCGCGGCGGGGGGCGATGCGCGGGGGCTCCTGTCGGCGGCCCTGCTGGTCGTGGGACGGGACATGGCGCCGCTCACGCTCAGGATCGACCATTCGGTGAACCCGCTGGCGGCGCTCGCGGATCTCTACATGGTGTCGCAGGCCGACCCCTATCACGGCTGGACCAGGGTGGTGCCGGTGCTGGACGACCCGTGGCGCGCTCCGGCCCCGGAGGATGTGCCCGACATGCCCGAGCCGATCGTCGAGGCGGAGCCCGCGATCCGGCGCTGAGGCCCCTGCCCTATTCGGCGATGAAGCGGCGCAACACCTGCGCCTCCTGCCGTTGCATCAGCGCCTCGGCGGTTTCCATGTGGCCGCGCATGATGGCGCGCGCGTCCTCGGCGCGACCCTCGCGGAGCGCGGCGATCAGGTCGGTCTGGTAGGCGAGGCCCTTTTCGTAAAGCTCGCGGTTGGGCGGGTCATAGAGGCGGCGGTAAACCGTGAGGTCGGTCAGGATGCGGCCCATGAAGCTGACCACGAAGGCCAGGAGCGCGTTGTCGGAGAAATTGGCGAGCTTGCGGTGAAAGGCCAGCGAGGCGACATGCTGGTCGCGTTCCTCCTCGGCGGAGCGGGCGGGTTCGGGGTATTGGGCCACGACCTGTTCCAGCTCGGCCAGTTGCGCCCCGGTGAGGCGACCGGCGAGGGAGGCGGCCAGTTCAGGCTCCAGCGCGCGGCGGAGCTGGTAGATGTCGGATATGGAAATATCCTTGAAGTAAAAATAGTTGGCGAGAAGCGCCTTGGCGCGGTCGGCGGTCACCTCGCCCACGAAGCTGCCGCCGCCGGGGCCGGTGCGGGTCTCGATCAGGCCCTGGGCCTCGAGGATGCGCATGGCCTCGCGGATGGTGCCCTTGGCCATGCCGAAGCGCGCCATCAGCTCGGCCTCGCCCGGCAGGCGGTCGCCCGGGGCCATGTTACGCTCGACCACCCAGTCCTTGATCGCGTCGGCCACGCGGACGGGCCGCGAGCGGCGCGGTTCCTTGGCGGTCGGGCGGTCGGATTGGGTCATGGGCGGCCTTTCGGGACGGGAGGCCGAGTGTGCGGGGCGGCGGCACGGGATGCAAGCGCGCTCGGCGGGACCCTTTGTCCGGCGTGGCAGGGCCGGTCGGGGGCCGGCGGCCTCCTCCCGTCCCCGCCCTCCCCCGTTCAGGCCGCGGCGGCCGCGGCGCGGCGCAGGTGGTCGAGGAAGGACGCCTGCGCGCGGGTCGGGCGCCAGCCTGCGCGGAGCGTCAGGCCGATCGGGCGTTCGGGCCAGCGGAGCCCGGCCTCGAGCGGCACCAGAAGGCCCGCGCGGATCTCGGCCTCGGCTTGCCGGCCCGAGATGCAGCCGAGCAGGTCGCTCTGCTGCAAGAGTTCGCGCATCAGAAGGATGGAGCCGCATTCCACGACGCCGAGCGGCGGGGGCCCCTCTCCCTCGCGGAGGAGCGCGTCGAACTGCGCGCGCGAGGGCGTGCCGGGGCGCGGGACGGCCCAGGCGTACCGCGTGAGCGCGGCGGGCGTCAGGCCGGGCGTCTGCGTCGCGGGATGGCCGGGGCGCGCCAGGATCACCAGGCGGTCGGTGAAGAGCCGCTCCTCGACCACGTCCTCGACCGGGGGCGGATCGCGCAGCGCGCCGACGATGACGTCGATGTCGCCCCGGCGCAGGCCCGAGAGGAGCTCGGGGTACGGGCCGTCGATCACCGTCACGACCTGGCGGGGGCGCCCGGCGTGGAAGGCGGCGAGCGCCTCGGGCAGGACGGCGGCGCGCGAGAGCGGCAGCGCGCCGACGACGATCCGGCCCGCGTCGCGCCCGTCGAACTCGGCAAGCTCCGCGTCGGCCTGCGCGACCTCGGACAGCGCGAGGCGGGCGGCATGGACGAGCGCGCGGCAGGCGCGCGTCGCCACGAGGCCGAAGGATGTGCGCTCGAAGAGCGGCATGCCCGCCTCGGCCAGCGCGCTGCGCACGGTCCGGGCGATCTGAACCGCCGTTGCCCCATCCCCATGC
>WVSO01000167.1 GCA_015689745.1 Rhodobacterales bacterium HKCCSP123 | reverse complement strand
CGCCGCCCCCGGCGGCCTGCGCCGCCGCCTCCTCGACGAGGCGCAAGGCCTCGAGGTGCGCCGTGCGGTTCGCACGCGCCTCGTCCGACCCGGCGACGAAGGATGATTGCAGTCTCATCGAGTGTCTCCTCGCTCCGGCCGCGGCAGCGGCGCATAGTGCGCCGCCCCGACCCATCCTGCCTCCACGGCAGGCCCCGCCACGCCCAGGAGCCGGGCCACCTGCCAGAGCGAAACCGCCTCGGCCAGCTTTCCGCTCGCCTCCCGCATCTCGCACCACGCCGCGTAGGCCGCGTCGGCCCCCGCGCAATCCGGCCCCGCCGAGGACCCGTGCGCCACGCCCCAGAGCACCGGGTAAAGCCCGCCCGCCCAGACCGCGTCGCCCGTCACCGCCTCGGGCGCGGGCAACCCCGCCAGCACCCTGTCCCGGAGCGCCCATTGCCGCGCGGCCAGGTCGGCCTGGCAGGCCAGCGGCGCCTCGGACCGGTCGCAGACCACGATGGCCAGCGTCCCGCAATATTCCACCCGCTCGCGCGAGACGATCTCGAAATCCTCGCGCGCATCCGCGAGCCCGGTTCGGGAAAACTCCATCTCGAAATGCGCCACCGCGCGCGACAGGCAGTCGGAATAGGGCGGCAAGGCCTCCTCCGCGGCGGTGCCGCCGGCCCCGAGCACCAGGCAGAGGGCAAGCCCCGCCCGCCTCATGTCCCCGGCCCCACGCGCGGACCGTCCACCCTCCGACCCCAGCGGTCCAGCGCCACCGCCCAGTCGGGCCCGCAGGTCACGACCATCCGGACGCCCGCCATCGCGGCGGGGCGCCCGGCGCAATCGGTCCGCGCGCCGCCCGTCTCGGCCACGTAACGCGCGGCGGCGGCCTCGATCATCTCGGTCTCGCCCGGCGGCAGGGCGCGCAGACCCAGCCAGAGCCCGAAGGCCGCTCCCGCCGTGACAAGCCCCGTCACCAGCGCCGCGACCGGGCCCATCGGGCCGCCCGCTGTCTTCACCTGTCTCCAAATACGCATCGCCCGGCCCACCGTCCCGCGAAAAGGTCACCCCATCTGCGCCATCAACTCGCGACCCACCAGCATCCGCCTGATCTCGGAGGTGCCCGCCCCGATCTCCATGAGCTTGGCGTCGCGGAACATGCGCGACACGGGGCTGTCGTTCAGGAACCCCGCGCCGCCCATCGCCTGCACCGCCTGGTGGGCGACCTTCATCCCCTCCTCGGAGGCGTACAGCACGCAGGCCGCCGCATCCTGCCGCGTGACCTGCCCGCGGTCGCAGGCCTTCGCCACCTCGTAGGCATAGGCGCGGGCCGAGTTCATCGCGGTGTACATGTCCGCGATCTTGCCCTGCATCAGCTGGAAATTCCCGATCGGCTGCCCGAACTGGCGGCGCTCGGCCATGTAGGGCATCACCTCGTCGAGGCATCCCGCCATGATCCCGATGTTCACCCCCGACAGAACCACGCGCTCGTAATCCAGCCCCGACATCAGCACGCGCACGCCCTTGCCCTCTTCGCCGAGGACGTTCTCGAAGGGCACCTCGACATCCTCGAAGATCAGCTCGGCCGTGTTCGACCCCCGCATCCCCAGCTTGTCGAAATGGGGCGAGGTCGAGAAGCCCGTCATCGTCTTCTCCACGAGGAAGGCCGTGATCCCCTTCGACCCCGCCGCGGGGTCGGTCTTGGCATAGACCACGAGCGTGTCGGCATCCGGCCCGTTGGTGATCCAGTATTTCGTGCCGTTCAGAACGTAGCGGTCGTTTCGTTTCTCGGCGCGCAGCTGCATGCCGACGACATCCGAGCCCGCCCCCGCCTCCGACATGGCCAGCGCGCCGATGTGCTCGCCCGAGATGAGCTTCGGCAGGTACCGCGCCTTCTGCTCGGGCGTGCCGTTGAGCTTGATCTGGTTCACGCAGAGGTTCGAATGCGCCCCGTAGGACAGCCCGATCGAGGCCGAGACCCGGCTGATCTCCTCCACGGCGACGGTATGGGCGAGATAGCCCATTCCCGCGCCGCCATAGGCCTCGTCGACGGTGATGCCCAGAAGGCCAAGCTCACCCATCTCGGGCCAGAGCTCGTTCGGGAAGGCATTCTTCGCGTCGGTCTCGGCAGCCAGCGGCTTCACCCGCTTCTGCGCCCAAGCGTGCACCATCTCGCGCAGCGCGTTGACCTCATCGCCCAGATCGAACGTCATCGAACCGAGGAACATGCGCGCAACCCTCCCATTAATTGAACGCTTGTTCAATTCATACGCCCGACCCGGCGGCCTGTCAAAGGATTCGAGCGGGCGCTTCACGCTTCCTTAACCCTGCCGTGGCAGGGTCCCCGGTCATGGA
>WVSO01000166.1 GCA_015689745.1 Rhodobacterales bacterium HKCCSP123 | reverse complement strand
CAGGGCGCGGGCGGCGGTGGAGGCGCGGGGGCGGGGCAAGGCCGAGGGTCGCCGCCCGAAGCGCCGAGATCGCCGCCCGCGGGTCGGGCGGAAGACTGCGCGCGGGGATCGCCGGGCCCACGGTCACCCGGTAGGGCATCCGTCCCTTGTTGAGCGTTTCGTGGAACAGCGTGATGTCGCGCAGCGTGGGGTGAAGCAGGTCGAAGAGGTAGAAGAGGGCCGAGTTCCTTGCATCGACATGCACCGGGATCACGTCGAGGTCGAACTTGCGCGCGATGCCCGCCGCGGACGGCATCCAGGGCCGCTCGTGAAGCGTCAGCCCGCGCCGCCGCGCCAGTCGGCCCGAGGGGAAGATCACGCCGAGCCGCCCGTCCGCGAACGCCGTCCGCGTGCAGGCCATCGTCGCGCGCGCCTTGGCGTGGCTGCGGTTCTCGGGGCGCCACTCGACCGGGGCGATGACCGCCTCGAGCTGCGGCATGACGCGCAGGATGTCGGCATTGGCGTAGAAGAAGGCGTCCGACCGGCGGGCGGCGAGAACCCGTGTCAGCGCCAGCCCGTCGGCGATGCCGGTGGGATGAGTCGCCACGATCAGCGCGGGGCCGTGGGCGGGGATATGCTCGATGCCCGACGCGGTGACGTCGCGCGTGATCATCCGTGCCGCGTGGCGCAGGACCTCGTCACCGGCGAGCGGCGCGAGGGTTTCGGCCAGCCTGAGCGTGCGGCCATGGCCGAGGAGCCGGTCGAGAAGGGCGCGCGCACCGCGCCCGGCAGCGCTTCCGCGGGCGATCCACGGCGCGCGTTCGGAGAGGAGCGGGTCGATGCGGCTGGCCATGTCCATGCCCGCGGTCTCGCAGTCGTTGGTAACGGTCGCGTGACGCATGAGGGACACGTAGTCATCGCTCCGGGCCGATGCTAGGGTCGCGCCCGATGAGCGAGGCAAGGATCACAGGGGCGGGGCCGGTTCCGGCGGGCGGCGGCGGCGTGGCACGCGGGCGCATCGTGGCGCTGGATTTGGCGCGCGCGGGCGCGCTGGTGGCGATGGCCGTCTTTCACTTCGTCTTCGATCTCGAGATGTTCGGTGTCGTGGCGCCGGGCACCACGATGCTGCCGGGCTGGCGCTGGCTGGCCTACCTGACGGCGGGCTCCTTCCTGTTCCTCGTGGGCGTGGGTCTGTGGCTGGGGCATGGGCGGGGCATCCGCTGGCGCGGCTACTGGCGCAGGCTGGGGAGGGTCGTGGCGGCGGCCATGGTCATCACCGCGGCGACATGGGTCGCCTTTCCCGATGCCTTCGTCTTCTTCGGCATCCTGCATTCCATCGCCCTGGCGAGCCTTCTGGGGCTGGCCTTTCTGCGGCTACCGG
Organism: Rhodobacterales bacterium HKCCSP123; assembly: GCA_015689745.1. GTDB lineage: Bacteria > Pseudomonadota > Alphaproteobacteria > Rhodobacterales > Rhodobacteraceae > Roseicyclus. Next base: position 1,378 of record WVSO01000166.1, on the reverse strand, counting down.
TTGTCGTCCTGATCGCACTGGGCGCGGCGGTGATCTGGCTGCCGCAGGCGGCGCGGTTCGAGGTCTTCGACGCGCCGTGGTTCTGGTGGACGGGGTTGCAGGCGGTGGGCGTGCGCTCGGTCGATTACGTGCCGGTCTTCCCGTGGTTCGGGCCGGTGCTGTTCGGGATCGCCGCGGCCAAGGCGATGGAGCGCGCGGGGCTTTGGGCGCGGCTGTCGGCGTGGGAGGCCGGGCCATTGGCGCGCGCGCTGGCGGTGCCGGGGCGGCACAGCCTGTTGGTCTACCTTGTCCATCAGCCGGTGCTGATCTCGCTTGTGTGGCTGGCGACGCTGGTCTGAGCGTTACAGGTCGAGGCTCAGTTGCGCATCCGGTTTGCGCGGCTTGCGCGCGCGGTCGTTGACGAAATGGCGGCCCGCGCCGCCGTCCTTGCGGCTGGCGTGTTTGGTGACGATACGGTCGGCCTCGGCCCGGAAGGCATCGCCCCGGCGGACGGCCCAGACGCGGTCGCGGGCCGCGCGGGCGGCCTCGGCCACGTCGACGACGGGGGCGGGATAGGCGCGGCCGAGGAGCTTGCCCGCGCCCTCCCATGTCCAGGGCGTTTGCAGGCAAACATCGGGCACCTCGCGCAGCTCGGGGCACCAATGGCGGGTAAAGGCGCCGGTGGGGTCCTGGTCATGGCCCTGTTTCACCGGGTTGTAGATGCGGATGGTGTTCATCCCCGTCGTGCCCGATTGCATCTGCATCTGGGGCCAGTGGATGCCCGGCTCGTAATCGGTGAACATCCGCGCAAGATGCGGGCCTGTGGCGCGCCAGTCGAGCCAGAGGTGGTAGGAGGCGACCGCCACCAGCATCGCCCGCATGCGGAAGTTGAGCCAGCCGGTGTGGATCAAGGAGCGCATGCAGGCATCGACGAAGGGCAGGCCGGTTTCGCCCTTTTCCCATGCCTTGCGGCGGGCGGTGTCGTCGCTGCGCAACCCTTCGTAGGCGGAGTGCAGGCAGCGGTGTTCGAGCGCCGGCTCGTCCTCGAGCTTCTGCATGAAATGGTCGCGCCAGGCGAGGCGGGCCTCGAAGCTGGTCATCGACCCGGACCAGCCATCGCGGGTGCCGCGCGCCTCTTGTTTGCGGGTTTTCGCGGCCTGTGCCGCCTCGCGCGGGGAAAGCGTGCCCCACGCGAGATGCGGCGAGAGGCGGGAGCAGGCGGTGGCCCCCTCCAGCGGCGAGGACATGGCGCTGCGGTAGCTTTGGCCGCGGGTGTCGAGGAAGGAGGCCAGCGTCGCCTCGGCCTCGGCCCGCCCGCCGCGCTGGCGGCCGGGGCAGGGGTCGAAGGGCAGGCCAAGGGCGCGCGCCTCGGGGATCGGGCCGGGGTCGAGGGGGAAGG
>WVSO01000165.1 GCA_015689745.1 Rhodobacterales bacterium HKCCSP123 | reverse complement strand
GCCCCGCTGGCCGCCGCCTGCGCCGCGATGGCCGCGCCGATGCCGCGGGCGGCGCCCGTGACGACGATCACCTTGCCCTCGAGCGTGACCTTCATGCGCCGATCCCCGCGAGAAACGCCTCGTGTTCGGCCGGGTCCATCCGCAGGATGTGACCCTCCTCCGGGAAACGGCCCGAGGCCACGTCGTCGGAAAACGCGCGGAAGGCGGACACGCGCTCGGCTTGCAGGCGGGCGTATTCCGCCGCGAAGTCGCGATAGGTTTTCGCGTGCCGCGGCACCCGCGTGCGCCCCTCGCCCAGGATGTCCTCGGCGAAGAGATACTGCGCATCGCAGCCCGCGCCTGACCCCATCGACCACAGCAGGATCTCGAGGCGGTCGTGGATCGCGCGGGCCACCTCGTCGGGCACCACCTCGATCTCGACGGCGATCGCGCCCGCCTCCTGGTAGGCGCGGCAATCCTCGAAGAGCCGGATGGCGCTGGCGGCGTCCCGCCCCACGGCGCGGTAGGCGCCCGTCCAGGTCGCCCGCGCGGGCACCAGGCCGACATGGCCGACCACGGGGATGTATTCGCGCGCCAGCCGCTCGACGGTGTGGAGCGACCCCGAGCAATAGAGCGCGTCCGCCCCCGCCTCGAGCATCCGTCCGCAGAAGGCGAGGTAGTCGTCGGCCGCGCCGTATTCGAGATGGGTCTTGCCCGTCATGGTGAAGACGCCCGGCGCCAGATCGCGGTAGCGCGGATGGGTGACAAGCTCGGGCGGGACGCTGGCGATGTCGATGCGGGCGGCCTCGGCCGCCGCGGCCTCGTCGAGGGTGAAATAGCGCAGCATGGTCATCTGCCGCCGGCCGCGCTGCGCGCGCAGGTCGGCGACGGTGGGGCGCGGCCGGGTCACACCGCCACCTCGATCCGGCCGGCCACGATCCGCGCGGGATAGGTCGCCAGCGCCACGCAGGCCGGTGTCCGCAAGGCCGCGCCCGTCTTGTAGTTGAACCGCCCGTTGTGCCGCGGGCACTCGATCGTGTCGTCGAGGACCAGACCGTCGGCGAGATGCACCTGCTCATGGGTGCAAAGCCCGTCGGTGCAAAAGACCGCGCCCGTCTCGTCGCGGTAGACGGCAAAGGTGCGCCCGTCGTGGTCGAAGCGGATCACGTCCTCTTCCTCGATCTCGTCCTCGGCGCAGACATCGACCCAATCGGGCATTCCGGTGTCCTTTCAGGCGGCGGGCGTGCGCGGCACGCTGGCGTCATCATGCAGGTCTTCGCGGTAGGGGCGGGCGGTGGGCGGCAGGGTCCGTCGGAGGTAGTACCCCTTCTCCCGCCGCTGCCGGACCAGGGCGCGGATCATCTCGCCATAGGCCTCGGCCATCGAGCGGTTGGCGGGGGGCAGGTCGTGGCGGATCAGCGCGTGCAGCCGGGGCAGGGCGTGGTAGGGCACCATCGGGAACATGTGATGTTCGACGTGGTAATTCATGTTCCAGTAGATCCAGCGGCTGACCGGGTTCATCAGCACCGTGCGGCTGTTGAGCCGGTGGTCCAGCACGTCCTCGGCCAGCCCGCCATGCTGGAGAAGGCCCGTCAGCACCATGTGCCACGTCCCGTAGATGCGCGGCCCCCCGACCAGCATGAGCGGGATCAGCGACCACGACAGGAGCGCGGCCAGCACTGCCGCAAGGTGAATGGCGACGAAGATACGCGCCCAGAAGATCGCGCGCGGGCGTTCGGCCTCGGGGATGTAGTCGCGCTCGTCCGGGCCGAACCGCCCCAGCGCGTTGCGCCAGAGCACGGCGAAATGCCGGAACACGTCGGGCAGACCGATAAACGCCAGTGCCGTCCGCGCGATCTCGGGCGGGCGCATGACCGCGATTTCCGGGTCGCGGCCCACGATGATCGTGTCGGTGTGGTGGCGGGCATGGCTCCAGCGCCAGCTGACGGGGTTCCGCATCACCATGAAGCTGGCAAGGATATAGACCCAGTCGTTCATCCAGTCGGTGCGGAAGGCCGTGCCGTGCCCGCATTCATGCCAGCGCGAGTCGCAGGCCGAGCCGTAGAGCACCCCGTAGGCCAGCCAGAACGGCACCGCCCACCAGCTGCCCCAGAGCGCGACGCCCCCGGCGCCGGTCGCCGCCAGAAGCGCCAGCCACAGGACGGTGTCGCGGAGCGCGGGCCCATCGCTGCGCTTCATCAGCGTCTTCATCTCCTTGCGGGGGACATCGGAATGATACCATTCCGCCGAGGCGAGCCCGCGCGCGATCGCCCGCTCCCGCTCGGGGCCGGTCAGGGAATAGTCGCGTTTCGGATAGGTCGTCCCGGCCAGTGCCATCGGTCCCGCGCCTCCCTCGCGTGACGAACGTTTCGCGTTCATCGGGGCGCGAACCGGGTGATCCTGTCAACGATCAGCCGATGGGATTTGAGAGGATCGGGCGGGTATTCTTGCCTTCTCGGGCAAGATCACCTCAGAATACCTCAATCCGAAAGGTTCTTTCCGCATGCGCCCCACGCTTGCCGACATCGCCGCCGCCGCCCGTGTCTCGGCCGCCACGGTCGACCGCGTGCTGCATGAGCGGCCCGGCGTCTCGGCGCGGACGCGGGCGCTGGTGCGCTCGGCGGCGCGCAAGCTGGGCTACCTGCCGGACCTGCCCGAAGCGCCCGCGCCCGTCACCTTCCACCTTGTCCTGCCCTCCGGCTCGAACGCCTATATCGCCGAACTGGCCCGGCAGGCACCGTCGCGCGCGCCCGCCCATGCCACGGTCGAGATCCTGCGCGCCCCGGCGCTCGACCCCGTGGCGCTGGCCCGCGTCCTTGCGGGCATCGGGGCCAGCGACGG
>WVSO01000164.1 GCA_015689745.1 Rhodobacterales bacterium HKCCSP123 | reverse complement strand
TTCGAGATCCTTGGCGCTGGCCCGGGGTCCTGGCCGAGCCGCGAGCCGAGCCGGGCGGCGCGTTCTGGCACGTCGCGCTCTCGCGCGTCCTGGGCGACGGCGCGGAGCCATCCGCGGACCCGCCTGCGTCGACGTCCGGCCCCGGCGCGACCGAGACGCAGATCGCCGCCATCGAGGCCGAATGGCGGGCCTGGATGACCGAGAACGACATCGCGGAGGGCGCCATGGCGATCGCCCTGCCCGACGGCAGCGTGATCGGCACGGGCGCTGGTCAGGACCCGACCGCCAACGTGCCGGTCGCCAGCCTGTCCAAGGCCATCACGGGGCTCTGCCTCGACGGGTTGCTGGCGGACCGCGGCCTGTCGTGGGACAGCACGCTCGGCGATATCGCCGCCGGGATGAGCGCCGCCGGTGTCACGCCGCGCCCCTGGAACGAGGCCATCACGCTGTCGGGGCTGGCGACCCATACCGCCGGGCTGGAGCCGGACCTGACCCAGGGGGACATGGTGGCCCGCACCCATGGTGCGCTCGGGCTGCACCGCCGCATCGCCTCCGAGGCCCTGGCCGAGGGCGCGATCCGCGGCACGGCCGGGACGTTTGTCTACTCGAACACCAACTACGCGGTTCTCGGCGTCGCGATCGAGGCGCTCTCGGGCCGGTCCTATGCCGAAACCTGCATGGAGCGGGTGATCCGCCCCGCGGGCGTCGAGGCGGCGGTGATCGAGGGGCGCATGGGCTCGATGTCGTCCTATGCCGGCTGGGAAATCTCGGCCGAGGACTACGCCCGCCTTGCGCGGCACTGGTTCGCGGCAGGCCAGCCCCATGTCGATGCCCCCGAGACACGGCCCGCCGCGGGCAGCTACGCGATGGGCTATTCCATCGAGGGCACAGGCCCCGGTGCCGTGGTCACGCACAACGGCCGGCTCTGCTTCGACCGCTCCGCGCGTGCGGGGCACGGCGCGACCTTCGTCGCGCTTGGCAGCGGCGTGGCCTTCGCCGCCACCTGGGGCAATTGCATCGACATGAGCCTCTATGCCCCGCTGATCGACCGGATCACGCCGCTTCTGCGCTGAGCCACTGGCCTTGCCCGCGCCCGCCCGTTAAACGGTGCGCGACGCGCATTCGGAGGCAGGGCCATGGCACGCATCCTCATCACCTCGGCGATCCCCTACATCAACGGGATCAAGCACCTCGGCAACCTGGTGGGCAGCCAGCTGCCCGCCGATCTCTACGCCCGCTACATGCGCGCGCGCGGGCACGAGGTGCTGTTTCTCTGCGCCACCGACGAGCATGGCACACCCGCAGAGCTGGCCGCGGCCAAGGCGGGCAAGCCGGTGGCGGAGTATTGTGCCGAGATGTGGGCCGTGCAGGACGAACTGGGGCGCGGCTTCCGGCTGAGCTTCGATCATTTCGGTCGCTCGTCCTCACCCCAGAACCACAGGCTGACCCAGCATTTCGCGGGCAAGCTCGCCGAAGCCGGGCTGATCGAGGAAGTTACGGAGAAACAGGTCTATTCCATCGCCGACGGCCGCTTCCTGCCCGACCGCTACATCGAGGGCACCTGCCCCAACTGCGGCTATGACAAGGCGCGCGGCGACCAGTGCGAGAACTGCACCAAGCAGCTCGACCCCACCGACCTGATCGAGCCGCGCTCGGCCATCTCGGGCTCGACCGAGCTGGAGGTGCGCGAGACCAAGCACCTGTATCTGCGGCAGTCGGCGATGAGGGGCGAGCTGCGCGACTGGATCAACTCCAAGACCGACTGGCCGATCCTGACGACCTCGATCGCGAAGAAATGGCTCGACGATGGCGACGGGTTGCAGGACCGCGGCATCACCCGCGACCTCGACTGGGGCATCCCGGTGAAGAAGGGCGACGCCGACTGGCCGGGGATGGAGGGCAAGGTCTTCTACGTCTGGTTCGACGCGCCGATCGAATACATCGCCTGTGCCGCCGAATGGGTCGAGGCCGGCAAGGGCCCCGGATCCGAAAAAGGTTGGGAACGCTGGTGGCGCACCGACAAGGGCGCCGAGGACGTGCGCTACGTGCAGTTCATGGGCAAGGACAACGTGCCCTTCCACACGCTGAGCTTCCCGGCGACGATCCTGGGGAGCGGCGAGCCCTGGAAGCTCGTCGATTACATCAAGAGCTTCAACTACCTGAACTACGACGGCGGGCAGTTCTCGACCTCGCAGGGCCGCGGCGTCTTCATGGACCAGGCGCTGGAGATCCTGCCCCCGGACTACTGGCGCTGGTGGCTTCTGAGCCATGCGCCCGAAACCTCGGACAGCGAATTCACCTGGGAGGGGTTCCAGCAGGACGTGAACAAGGACCTCGCCGATGTGCTGGGCAATTTCGTCAGCCGGATCACCAAGTTCTGCCGCTCGAAATTCGGCGAGACGGTGCCGGAGGGCGGCGGCTACGGCCCGCAGGAGGCGGCGCTGATCGCCGATCTCGAGGGGCGGCTCAGGCGCTACGAGGCGCATATGGACGCCATCGACATCCGCAAGGCCGCGGCCGAGCTGCGCGCGATCTGGGTCGCGGGCAACGAGTACCTGCAATCGGCAGCCCCCTGGACAGCCTTCAAGGAGGACCCCGAGCGGGCGGCGGCGATCACGCGCTTCGCGCTGAACCTGATCCCGTTCTACGCGGGGCTGTCGGCGCCCTTCATCCCCGACGCCGCGGCGGCGATGGCCGAGGCGATGGACGTGGAGCTGGCATGGCCCGAAAGCGCCGAGACCGCGCTGGCGGCCCTGCCCGGCAGCCACCCCTTCACGGTGCCTGATGTGATGTTCACCAAGATCGCCGACGAGGCGCGCGAGGATTGGGCCACCCGCTTCGCCGGCACGCGGGGCTGACGCCGCGCGGGTCCTGCGGCGTGGCTCGGCCTTCGGCCTGCGCCACGAC
>WVSO01000163.1 GCA_015689745.1 Rhodobacterales bacterium HKCCSP123 | reverse complement strand
CTGGCCGCGCGCGGCGAGGCGCTGGTCGGGCAGCTGGCCGCGGGCGCCGCGCTCGAGGACCTTGGCCGTGTCGACCAGGAGCAGCAGGTGCGCCGGCAGGATTTCATCCCCGACGCGCCGCCCACGCTGGTGGCCCAGGTCTACCAGCTGTCCGCGCCCGGCGACACGGTGCTGGTGCCGGGCCCCGATCGTGCCTTCATCGCGCGGCTCGACGCGATCAACCCCGCCGCCCGCAACGATCCGGGCGCGGCGATCCTGATGCAGATCATGAGCCAGACGGTCGCCCAGTCGATGGCGCAGGACATCTTCGAGGCCTATGGCCGCGCCGTGCAGGCCGAGGCGGGGATCAGCCTGAACCAGTCGATGATCAACGCCGTCCACTCGCAGTTCCCCTGATGGCGCAGCTTTCCGATTTCGACGCCTTCGAGGCCGGCTGGTCGGCCGGAAAGAACCAGCTCGTCTACGCCCGCCTTGCGGCGGACCTCGACACGCCCGTGTCGGTGATGATGAAGCTGACGGATGCCGGGCGGGACAGTTTCATCCTCGAATCCGTCACCGGCGGCGAAGTGCGCGGGCGTTACTCGATCATCGGCTGCAAGCCCGACCTGATCTGGGAATGCCAGGGCGAGGCGAGCCGCCTCAACCGCAGCGCACGCTATGACCGCGAGGCCTTCGAGCCCTGCGCCGAGCCGCCCTTGCAGGCGATCCGCAGCCTGCTGGCCGAAAGCGCGATCGACATGCCCGACGACCTGCCGGGGGCTGCCGCGGGGCTTTTCGGCTATCTCGGCTACGACATGATCCGCCTGGTCGAACACCTGCCGGACGTGAACCCCGACCCGCTGGGCCTGCCCGACGCGGTCTTGATGCGCCCCTCGGTCATCGCGGTGCTGGACGGGGTGAAGGGCGAGGTGACGGTGGTCTCGCCCGCCTGGGTCGCCTCGGGCCTCTCGGCGCGGGCGGCCTATGCGCAGGCGGCCGAACGCGTCTCGGACGCGCTCCGCGATCTCGAACGGGCGCCGGCCATGGCCAGCCGCGAAATGGGCGAGGCCCATGCCGTGCCCGATCCGGTCTCGAACTTCGCCCATGCCGACTACCTCGCGGCGGTCGAGAAGGCCAAGGAGTACATCCGCGCGGGCGACATCTTCCAGGTCGTGCCCTCGCAACGCTGGACGCAGGCGTTTCCCGAACCGCCCTTCGCGCTTTACCGCGCTCTGCGCCGGACGAACCCCTCGCCCTTCATGTTCTTCTTCAACTTCGGCCCCTTCCAGGTGGTCGGCGCAAGCCCCGAGATCCTGGTTCGGGTCTTCGGCGGCGAGGTCACGATCCGCCCCATCGCGGGCACCCGACCCCGCGGCGCCACCCCCGAGGAGGACCGCGCGCTCGAGGCCGACCTGCTGGCCGACCAGAAGGAACTGGCCGAGCACCTGATGCTTCTGGACCTCGGCCGCAACGACGTGGGCCGGGTGGCGAAGATCGGCACGGTGCGCCCGACCGAGGAATTCATCGTCGAGCGCTACAGCCACGTCATGCACATCGTCTCGAACGTGGTGGGCGAGCTGCGCGAGGGCGAGGATGCGCTGTCCGCGCTTCTGGCGGGCCTGCCCGCGGGCACGGTCTCGGGCGCGCCGAAGGTCCGCGCGATGGAGATCATCGACGAGCTCGAGCCCGAGAAACGCGGCGTCTACGGCGGCGGCGTGGGGTATTTCTCGGCGGGCGGCGACATGGACATGTGCATCGCGCTGCGCACGGCGGTGGTGAAGGACGGCAAGCTCTACATCCAGGCGGGCGGCGGCGTGGTCTATGACAGCGACCCCGAGGCCGAGTTCCAGGAAACCGTCAACAAGTCCCGCGCCATCCGCCGCGCGGCGGAGGATGCGGGGCTGTTCGCGGGGCGGGGAAACCGCTGAAGTTCGGGTGTCGGCTTCGTCCGTGATGCGCGGCTGTTCCGGTCTGTGCTTGGCGGTCCGGGACGCCGATCCGGCCGACCGCGCGCTGATCCGAAGGGCGCGGATCACGAGCGATCCAGGACCGCTCCTCGATCACCTCGCCGACACCGGCCCCGTGATGACCCGGGCCCGACGCCTTCTGATCCATTCGGCTCTGACCCTCGCCCTCGTCGAGGACGGCCTGGCCGGGCAGGCGCGGGCCGCGCTCACCCTGCTGGACAGGGCGGCGATCCCGGATGATTCCGTGCAGCGCCCGACCCCGCCTCTGCGCCGGCAAGCCCGTGCCCGCCGTCGATGCTTGATCAGCAGGGTCGAGCGGGTCGAGGACGACTGGCGCGGCTGACGCAGCCACAGCCGCGCAGGGCGCCGGACGTTCCGCTGACCCCCTACTCCGCCAACCGCTGCAACACCGCCGAGACGGGCGCCAGCGCCACCTGTTCCGAGCGCGTGCCCAGGGCCCAGGAAAACAGCGCCGTCACCGTGTCGGGCCTTGTGCGGCCGACCACCACCACCGCCCCGTCCTGCCCCGCGGCGAAACCCGCGCGGCCGAGGTAGCGGGCGATGACGGTCGCGCGCTCATCCTCGTCATCGAGCAGGCGGAAGACCGTGGCCGCCGGAACGCCCATGCGCAGCGCGCTCTGTTCGGCGGCGTTCAACCCGCGCGGAAAGGCCAGGAGGCCGTGTCCGCTTTCCGCCAGCGCCCCGACCGCGGCGTCGAGCACAGGGCGGTCGCCCTGGATGCGGCTGTCGGGCGTGTCCATCAGCGCGACCGCCTGCGGCATCGTCTGCCGCGCCGAGGCGAGCGCGGTCTCGACATCGGCGGGCGCTGCGCCCTCCGGGATCAGCCCGCCGCCGAAGATGACCACCTCGAAGCCCGCGGCGCGCAGCTCGGATGCGCGGGCGGCGGCATCGGCGCGCAGCGGGTCGATGGCGAAGCTGACGGGGAAGGTGAAGCGGGTCAGCAGATCGGGGTCGAGGGGGCTGTCGGGATCGTCGATCAGCACGACCGCCATGAGGCCCCCCCCATCCGGAACGTCGAAGGCGACGGCGTTGTCGCGCAGGGCGTTGGCCCCTCCCTGCGGCGATGGATCAACGGGCGGCTGGGCCGCGGCGGCGGCCCCGGGGGTGACCTGCGGCAGGCGGCTGTCGGTGCCAAGGGCCGGCGCG
>WVSO01000162.1 GCA_015689745.1 Rhodobacterales bacterium HKCCSP123 | reverse complement strand
TTGCCCCTGTCCCCTCACATCAGGAGGAAGACGGAGATGGAGGGGAAGGCGACGAGGAGGGCGACGCGGAGGATGTCGGATGTGACGAACCACAGGACGGACCTGTAGGTTGCGGACATGGGGGTTTCGCGGTCCATGGCGTTGATGATGAAGAGGTTCATGCCGACGGGGGGCGTGATGAGGCCGACCTCGACGACGATGAGGACGAGGATGCCGAACCAGATGGCGGTGAGGGTCTGGTTGAAGTCCCGGTGCATGGCCTCGGTGACGGGGCGCAGGCCGAGGGCGCGGAATTCCTCGCGGGTGAGCGCGATGCCCTCGGCCAGCTTGGCCTGCGCCTCGGCCAGCAGGTCGGGGGCCATGGCGATGCCTTGGGCGATCCCCTCGGCCAGGCGCGCGGCCTGCATGTCGATGAGCGAGATCAGCCCGAAATCCATCACCTGCATCACCGGCCAGAAGATCGGGATGGTCAGCAGGATCATCGACAGGCTGTCCATCAGGCAGCCCATGACGAGGTAGAAGACGAGGATCAGGATCAGCACGGTCAGCGGCGCGTAGCCCTGGCTGACGACCCAGAGCGAGAGCTCCTGCGGCATCTGGGTCAGCGCGAGGAAGGAGTTGTAGAGCTTCGCGCCGAGGATGATGAAGAAGATCATCGCCGAGGAGACGGCAGTGGTGATGACGCTCTCGCGGAAGAGCGCCCAGGTCATGTTGCCCCGAAGCAGCGCCAGCAGCCCGGTGCCCGCGGCCCCCACGGCGGCGCCCTCGGTGGGCGTGAACCAGCCCGCGTAGATGCCGCCGACGACGAGGCCGAAGACGAGGATGACGGGCCAGATCTCGGCCAGCGCGCGCAGGCGCTCGGCGTAGGGCACACGCTCCTTCACCCCCGCGCTTTCGGGGTTGAGGCGGACATAGACCGAGATGGTGATCATGTAGCCGATGGCGGCCAGGATGCCGGGCACGAAGGCCGCGAGGAAGAGCGAGGCGATGTTCTGCTCGGTCAGGATGGCGTAGATCACCAGGATCACCGAGGGCGGGATCAGGATGCCGAGCGTGCCGCCCGCGGCCAGCGTCGCGGTGGAGAAGCCGCCCGAGTAGCCGTAGCGGCGCAACTCGGGCAGGGCCACGCGCGACATGGTGGCCGCTGTCGCCAGTGACGAGCCGCAGATCGCCCCGAAGCCCGCGCAGGCCCCGACCGAGGCCATGGCGACGCCGCCCTTGCGGTGGCCGAGCCAGCCCTCGGCGGCCTTGAAGAGCGCCGAGGACATGCCCGAGAGCGTGGCGAACTGGCCCATCAGCAGGAACATCGGGATGATGGTCAGCGAGTAGCTGGAGAAGGTGCCGTAGCTTTCCGCCTTGAGCAGGTTCAGCGCCATGTTCGGGCTGCCCGTGACCAGCCAGAGCCCGCCGAGACCGGCGACGAACATCGCCAGCCCGATGGGCGCGCGCAAAAAGATCATGGCGAGCAGGACGGGGAAGGACCAGAAGCCCAGCTCGAGCGCGCTCAATGCCCCGCCCCCCCGTTGCCCGGCAGGATCGGGCGGCCGGTCAGCGTCTCGGTGACGCGCGCCGCGGCGCACCAGGCCGAGACGAGGGCGGCCACGGCGGCGGCCATGAAGCTTGCGCCATAGGACCACCAGACCGGGTATTGCAGCAGGAAGCTGGTCTCGCCGTTGTCCAGCTTCTCGAGGAAGCCCGCGTAGAGCCGCCAGCCGATCACGGCGATGACGAGGGCCAGCACCACCTCCCAGAAGGCGATGAGCCAGGCATTGGCGCGGGCGGGCATCAGGCCGGTGAAGACATCGACGGTGGCATGCGAGGCGGTCAGTTGCGTCAGCGGCAGGAAGGCGAAGATGGCAAAGGCCATGCCCGCGGTGACCAGCTCGTAATCGCCGGTGACGGGCCCGACGCCGGTGCCGATGAGCCAGGCGGCAAGGCCGGGGGCTGCGCCCTCCATGAGGTCGCTGTGGCCCAGCGTGTTGAGCCCGCGCCCCGCGACGCTGAGGCAGGTCAGGATCACCAGCGCGGTCAGCACGAGGCCGCCGAGAAGCGCCATGAGGCGCGCAAGTCTGGTCACGAAGCTCTGCATGCCGCGCGGTCTCCGGTGGGGGTGGGGGGCGAAGGGGTCGGGTTCGGAACGGCGGCCGGCCCCCCGGGTCGCCTCGACCGGGGGGCCGGCCCGGGATCACATCCCGCGTTCCTCGGCGATGAGGGCCGTGGCGCGCTCGACAAGGCCGGTGCCGTCCATGCCGGCCGCATCCATCTCGGCCACCCAGGTCTCGACGATGGGGGCGGCGGCGGCGCGCCACTCGGCGACCTGGTCCTCGGTCAGGGTGATGATCGTGTTGCCGCGATCCTCGGCGATGATGCGGGCGGGCTCGTCATACTCCTGCATCACGCGCCCGGCCATGGCCGAGAACTCCAGTCCGGAATGGTCGTCGATGATGGCCTGCAGGTCGGCGGGCATGGCGTCATAGGCCGCCTGGTTCATCGCGAAGATGAAGGAGGTGGTGTAGAGCGAGGCCTCGCCGAAGCCGGTGTGGTTGCCGACCAGTTCCGAGACGCGCAGGGCGGCGGTGACCTCCCAGGGGATGACGGTGGCGTCGATGACGCCCTGGCTCAGCGCCTCGGGCACGGCGGGAACCGGCATGCCGATGGCGGTGGCGCCGAGCTCGGTGAAGAGCATGTTGGTCACCCGCGTGGGCGCGCGCAGCTTGACGCCGTTGAGGTCGGCGACCTCGACGATCGGCTCGGAGGAATGGATCAGGCCGGGGCCGTGGACCCAGAGGCCGAGCACGTGGAAATCGGCGAAGTCGGTGTCCATCATGGTGTCCTGGGCGAGCCGCCAATAGGCGCGGCTGGTCGCCTCGGCATCCGAGCCTTCCATCATGAAGGGCAGCTCGAAGACCTCGGTGCGCGGGAAGCGCCCCGGCGTGTAGCCCGCGACGGTCCAGACGATATCGACGGTGCCGTCGATCACCTGGTCGATCAGCTGCGGCGGCGCGCCGCCCAGCTGCATGGCGGGAAAGCGCTGGATCTCGATCCGGCCCCCCGAGGCCTCCTCGATCCCGTCGGCCCAGACATCCAGCACATGCGTCGGCACAACCGCCTGCGGCGGCAGGAACTGGTG
>WVSO01000161.1 GCA_015689745.1 Rhodobacterales bacterium HKCCSP123 | reverse complement strand
GAGCACCGGGCCCGCCCGCCCGGGCCGGCACCGCGCCGCCGCGGCGACGGCCGCCAATCCTTCGGTCATGCCCGACAGGGGCACGATGCCCCGCGCGATCATCCCGGACGCCGCGGCCTCGGGCATGGTTTCGGGAAGGCTCGACAGGATCGCCATGGGCTTGCCCGTCGCCGCCATCGTGTCGGCCACGGCATCGACCACGGTCTCCCAGGCGGCCCCCTCGCAGCGGTCGGGGCGCGGGAAGTCGAGCACCACGATGCCGAGCTCGAGGTCCGCGTCCATCATCGCGCTGAAGGTCGCCGCCGTCGCGGCCCGGTCGCCCCAGATGTAGGTGTGGTAATCGAGCGGGTTCGCCAGCGCGACCCTGGGCCCGAGGGCCGCCCGCAGCGACGCGGCCTGCCCCGGCTCGAGCGGCGGGCAGATCAGGCCCCCGCGGGCCGCGGCATCGGCCATCAGACCCGCCTCTCCGCCGGAGCAGGACATCGACGCGATCCGGGTGCCGGACAGCGGGCCCGCGACGTGAAGAAGCTTGAGCGTTTCCAGGAGGTCCGACAGCGTGTCGACCCGCGCGATGCCGAGCCGGTCGAAGAGCGTCCGCGCGCCCGCATCGCTCCCGGCGAGAGAGCCCGTGTGCGACACGGCGGCGGCGCGCGATTGCTCGGAGGCCCCGGCCTTCACCACGACGATGGGCTTGCCGGCCCTGCGCGCCATGTCGGCGAAGCCCGCAAGATCGCCCACCCCCTCGACATGCAGGCCCAGCGCCGTGACGCGGTCATCGGCCAGGAGCGACCCGGCCACCTCGGCCAGCCCGGTTTGCGCCTGGTTGCCCACGGTGACGACATAGGCCAGCGGCAGCCCGCGCGCCTGCATCGTCAGGTTCAGCGCGATGTTGGAGGATTGGGTGACGATTGCCACACCCCGCCCGACCCGCTCGGCCCCGTGCTGGTCGGGCCAGAGCGCCGCGCCGTCCAGCAGGTTCAGGAAGCCGTAGCAATTCGGCCCGAGGATGCGCATCGGCCCAGCGGCCTCGACCAGTGCGGCCTCGAGCGCCGCGCCGTCGCCCGTCTCGGACACGGACTCGCGGAAGCCCGAGGCGAAACAGACCGCCCCGCCCGCGCCCATCTCCGACAACGCACGCAGGACCTCGACGCTTGCCTCGCGGTTCACGCCGATGAAGACCGCGTCGGGCGCGTCCGGCAGGTCCGCGACCGTGGCGAAGGCGGGTGCGCCCGCGACCTCGGACCTTGTCGGATGCACGGGCCAGACCGGGCCCTCGAACCCCACCCGGCGGCACCCCGCCACCACGGCGGCGCACCATGTCCCGCCCCCCACCACGGCGATGGAGCGCGGGCGCATCAGGCGCGAAAGCGGCTGCATCTCAGGCGCCCTTCGGGCGGAAGATCTCGCGCCCGATGATGTGGCGCTGGATCTCGGAGGTGCCGTCCCAGATCCGTTCGACGCGCGCGTCGCGCCAGAAGCGTTCGATGGGCAGATCGTCCATCAGCCCCATCCCGCCATGGATCTGCAGCGTCGTGTCCGTCACCCGCGCCAGCATCTCGGAGGCGTAGAGCTTGGCCGAGGCGATCTCGCGGTTGGCGGGCAATCCTTGGTCCAGCCGCCACGCGGCGGCCAGCGTCAGCCAGTCGGCGGCGTCGATCTCGGTCACCATGTCGGCGACCTGGAAGCTGACGCCCTGGAACTTGGCGATGGCCTGCCCGAATTGCCGCCGCTCGGCGGCCCAGTCGACCGCCATGTCGAAGCAGCGCCGCGCGCGGCCCACGGAAAAGGCCGCAACCGTCAGGCGGGTGGCATAGAGCCAGGTGTTCATCACCTCGAAGCCGCCGTCGACCTCGCCCAGGACCTGTGCGTCGGGCAGGCGGCAGTCGTCGAATTCGAGGATGCAGTTCTTGTAGCCGCGGTGGCTGACCGAAGCGTAGCCGTCGCGCACGGTGAAGCCCGGATGCCCGCGGTCGACGAGGAAACAGGTGATCCGCTTCTTCGGCCCGTGGGGCGTGTCATCGACGCCGGTCGCCACGAAGACGATGAAGAAATCGGCATGATCCGCGCCCGAGATGAAATGCTTGGTGCCGTTCACCACCCAGTCGCCGCCATCGCGCAGCGCGGTGCATTTCATCCCCCGCACGTCCGACCCGGCATCGGGTTCGGTCATGGCCAGCGCGTCCATCCGCTCGCCCCGCACGGCGGGCAGAAGGTACCGCTCGCGCTGCGCGCCCTCGCAGGCCATCAGGATGTTCTGCGGCCGCCCGAAGAAATGCGTCAGCGCCATGGAGCCGCGGCCAAGCTCGCGCTCGACCAGCGTGAACTCCAGATGGTTCAGGCCGCCGCCCCCCACCTCCTCGGGGAAGTTGCAGGCCCAGAAGCCCATGTCGATCACCTTGCGCCGCAGCTCGGCGGCCAGTTCCGGCGGCACCTCGCCCGTGCGCTCGACCTCGGCCTCGTGGGGGTAGATCTCGGCCTCGACGAAGTCGCGGACCGTGGTGACGATCATCTCCTGTTCGGGTGTGAGACCGAAATCCATGACGCCCTCCCCTGCATCTGATCCATTGCTAGGAAGACGGGTTTCGCGGCATCCTGCAGACTTGGGCAATAACCCTGCAGGATTCGAAAATTGCGCGCATGATCGAGGTTGCCGTCCTTCTCTTCCCGAATTTCTCGAACCTCTGCCTCGCCAACGCGGTGGAGCCGCTGCGCGGGGCCAACACGCTGTCGCGCAAACCGCTCTACCGCTGGACCTTCGTGGGTCTCGACGGGGGGCAGGTGCTGTCGTCGAGCGGCCTGCCGGTGACACCGGAATTGCGCCTGTCCGAACTGCCGGGAGCCGATTACCTTCTCGTCATGCCGAGCTACGGGCACCGCCGGTTCGCCACGCCCGACACGCTGCGCGCGCTCAGGGCCGCCGCGCGGCGCTGTCACGCGATGGTCGGGCTTGATACCGGAAGCCTGCTGCTGGCCGCCGCGGGGCTTCTCGACGGCTACCGCGCGACCTCGCACTGGGACGTGCTGACCGAGTTCGAAGAGGGTTACCCCGAGGTGCAGGTCCTCCGCGACCGCACGGTCATCGACCGCGACCGGCTGAGCTGCGGCGGGGCGACCACGACGCTCGAGCTGATGCTGGAGCTGGTCGCGCGCCACCATGGCCCGAAGCTGAGCCTCGATGTCTCGGCGCTGTTCATGCATGGCGAGCGCCCCGCGACGGGGCCGCAGCTGCCGGGGCTGACGCGCGACCGGGTGCTGCGCGCCGCCGCCGCGCTG
>WVSO01000160.1 GCA_015689745.1 Rhodobacterales bacterium HKCCSP123 | reverse complement strand
GAAGGCCCGCGGCGCGGCCGGGCCCAAGGGGCGCAGGCCGAAGGCCGAGCCGCGCGGGAGCGCCCCCCTCACCATCCCCGGGCATTGGCCGAGCGCCGCGGGCGGGTTACGTCTTGTTTATGTCCAACCGCCCAACGCCTTACCGACGTCCGATCCTGCCGCCGCGCCGGACGCTCCTGAAGGCGCTGCACTGGGGGCTCGTCCCGTTCTTCCTCTGGTTCCTCTTCGCCGATCCCGAGGCGCTGCGCCGGGCGGGCCCGGCCTGGTTCACGTTGCACTCGGTCAACGGGCTGATCTTCGTCACCCTCTCGCTCGTCTGGACGATCTGGCACCTGCGCCGCGGCCTCGCCTCGCGCCCCGGTCCGAAACTGCCACCCTGGGCGAGGCGGCTTCATCCGATCCTGCACAAGACGCTGATCTGGGGGCTCTTCCTCGTGGCGCTCGGCGGCTTCGGCCTCGGCCTGACCGCGGCGCGCATGATGCAGGCGGGCGGCATCGTCCCCATCGCACCGCCGCTGGACCTGCCGCGCGCGCATGCCGCGGTCAGCCTGTTCCACGTCTGGCAGTTCTACGCGCTGGCCGCCGTCGCGCTGGCCCATGCGATCTTCCATGTCTGGCGACATGTCGTGCTCCACGACAACGCGCTGCGCATCATGGCGCCGCGCGCCCTGCACCGGTGGCTGTAACCGGCGGGAAACCGGGCCTTGATCCCGGCCTCCCGCCGCGGGACAAAGACGCGATGGCCGCGTGTGGAGTGACACGGAGATGAGTGAGTTGGACCCCGCCCAGACCCTGGCCCGCCCCGAGGACGAGCATCGCTTTCCCTGCGACCAGTGCGGCGCGGACATGCGATTCGACCCGGGCGGCGACCGGCTGATCTGCGATCATTGCGGTCACACCGCCGCGCTGGAGCCCGAGGGCGGCCCCTGGGGCGGCGACGCCCGGGCGCTGGTCGAGATCGACTACGAGGCGGCCATCGCCTCCAGGCTTCCCGCTCAGGAGATGGAGGAGACCCGCGTCAGCCAGTGCCCCAACTGCGGCGCGCAGGTGGAATTCCGGCCCGAGATCCACGCGAAGGAATGCCCCTTCTGCGCCACGCCCGTGGTGACCGACACCGGCACGCATCGCCACATCAAGCCCAAGGGCGTGATCCCCTTCCAGCTGACCGAGCGGCAGGCCCATGACGCGATGAACGGCTGGCTCGGGCGGCTCTGGTTCGCGCCGAACGGCCTGCAGGACTATGCCAAGAAGGGCCGCAAGATGGATGGCATCTACGTCCCCTACTGGACCTATGACGCCGACACCGCCACCCGGTACCGCGGCCAGCGCGGCGATGCCTATTACGTCACCGTCCGCGGCTCGGACGGCAAGACGCGGCAGGAGCGGCGCATCCGCTGGACCGCCACCTCGGGCCGGGTGGCGCGCTGGTTCGACGACATCCTGATCCTCGCCTCGCGCTCGCTGCCCAAGGCCTTCACCGACCGGCTCGCGCCCTGGGACCTGACCGCGCTCGACGGATACCGGCCCGAGTTCCTGTCGGGCTTCCGCGCCGAGGGCTACACGGTCGAGCTTGACGAGGGGTTCGAGGAAGCCAGGCAGGTGATGGAGCACCAGATCCGCCAGGACATCCGCCGGGACATCGGCGGCGACGAGCAGCGCATCGACCACATGCAGATCCGCATCGACGACGTGACCTTCAAGCATGTGCTCCTGCCCGTCTGGGTCGCGGCCTACAAGTATCGCGGCCAGTCCTACCGCTTCGTCGTGAACGGGCAGACCGGCAAGGTGCAGGGCGAACGTCCCTGGTCCTGGATCAAGATCGCGCTGGCCATTCTGGCCACCGCCATCGTCATCGGCGCGCTCGCCTATGGCTACACGCTGGCGGAAGGGGGCGGGACCGCCTTCAAATAGGCACCCGCCCAGCCCAGCCCCGCCTACCGCCTACCGCCGGCCGATCGGCACCTTGCGCGCGCCCTCGGGCGACGTGTCGCCGCGCTTGGGCACGGTCAGGGTCAGGACCCCGTCCTTCAGGTCCGCGGCGATGCCGTCGCCATCGGCATCCGGCGGCAGGCGGAAGGACCGCGAGAAGGACCCGAACTCGCGTTCCGAAAAGAACCAGGTCTCGCCCTTTTCGGATTTCGTCGTCTCCTTCCGGCCCGTGATCGTCACGACGCCCTCGTGCAGCGTGATGTCGATGTCCCTTTCCGCGACCCCCGGCACCTCCATCGAGATGCGATAGGCCCCGTCGTCGGCCGAGGCCTCGGAGGCAGGGGCGAACCAGTCGGCCACGCGGGCACCGAACGTGCGGAACGGGTCGGCGAGCGAGGGGAGGAACCCGGATTTATGCGATGTTTCGACCATTCTGATCTCCCTTGGATCGATGACGCATGCAATGCATTTTAATTACCAATGTTCACCATAAAGAACCTTGACCTGCGTCAAAATTCGCTGGCCCACGGGAGCGGCAGCGCGTAGGCAGAGGCCCGGACAGGACCGGGAGAGATGACCATGCTGCTCTGTGCGGGCGAAGCCCTGATCGACATGCTGCCGCGCAAGACCGAAGCCGGCGAGGCGGCCTTTGCCCCCTACCCCGGCGGTTCGGTCTTCAACACCGCCGTGGCCGCGGCGCGGCTGGGGGTGAAGACCGGGTTCTTCTCCGGTCTCTCGACCGATCTTTTCGGGGAACGGCTGGCCGCCGTCCTGACCGCAGCGGGCGTCGACAGCGCGCTGGCGGCCCGGTCGGACCGGCCCACGACGCTGGCCTTCGTCACGCTGACCGATGGGCAGGCGAGCTATGCCTTCTACGACGAGAACACCGCCGGGCGGATGCTGGCACCGGCCGACCTGCCCGAGCTGCCCGAGGCGGTGACGGCGGTCTTCTTCGGCGGCATCAGCCTTGCCGTGGAACCCTGCGCCGAGGCCTATGCCGCGCTTGCCGGGCGCGCCACCGCCGACCGGCTCGTGATGCTCGATCCGAACATCCGTCCCGGTTTCATCGCCGACGAGGTGCGCTTCCGCGAGCGGATGGACCGGATGCTGGCCGCCGCCGACGTCGTGAAGATCTCGGACGAGGATCTCGCGTGGCTGATGGGCGAAGGCGCGCTTGCCGACCGCGCCGCGCGGCTTCTGGAAAAGGGGCCGGCGCTGATCCTCGTGACCGAGGGGGCCGAGGGGGTGACGGCCTATGGCGCGGGCGATCCGCTGCGGGTGCCGGCGCGACGGGTCGAGGTGGTCGATACGGTCGGCGCGGGCGATACGTTCAACGCGGGTTTTCTCGCCGGTCTCGCCGACGCGGGCGCGATGGACAAGGGCCTGTTTCCCGGCCAGGACATCGCCGGCGCCAAGGCCGAGATCGAGGACACG
>WVSO01000016.1 GCA_015689745.1 Rhodobacterales bacterium HKCCSP123 | reverse complement strand
CGGCCACGCCGGGGGCCTGCCAGTCGCGCGCGCGGATCAGGCTCGCCTGCGAGGGGCGGTCCATCTGGTAGACGCGGGGCGGTGCGTCCGGCGCGGCGGGTTCGGCCCGGAACGCCCCGAGCGTCGCCGCGCCCACGGTGGAGGACGCCCGGTGCCCGGCCCCTGTCAGCGCGTGGCGCAGGGCCGAGACGACCAGGCCGCGCGCAAGGCCCGGATCGCGGAAGCGCACCTCGGATTTCGCGGGATGGACGTTCACGTCCACCAGCGACGGAGGGCAGTCGAGGAACAGCGCCACCGCAGGGTGGCGGTCGCGCGCGAGCACGTCCATGTAACCCGCGCGCAGCGCGCCGTAGAGCTGCCTGTCGCGCACGGGGCGGCCGTTGACGAAGAAGAACTGCGCGACGGCGGCACCGCGCGAATAGGTCGGCAACGCGGCATAGCCGGTCAGGCGCAGCCCCTCGCGCTCGGCCTCGATCTTCAGCGCGTTCTCGACGAAGTCGCGCCCGACCAGCCCGCGCAGCCGGCCTGCCAAGGCGTCGAACAGGTCGCCGGTTTCCGGGTCCGCACGCAACAGCACGCGCTCGGCCTCGGTCATGTCCTTCAGCGTGAAGCCCACGCCCGGCTCGGCCATCGCCAGACGCTTCACCACGTCCGAGATCGCCTGTGTCTCGGCGCGGTCACTGCGCAGGAACTTCAGCCGCGCGGGCGTGGCGTAGAACAGGTCGCGCAGCTCCACCACCGTACCGCGGGTAAGCGCCGCGGGGCGGACGGCGGACATCGCGCCCCCGGTCACGCTGATCTCGTGCGCCTCGCCGCCCGCGGCGCGGCTGACGATCCTCAGGCGGCCGACCGCGCCGAGGGATGGAAGCGCCTCGCCACGAAAGCCGAAACTCCGGATGTTCATCAGATCGCTGCCGTCGATCTTGGAGGTCGCGTGCCGGCTGAGGGCCAGCGGCAGGTCCTCGGGACCCATGCCGCACCCGTCATCGGTGACGCGGATCAGCGACTTGCCGCCATGGGCCACCTCGATCAGAACCCGGCGCGCGCCCGCATCGAGCGCGTTCTCGACCAGCTCCTTCACGGCCGAGGCGGGGCGCTCCACGACCTCGCCCGCCGCGATCCGGTTGATCGCGGTCTCGTCCAGCTGCCGGATGACCGGACGGCCCGACTCTTGGCGTATCTTGGGGTCATCGAGGGACATGCCGCAAAACCTAGCATGCCCCCGCCCATCGGGCCAAGGCCCGCGCGGTCAGTTTCCGGGGGATAACCCTTCGGGCCGGCCCACCACCACGAAATGCAGCCCTTCGGGTTGCAGCAGTTCGGCCGCGACGCGGTTGACGTCGTCAAGCGTCACGGCGCGGACGTAGTCGTTGCGGTTCACGATGTAATCGACGGGCATCTGGTCCGACTGCATCGCGGCGAGAATGCCGGCGATCCGCGCGTTGCCGTCGAAGCGCAGCGGGTATTCGCCGGTCATGTAGCGGATGGCGGCGTCCAGCTCTTCCTGAGTTATGCCGTTCGCGGCGATGTCGGCCCACTGGTCGCGCACCACCTCGATTGCCTCGCCCACGAGATCGTTCGAGGACGAGAACTGGCCGAGAAGCGCGGGCGACAGGTCGGCGAGCGACAGGAAGGTGCTGATGCCGTAGGTCAGGCCGCGCTCGACGCGGACCTCCTCCATCAGGCGCGAGCGGAAGCCGCCGCCGCCGAGCACCTGGTTCAGCACGAAGGCGGCGAAGAAGTCGGGGTCGTCACGCTCGATCCCGCGATGACCGAAATAGGCGACGGACTGGGGGCTCGGGAAATCGACCACCGTGGTGCCGCCGTCGAGGCCGAACTCGGCCAGGCCGGGACGCGGCGGGGCCTCGGCCGGCAGGTCGCCGAGGATGCGGTCGATCAGGAGGCCAAGCTCCTCGGGCGAGATGTCGCCGGCGGCCCCCACGACCACCCGTTCGCGTGTCAGGGCCGCGCGATGGGCGGCCAGGATGTCGTCGCGGGTCAGCGCGCCGACCGTCTCGGCCGAGCCCTCCTGCGCGGAGCCATAGGGATGATCTCCGTAGGCCAGCGCGCTGAATGTCGTGGACGCGATCTCGCCCGGATCGCGGGCGTTGCTCTCGATGATCGAAAGGACCTGCCCGCGCACCCGCTCGATCGCGGTCTCGTCGAAGCGCGGTTGGGTCAGGGCGGCACGCAGCAGGTCGGCGGCCGCATCGCGGTTCTGCGTCAGCATCTGCGCGCTGATGACCACGGCATCGCGGTAGCTGTCGAAGTCGAAGCTCGCGGCCAGTCCCTCGAGTGCCGCCGCGAAGCCCTGCGCGTCCATGTCGGCGGAGCCTTCCTCGAGCAGGCCGGTCATCAGGTAGGTCGCGCCGCGGCTCTCCGCGGGGTCGAGGGCACTGCCGCCGAGGAACCAGAACTCCAGCGCCACGAAGGGGATCGACGCGTCCTCGACGAGCCATGCCTCGATCCCGCCGGGAGAGGTCACTTCCTCGATCTCGATATCGGCCGACGCCGGGAGGGCGAGGACACAGGCGACAAGCGCGGCGGCGATGCGGGCGATCATTGGCTCACCTCCGTGGTGTCCGCTTCGGTGTCGGGTTCGGGCGGGCGCATCAGGTAGCCGGTGACGGTCGAAGGATCGTCGAAGAGCCGCCGGGCGGCCGCCATCACGTCCTCGGGCGTCACCGCGGCCAGAACCTCGGTCCAGGCCTCGGCATCGGCGACGCTCAGGCCCGTGGTCAGTTGCATGCCATAACTGCGGGCAAGGCCCTGCGTGTCGTCTTCCTCGTAGATCTCGCCGGCCTCGATCTGGAACTGGATGCGGGCGAAATGCCCGGGGTCGATGCCTTCCTCGAGGAAGGTCTCGACCATGCGCCAGAGATCGTCCTCGGCCTCTTCCAGCGAGACGCCGGGCACCGGCGCGTTGACCATCGAGAAGCCCGAGGGATCAACGCTGGTCGCATCGTAGAAGGTGCCCACGAAGAGCGAGCGTTCTTCCTCGATCTGGAGCCTGCGCCCCATCAGCGAGGTCTGGCCGCTTCCGCCCAGGAGCTCGGAGAGATAGACCAGTGCCGCTGCCTCGGCCTGGTCGCCGGGCTCGCGCACGGGGGCGAGCATGCGGATCGAGACGTAGGGGGTCGCGACGCGCTCGTCCTCGAAATGGATGCGCCGGTCGGCGATGTGGGGCGGTTCTGTCGGGCGCATGCGCGGCGGCAGGTTGTCCGAGGCCGGGATCGGGCCGTAATGCTCCTGCGCGAGCGTCAGCACCTCCTCGGGGGTGACGTCGCCCGCGACGATCAGGATCGCGTTGTTGGGGTGGTACCAGGTGTCGTAGAAGGCGCGCGCGTTCTCGAGCGTCAGCGCCTCGATCTCGTGGCGCCATCCGACGATCGGGATGCCGTAGGGATGGTTGAGATAGAAGGCCGCGGCCATCTGCTCGTTGAAGAGGGCGCCGGGCGAGCTGTCGGTGCGCTGCGCGCGCTCCTCGATGATGACGCTCCGCTCGGTCGCCACTTCCACCGGGTCAAAGACGAGGTCCCGCATCCGGTCGGCTTCCATCTGCATCATCAGGCCAAGACGGTCTGCGGCGACGCGCTGGATGTAGCCGGTGTAATCCCAGCTGGTGAAGGCATTGTCCGACCCGCCATTCGCCTCGACCGTGGCCGAGAACTCTCCCGAGGCCAGATCGTCGGTGGCCTTGAACATCAGGTGCTCGACGAAATGGGCGATGCCCGACTGGCCGGGCGGCTCGTCGGCGGCGCCGGTGCGGTACCAAACCATGTGGGTGACCGCAGGGGTGCGATGATCCTCGATCACGACGACCTGCATGCCGTTGTCGAGCATGAACTCGGCGACCTCGCCCGCGGCCTGCGCCACGAAGGGGGTCAGTGTCAGCCCAAGGGCCAGCGCAAGGCGACGCAGCATGCGCATCCTCCGGATTGCGGGTGTTTCTGGGAAGATATGCGTTGCGTTGCCGGCATCAACCGGCGTTGACGCGGCTGTGAGCGATCACTCGAACAGTTCCTGCGGCGGGGCCGCGGGCGTGCGGATCCCTGCCCTGCGCAGGCGCTCGAGCTCGGCATAGCGGTCCAGCGCCATGGGGCGATACGCGCGGAAATAGACGTTGACGTTGAAGATGCGCTCGAGGAGCCGGCCATCGTTGCTGCGACGATACTCAAGGTCCTCCGCGGCAAGCGTGCCACGGATGTCGGGCGCGACGCCGAAGCGCGAGGCATAGGAAATCACGTCGCCCGACGCGCGCGCGGCGCGCTCGGGGTTGCCGCCCAGCGCACGGATCGCGTCGCCCTCGGGGTCGGGATCGGTGCGGTTCATGCCACCGGGCGTCGGCGGCGGAAGTTCGCGCAGGTTCTGGGGCATCTCGATCGGTTCGGTCGGAAGCACCGAGAACTCGTCAGGACCGGATTCGGTGTTGCGCAGGTTCATCAGCCTCGGGTCGCCCGCCCCGCCGCAGGCGGCCAGCGCAACAAGCGCGGCACCAAGCGTGAGTGTCTTGATCAGGCGCGGCATCCGGTGGTCCTTCGTCATCCTTGAGCCCGGGGTCTATCGCAAATCTCAGGCGTCGTCACGGGGCATCTTGCTGTCATTGGCGAAGATCAGCAACCCGAAGGCGCCCGCGAAGATGCCGATATCGGCAACGTTGAAGGCAAACGGGTTGTCTATGCCACAGCAGGACATGTTCAGGAAATCCGCGACGGCCCCGTAAATCAGCCGGTCGAGGGTGTTTCCCAGCGCACCGCCGACCACCGCGCCCGCCGAGATCAGCGCGATGGGCCGGGTCAGGCCGTTCCTCGACCACCACAGCAGCCAGGCCGTGATCGCGACGGCGATTCCGATGAGCACCCAGCGCGTCGTTTCGGGGCCGCCGGAGAAGAGGCCGAAATTGATGCCGGTGTTCCAGCCCATCCTGAAGGTGAGGAGTGGCGGGAAGACCTCGATCACGCCGCGCTCGATCAGGCCCATGGCGTGAACCACGGCGTATTTGGAGCCCTGGTCGAGGGCGAACCAGATCGCGGCGGAGATCAGGACGAGGCGCATCGGTCGTTCCGTGGCTGGCATTTTCGCCGGGATAGGCCAAGCCGGTGGCAATGGCCAGTACGCGCGGCATCAGCCCGCGTCAAAGGCGGCCTCGAGTGCGGCAAGGTCCAGCCGGGTCATCCCCATCATCGCGCGCATCATCGCCGAGACGCGCGCCGGCGCGCCGCTCGCGGCCATCTCGGTCACGCGGCGCGGCGTGATCTGCCACGCCACGCCCCATCGATCGCGCAGCCATCCGCAGGGCATCTCCTGCCCGCCGTCGGCGGTGAGCGCGTCCCAGAGCCGGTCGGTCTCGGCCTGGTCATCGGTTGCGATCGAGATCGACAAGCGGTCGGTCGGCGGGTGGTGTGGCCCGGCCTCGAGCAGGGTGTAGGGGGTTCCGGCAAGTTCGATCTCGATCACCCGGACGCCCTCGGGTTCATGGGTCAGCATGTGCTCGAACGCCTGCCGGTCGAGGATGCGCGAGCCCGGCAGAAGCGCCGTGTAGAGCTGCGCCGCCCCGGCGGCGTCGGTCTCGATCCAGATGCAGGTGCGGACCTTGGCAAGCGGTGTCATGCGGTTATCCCTTGTCCTGTCGTGGCCCGCCCGAAGACCGGGCACCACGTCCTATCATACGGCAGGAATGACGGGTCGGCATGCGGGATGGGTCCCGGCGGGCAAGAAAGCGCCCGCCGTGGCGCTGGTGCCGCTCCGCGACAAGGCGCAGCCCCCTTCGTCCGGACCGTCAAGCGCCCGCATCCGTCTTGCGCTGCGCGGGCAACGGGGGCGTCGGGCGGGACGGACCCGCGTGCTCAGTGGCGGAAGTGGCGCATCCCCGTGAAGACCATCGCAAGGCCCGCCGCGTCCGCGGCCGCGATGACCTCCTCGTCGCGCATCGACCCGCCGGGCTGGATGATCGCCGTGGCCCCCGCCTCGGCCGCGGCCATCAGGCCATCGGCGAAGGGGAAGAACGCATCCGAGGCCACGACCGAGCCCTTGGCGGGCGTCTCGGGCAGGCCCAGCTCCGCGCCCATGCGGCCCGCCTTGAGGGCGGCGATGGTCGAGCTGTCCACGCGGCTCATCTGGCCCGCGCCGACACCCACGGTCGCCCCGTCCTTCACGTAGACGATGGCGTTGGACTTCACATGCTTGGCCACCGTCCAGGCAAAGCGCAGGTCGGCCATCTCGGAAGCCGAAGGCGCGCGCTTCGTCACCACCTTCAGGTCGGCCTCGGCCACGAAACCGGTATCCTTGTCCTGCACCAGAAGCCCGCCCGCGACCTGTTTCCACGCGGTCACGGCCGCGCGCGGATCGGGCAGCGCGCCCGTGGTCAGAAGCCGCAGGTTCTTTTTCGCGGCGAAGATCGCGCGGGCCTCCTCGTCGGCGTCCGGCGCGATGACGACCTCGGTGAAGATCTTGACGATCTCCTCGGCCGTGGCCCCGTCGAGCGTGCCGTTCAGCGCGACGATGCCGCCAAACGCACTGGTGCGGTCGCAGTCGAAGGCCTTCTGATAGGCCTCGGCCAGCGTCGCGCCGCGGGCCACGCCGCAGGGGTTGGCGTGCTTGATGATCGCGCAAGCCGGGCCGTCCTCGGGCGCGAATTCCGCCACCAGTTCAAAGGCCGCGTCGGTGTCGTTGATGTTGTTGTAGCTCAGCTCCTTGCCCTGGTGCTGCACGGCGGTGGCGACGCCGGGGCGGTTCGAGCCGTCGGTGTAGAAGGCCGCCGCCTGGTGCGGGTTCTCGCCGTAGCGCATCGTCTGCTTCAGCGTCCCGGCAAAGGCGCGGCGGCGCGGGGTGGCATCGCCATGGGCACCCGCCATCCAGCTGGAAACAGCCGCGTCATAGGCCGCCGTCCGCGCATAGGCGGTGCGCGCGAGGCGCTGGCGGAAGGCAAGCGTGGTGCCGCCCTGGGCGGCCAGTTCGGCCAGAACGTCGGCGTAATCCTCGGTATCGACCACCACGCCGACAAAGGCGTGGTTCTTGGCCGCGGCGCGGATCATCGCGGGGCCGCCGATGTCGATGTTCTCGATGCAGGTGTCGTAATCCGCGCCCGAGGCGACGGTCGCCTCGAACGGATAGAGGTTCACGACCAGAAGGTCGATCGCACCGATCCCGTGCGCCTCCATCGCCGCCAGATGCTCGGCATTGTCGCGCAGCGCCAGAAGCCCGCCATGCACCATCGGGTGCAGTGTTTTCACGCGGCCGTCCATCATCTCGGGAAAGCCCGTCACCTCGGCCACGTCGCGCACCGGCAGGCCCGCGTCGCGCAAGCTGCGCGCGGTGCCCCCGGTCGAGAGCAGCTCGACCCCCGCGGCGTCCAGCGCGGTGGCAAACTCGATCAGCCCGGTCTTTTCGGACACGGAAATCAGCGCGCGGCGCAGGGGCACGGTGGTCATGGGGGGATGTCCTTTTCAGTCGTCTTGCTCATCCGCGCCCGGCGCGGCCAGAAGGCCCACGGGGCGCGCGAGCGTCCAGCTCACGGCGCTGCCATACCCGGTGAGCGCGCCGGTGAGAACGATCTGTTTTGTCGCGCGCGGCTTCACCCGCCCGCCGTCGAGATAGACCGAGGGCTCCAGCGTCAGCTTCGCGTCGCCGCCGTAGCGGAAGACCCATGTCTCGCGCCCCGGAAGCTGGATCGACACCGCGGTGCCGCCCATGTCGATCTCGGCGCTGGCGTCGGGGTGGAGGTGGAAGCGCACCGCGTAGCGCAGGCCGATGTCGGCGGGAAGCCGCGCGAGGACGCGGTCGAGCGTGGCGCGGTCGCGTTCGGTCATCGCCGCGAGGCCGTCCTCGCCGCGCAACAGGCTGCCGTCGCGGTCGAGCTGGAGCGAGCGCAGGTGGACGAGCCCGTGGGTCTTGCGCCACCCGTCATGCGACAGGGCAAGGCCGTCGGCCGTCTTCATCTCGGCCTGCTGCACCTCGACCGTTGCGGGGCCCTGCACGAAATCCTGTTTCTCGGGTGGGTTGCGGTCGCCGCCGCGCGCCAGCCGCGCGCTGGCATAGCCCATCAGCGACAGGGTCGAGTGGCTGGCCGTGGCCCGTCCCGCCCGCCGCCAGGCTGCGCCGAAGCGGCGCCCCGAGCCCGCCGAGACGACGACGGGCTGCCGGCCCGAGACCAGCTCGAAGGCAAGGGTCGAGGCATGGGCGTCGAAGCTGCCCGGCCCCAGCATCGGCGGCGCGGCATCCACGATCAGCGATACGCGACGCCCGCCAAGGCGCGCATAGCCCATCGCCAGCCCCTTCACGCGGGCGGGGCGCACGTTCGAGCGCGCCAGCGCCGCATCGAGCCGCCCCGGTGCGCCCTGCCCGCCGCCATGCATCCGCACGAGCGTGCCGTCGGCGTGGCGCAGGCTGCGCAGGGTCGGCGCGATGCGCAGGATCGCGGTGTCGATGGCGGGATCGGCGGGCTTGCCGATATCCCTTAGGATCGACGAGACCCAGGTGAGCAGGTGGAAGACCTCCAGAAGCTCCTCCGGGTTGCGGGTGACGATGCCGCCGCTCGCGTCGATGTCCTGCGCACATTCCTGGGCCAGCGCCGTCAGCGCGGGTTTGAGGAGCGTCTCCATCCCCGTCAGCGCGCAGGCGGAATAGGCGAGACCGGTCAGCGCCTCGAACCGCGGCAACCCGCGGCGCGCGTTGCGCCAGCGCGCCTGCAAGAGCCCCCCCTGCCGCCCGAGCGTGGCGAAGAAGCGGCGGCGGTCTTCGGGGGTCTGGCCGTTCATCAGGAACATCGCATGGGTGATCCACCGCATCTGCCGCCGCCCGGTCAGATCGGGCGTCCAGCCTGGCCCGCGCGCGCCGCCGTATCGCTTCAGCCAGCCCGATAGCCAGGCCTGCGCCGTCTTGCGCCCCGCCCCCCCCGGCACAGTTGCCAGGTCGTCGAGCCAGTTGAAGCCGTGCAGCGCCTCGAGGAAGGCCTCGTTCGGAGGCGGGATGTCCCAGGGCAGGCGTCCCTGCGCCTCGACGAGCCGACCACCGAGCACGAGGTTGCCCGCCATCAGCTGCCGCCCCCGGGCCTCGGACCCTGCGAAGCTCGGTTCCGGCTGCCAGGTGAAGCCGCGCACCCGCGGCCCCGACAGGCCCGCGCGCCAGGCCGCCCAGCGGTCGGACAGGCGCACGTCGCCCCCGGCCGGGGGCGCTGTGGTCTCGGTCTCGTCTGGGTCGGCCATTTCTGGGCTTCTGCTCGATCCGGGTCTCTTGCGGGGCAGGATACGCGCCGCTCCGCGCGGTGTCACTGTCGGGTGAGGGCGGCCATGTAAAACCCGTCGATCCCGCCGATACCGGGCCAGAGATCGGGCCGCAGCCGCAGCCCGCCCTCGGCGCTCTGCCAGGTTTCGTCGCCGCCCAGCGCGCGCGCATTGGCGGGGATGACGCTGAGCCCATCGTGACGTTTCAGCGCGGCGGTGACCTGGAATTCCCCTTCGACCGGAAGCAGGGAACAGGTGCAGTAGACCAGCGTGCCGCCGGGATTCAGCAGCGTCAGCGCATGATCGAGGAGGCGCATCTGAAGGCGCGTCAGTGGCTCGACCTCGGTCCAGCTTTTCACATGCGGCAGGTCGGGGTGACGGCGGATGGTGCCCGAGGCGGTGCAGGGCGCGTCGAGGAGGATCGCGTCGTATGGCCCGGCGGCGTGCTCAAGCGCGTCGCCGATGACCAGCTCGGCCGTCAGGCCCGTCCGGGCGAGGTTCTCGCGCACGCGGCCCATGCGCGGCTCGGAGAGGTCGAGCGCCGTCACCTCGGCGCCCATGGCGGCCAGTTGCATCGTCTTGCCGCCCGGCGCTGCGCAAAGGTCGAGGACGCGCTTGCCCCTGACCTCGCCCAGAAGGCGGACGGGCAAGGCCGCGGCGGCGTCCTGCACCCAGAGCGCGCCCTCGGCGTAGCCCGGCAGCGCGGTGACCTGCGTGCCGGGCGGCATCCGCAGGCTGCCGGTGGGCAGGCGCGTGGCCTCGGGGATATCGACTGTCGCGCCGGGCTTCACGGTCACGTCGATGGGCGGAAGGGCGACATGCGCGACCTCGATGGCGCGCAGCACCTCGGCGCCCCAGCGTTTCTTGACCGGCCCGCCGATCCAGCCCGGCAGGCGCTGCGGCGGGGCGGCTGCAAACCGCTCCGGCCCTTCGGCGGCCACCTTGCGCAGGACGGCGTTGACCATGCCGCCCATCCGGGCGGTCTTCTTGCCGCGCTTGGCCAGGGTCACGGCACTGTCGACGACGCCATGGGCGTCCTCGCCCGCGATCAGAAGCTCGGCGGCGGCCAGCCGCAGGATGAGGAGCGCGGGAAGCGGCGGCTTGCGGTCGAGATAGGGGGCGAGGCAGGCATCGAGCGGCTCGAGGTTGCGCAGGACGAGCGAGGCCAGCCGCGCCGCGCCCGCCGCATCTGCGGGCGCAAGCCGCGTGTCGGCGGGCAGATGGGCGAGCATCCGACGCTCGCGCAGCACCCAGTCCAGTGCCTTCAGTGCGGCCTTGCGTGCCTCCAGCGCCATGTCCGAACCCTTGTTCCAGAAGCCCCGCCGCGTATATCACGGGGGACAGGACGACAAGGACCCCGGCGATGAGCGATCAGCCTGATACCCGCGACATCTCGCACCTGCCCCCCGCCGCACAGCGCGCGCTGGCCGAGGCCGAGGCGCGCCGCAAGGCGGCGAAGGACGTGGCCTTGCCGACCGAGTTGGGCGGCCGTGACGGCCCGGAACCGGTGCGCTACGGCGATTGGGAGAAGAAGGGCCTCGCCATCGACTTCTAGGCCGTTTCGCGCGCCTTCAGGAACAGCGCCAGCGGCAGGCCGCAGCTGACCCCGATGCCGAAGGTGGCGGGGATGACCAGCAGGAACCAGCGGTTGCCGCGGACGGCTTCCACCAGCGCCCAGATCGTCAGCGCGATGGCGGCGATGGTCAGGTCGTAGACCAGCGCGGTGGTGGCGTCGTTCACGTACCACGCGTCGATCATGGCCGAGAGCGACCAGCCGTTCGCATCGAACCAGGCGTAGAAATACGTCCAGGGCAGGATCGCGCCGACGATGACGAGGGCGAGGTAGACGAGGCTCAGGGGCATGGGGGTCACTCCGAAGGGGTTTCCCCAGACCTATGCCGCGGCGGAGGGTGGTTCTAGCCCCTTAGCCCTTGGAGCTGTCTTCCTGCTTGCGCTTCGCTTCGACATAGGCGCGCAGGACGGCCTGCATCCGGGTGAGGTGGCCGGGGCCCTGGGCCTTGAACCACTCCAGCACCTCGGCCTCGACGCGGAGGGAAACGGGGGTCTTGCGCTCGGGGTAGACGACCTCGGCCCGTTCCCAGAATTCATCGGGCAGGTCGTATTCCGGCGCGTCGGGCGCGGGAGGGGTGATCTCGCCGCGCCGTTTCTTCTCGAGCAGCTCTTCAAGCGTTGCGGTCCTGATATCGCTCACGGTCTTTCCTTCCTGCCTTCCACGCCGAAATCAGTCTCGTCCGGTCCCTGCGCTGCGTGTAGATGACGACAAAGACCTCTCCATCCACTTCCCCGAGTGCCCGGAACCTTTGTTCGCCGTAATCCTGCCGGACATCCTCCACGACAAGAAGCGGACCCGCGAAAACCAACGCAGCCCATTCAAAGTCCACGCCATGCTTAGACAGGTTGGCACGTCGCTTTTCCTCGGACCATTCGAACCACACAAGCCGCGCCCTCCTCCGGGAAGGTCTGTCGGCTAATTTCCTTAATTTTTCATTTCTGGCCGAACGCAAAATTTGTATATCCGTTTGTATATACAGGCCTCTCGCAAGTCAACTGCCCCCCTCCTGCGACACCGTGATGCCGCGTCACGATTGACCCGCGGGCCAGGTTTCCCTACGCAGTCGCGAAACATTATTGCGTGAGCCGCCGCAAAACGCGGCCCTGACGTCAGCCAGGGGTAAGGGAATGTCCGAGATCGAACGCGAGAGCATGGAATACGATGTCGTCATCGTCGGTGCGGGGCCTGCGGGCCTGTCGGCCGCGATCCGGCTGAAGCAGATCGATGCCGATCTGAATGTCGTGGTCCTCGAGAAGGGCTCGGAGGTGGGGGCGCACATCCTGTCGGGCGCGGTGCTGGACCCGGTGGGCCTGAACCGGCTGATCCCCGACTGGAAGGCCAAGGGCGCGCCGGTCACCGTGCCGGTTCGCAGCGACAGCTTCTACATGCTGGGCGAGGCCGGGCAGCTGCGCATCCCCAACGCGATCATGCCGGGCCTGATGAACAACCACGGCAACTACATCGTCTCGATGGGGAACGTCTGCCGCTGGCTTGCCGAACAGGCCGAGGCGCTGGGCGTCGAGATCTTCCCCGGCATGTCCTGCTCCGAGATCGTCTATGGCGAAAACGGCGAAGTGAAGGGCGTGGTCGCGGGCGAGTTCGGCAAGAATCCCGACGGCACGCCGGGCGACGGCTACGAGCCGGGGATGGAGCTGCACGGCAAATACGTGCTGCTGGGCGAGGGCGTGCGCGGCTCGCTGACCAAGGAGGTGCTGGCGAAATACGAGCTTCAGGCCGGCAAGGACCCGCAGAAATTCGGTCTCGGGATGAAGGAGATCTGGGAGATCGACCCCGCGAAGCACCAGGAGGGCAAGGTCGTTCACACGATGGGCTGGCCCCTGGGCAGGCAAGCCGGCGGCGGGTCGTTCATCTACCACCTCGACAACAACCAGGTCTACGTGGGCTTCGTCGTCCACCTGAATTACGAGAACCCGTATCTCTACCCCTACATGGAGTTCCAGCGCTTCAAGCATCACCCGATGGTGGCCGAGCTTCTGAAGGGCGGAAAGCGCATCGCCTACGGCGCGCGCGCGATCAGCGAGGGCGGCTGGCAGTCGATGCCCAAGGCGGTTGCGCCGGGCGTGGCGATCCTGGGCTGCGGCGTGGGGCTGGTGAACGTGCCGCGGATCAAGGGCAACCACAACGCGATGCTCTCGGGGATCGAGGCGGCCGAGGCCGCGGCGGCGGCCATCGCCGCGGGCCGGGCGGGCGACGAGCTGACCGCCTATGACGATTTCCTCCACAAGGACGGGCCGATCGCCCGCGACCTGAAGCCCGTGCGGAACGTGAAGCCGCTCTGGTCGAAGTACGGGCTTCTGGGCGGTCTTGGTCTTGGCGGGTTCGACATGTGGACGAACAGCCTGTTCGGGGTCTCGGTCTTTGGAACGATCCGCCACGGCAAGTCGGACGCCGAGGCGACCGGGAAGGCCAAGGGCTTCAAGCCGATCGACTATCCCAAGCCCGACGGCGTTCTCAGCTTCGACCGGCTGACCAATGTCAGCTACTCGATGACCAACCACGAGGAAAGCCAGCCCGCCCACCTGACGCTGAAGGACGCGAGCGTGCCGATCGCGGTCAATTGGCCCGAATACGCGGAACCCGCGCAGCGTTACTGCCCTGCGGGGGTCTACGAGGTGGTCGAGGAAGAGGGCAAGGACGCGCGCTTCGTGATCAACTTCCAGAATTGCGTCCATTGCAAGACCTGCGACATCAAGGATCCGTCGCAGAACATCCACTGGACCGTGCCGCAGGGCGGTGACGGGCCGAACTACCCGAACATGTGATCGGATTTTTCCGGGCTGGGCCGGGGGCGCATTGCCCTCGCCCCGCCCGGGCCCTAGTCTCCCCGTCGAACACCGGGAGACCACCGATGCCGCACCGCTTCCTGCCCATCCTGCCGTTTGCCCTCGCCCTCGCGCTGGGCACTCCAGCATCGGCACAGGAGACGGGCCCGGGCCTTGCCGGGCCGTACCTCGCGGCACGCACGGCGATCATCGACGGCAATCACCGCGCCGCGGCCATCTACTTCGAGAACGCGCTGGCCGCGGACCCCGGCAACCCGATGCTGATCGGCAACGCGATGTTCGTGAATGCCGCCCTCGGTCAGTGGGGCCGCGCCTCGGACATCGCCGACATGCTGCCGGAGGGCGACCAAACGCAGGAGATCGTGTACCTCGTGCGGATGGTGCAGGGCCTTGGCGCGGGCGACCTCGTCGGCGCGCGCGCGGCGATCGAGGCCGGACAGGGCGCGGGCCCCTTCATCGACGACCTGGCGCTGGGGTGGATCTACCTCGGCGAGGGCGACATGCGCCGCGCGACCGAGACCTTCGAGGCGGCCGCCGTCGAAGGCGGGCTTGCAGACATGGCCCATGTCCACCTGGCGCTTGCCCGTGCCGCGGTCGGCGATTTCGAGGGGGCCGACGCCATCCTGTCGGGCCAGGAATTCGGCCCCGTCGCGCAGAGCGAACGCACGGTCCGCGCCCATGCCGAGATCCTTGTCCAGCTTGACCGTCGCGCGGATGCTCTGGCGCTTCTGGACCGCTTCACGTCATCTGTCCCCGACCCCGCCCTCCTGAGCCTCCAGGCCGAGATCGAGGCGCTGGAGACGACCCCGCCCTACAGCTTCATCACCACGCCCCAGGAAGGCCTGGCCGAGGTGTTCTACACCATCGCCCGCGCGCTGGGCGCCGAGGGGGCATCGAGCACGCGGTCGCTTCTTTACACGCGCGCCGCCCACGGCATCGACCCCGGTCATACCGAGGCGTTGCTGTACGCGGGCCGGCTGCTGTTCGAGTCGGGTCAGTACAGCCTCGCCGCCGACGCCTTCGCCGAAGTGCCGCCGGGCGATCCCCAGTACATCGAGGCGCAGCTCGGCCGCGGCGAAGCCTATCTCGAGGATGACCGCGGGACCGCCGCGGTCTCGACCCTGCGCGAGCTGGCCGGGGCCTACGGAACCTTTGCCACGGTGCAGGCGTCGCTGGGCGACGCGCTGCGCCGGACCGATCAATGCGACGCGGCGATCGAGGCCTACACGGCGGCGCTGGACCTCGTGGACATCACGCAGTCCCGCTACTGGGTTCTCTATTTCACGCGCGGCATCTGCCACGAGCAGATGGGCGACGATGTCGCCTCGGAGGCCGACTTCCGGCAGGCGCTGGTGCTGAACCCCGAGCAGCCGCAGGTGTTGAACAACCTCGGTTATTCGCTGGTGGAACGGCGTCGCAACCTGGACGAGGCGCTTGGCATGATCGAGCGCGCCGTCGCGCTCAGGCCGGACTCGGGTTACATCGTCGACAGCCTCGGCTGGGTGTTCTACCGCCTCGGCCGCTTCGAGGAGGCGGTCGCGCCGATGGAGCGCGCCATCGAGCTTCTTCCCAACGATCCGATCGTCAACGACCATCTCGGCGACGTCTACTGGATGGTGGGCCGCCAGCGTGAAGCCCGCTTTCAGTGGGAGCGCGCCCTGAGCTTCGATCCGACCGAGGAAGACGCCGACCGCATCCGCCGCAAGCTCGACATCGGCCTCGACCGGGTGCTCGAGGAAGAGGGCGGGGTGGGCGAAGGCCAGTGAGGCTGTTCGCGCCGGCCAAGGTCAACCTTGCGCTGCACGTTACCGGGCGGCGGGATGACGGCTATCACCTGCTCGACTCGGTCGTGGTCTTCGCGGGCGTGGGCGACTGGCTGACGATCGAGGCCGACCCGGCCCTGTCGCTGACGGTCACGGGGCCGCGGTCGGCCGGTGTGCCGGTGGACCGGCGCAACCTCGTGTGGCGCGCGGCCGAGCTTTTCCCGCCGGGCCACGGGGCGGCGATCACGCTGGAGAAGCACCTTCCCCACGCGGGCGGGATCGGCGGCGGATCGGCGGATGCCGCGGCGGCGCTGCGCGGCCTGTCGGACCTCTGGCAGGTTCCGATGCCGGACGCCGGGGCGGTGCTGTCGCTGGGCGCCGACGTGCCGGTCTGCGCGGCGGGGCGGCCGATGCGCATGTCGGGGATCGGCGAGGTGCTGGACCCCCTGCCACCCCTGCCGCCGCTGTGGCTGGTGCTGGTCAACGCGGGCGTCGAGGTGCCGACCGGCGCGGTCTTCTCGGCGCTGGAGCGGCGCGAGAACCCGCCGCTTCCGCCCCCGCCCGCCGAGGGCTGGCCCGATGCGGCGGGGTTTGCCGGCTGGCTGTGCGGCGCGCGCAACGATCTGGAGCCGCCGGCCCGTGCGACCGTGCCCGTGATCGGCGAGGTCCTCGACCGGCTGGACACGCGGCCCGGTTGCCTGCTCGCGCGGATGTCGGGCTCGGGCGGGACCTGTTTCGGCCTGTTCGCCGAGGAGGTCGCAGCGCAGGCCGCGGCGCAGCAGATCGCCGCGGCGGAACCCGGATGGTGGGTCGAGGCGGCGCCGGTCCTCGGCTGATCCGCTTCTTCTGCAGGATCGTCAGTTCAGCCTTGCGACGACGTAATCCGCCAGGTCGTTCATCATGTCGCGCAGCGGATGCTCTGGCAGGGCGGTGAGCGCCTGTTGCGCGCGGGCGGTCCAGGCGAAGGCCTCGTCCCGCGTTTCCTCGAGCGTGCCGTGGCGCTGGAGAAGCGCCATCGCCTGCTCGAGGTCGCCGTCGCGCTGGTCGCCCTTCTCGATGGTGCGCACCCAGAAGGCGCGCTCGGCCTCGTCGGCGCGGGCCACCGCGCGGATCACCGGCAGGGTCAGCTTGCGTTCGCGGAAATCGTCGCCGGTGTTCTTGCCGATCTCGCCGGTGCTGCCGCCCCAGTCGAGCAGGTCGTCGGCCATCTGGAAGGCGATGCCAAGCCCGTCGCCATAGGTCGCGAGCGCCTGCACCACGTCATCGGGCTTGCCCGCGATGACGCCGCCGACCTCGCAGGCCGCCTCGAACAGGGCGGCGGTCTTGCCGCGGATCACCTGGAGGTAGATATCCTCGGTCGTGGCGAGGTTCATGGCGGCGGTCAGCTGCAGCACCTCGCCCTCGGCGATGACGGCGGCGGCGTTGGACAGGATGTTCAGAACCCGCAGGTTCCCGGTCTCCACCATCAGCTGAAAGGCGCGCGCGAAGAGGTAGTCGCCCACCAGAACGCTCGACT
Source organism: Rhodobacterales bacterium HKCCSP123 (assembly GCA_015689745.1). GTDB lineage: Bacteria > Pseudomonadota > Alphaproteobacteria > Rhodobacterales > Rhodobacteraceae > Roseicyclus. Next base: position 39,453 of record WVSO01000016.1, on the reverse strand, counting down.
TGTTGTCCCAGAGCAGGTTGGCGGTGGGCCGGCCGCGCCGCTTCTGGCTTTCATCGACCACGTCGTCATGGAGCAGCGTCGCGGTGTGGATGAATTCGACCGTGGCCGCGAGTTTCTGGTGCGCGTCGCCCTCGTAGCCGCAGAGCCGGGCCGCGGCGAGCGTCAGCATCGGGCGCACGCGCTTGCCGCCGGCCTCGACCAGGTGGGCGGTCACCTCGGGGATGCGGGGGGCGTGTTTCGACGCCATGCGTTCGCGGATCAGCGTGTTGACGGCCGCAAGGTCCGCGTCCAGCGCGGTCTGCATCCGCTCATGCGGCTTGGTGGCTGCATCGTCGAGGCTCATCCGCCTCTCCCCCTTCAACGGTCCCCGGCTCGACATGGGGCCCGGGGCTGCTTACATGGCTGCCATGCTCGAGATCATGCGCAGCACCGACCCGACCGAGATCGCCTTCGCCTCGGCGCTTTTGTCCGGCGAGGATATAGAGGTGTTCGAGATGGACGTCCACATGAGCGTGCTGGAAGGCTCCATCGGCATATTGCCGCGTCGCCTGCTGGTCCGGCGCTGCGACGCGTATCGCGCGCGGATCATCCTGCGCGACAATGCGCTTCCGGTGAGCGAGTGAGCGCGACGACCCGCGACGCCTTTCTCGGCGGGCGGCTGGTGATCGAGCAGCCCCGCGACGGCTACCGCGCCGCGACCGACCCGGTGTTCCTGGCCGCCGCTTGCCCGGCGCGGGCGGGCGAGAGCGTGCTGGAGCTGGGCTGCGGCGTGGGCACGGCGGCGCTTTGCCTGGCGGCACGGGTGCCGGGTGCGCGCCTTGCAGGGGTGGAGCGACAGGCGGGTTACGCCGCGCTGGCACGGTCCAATGCGGCCGCCGCCGCGGTGGAGATGGAGGTGATCGAGGCCGATCTGGCGCATCTTCCCGCCGAGCTGCGTTCACGAAGCTTCGACCACGTGATTGCCAATCCGCCCTACTTCGCTGCGGGCGACGGGACATCCGCGCGCGATGCCGGGCGCGAGGCGGCAAACCGCGAAGAGACGCCCCTGGCCACCTGGATCGCCACCGCGCGGGCGCGGCTGAAGCCGGGGGGTTGGCTCACGCTGATCCACCTTGCCGAGCGTCTGCCCGATTGCCTGTCGGCGCTGGACGGCTTCGGTGCGGTCGCCGTGCTGCCCCTGCAGCCGCGCGCGGGGCGACCCGCCGGGCGCGTGGTGATCCGGGCGCGGAAAGGGGCGAAGGCGCCCTTTCGGCTGCTGGCGCCGGTGACGATCCACGCCGGATCGGAGCATGGCGCGGATGCGCCGGATTACACCGACCTGGCCGAGGCGGTGCTGCGGGCCGGCGCCCCCTTGCCCTTCGACTGACCGGCGGTCGATCGCATTCTAGGTATTCTCCCGGTTGTTTTGCGTGACACGACTCGGGTTCCGTGATGCACTCGTCACACGACTGACATCAATGAGAGGAGGACTCCCATGTCGCTTGGCGCTCACCTGCAGGAACTCAAGAAGAAGCACGCCAGTCTCTCGGCAAAGGTGGAAGAAGCGCAGCGCAGCCCGGGGATCGACGATCTCGCGATCCGGGAGCTGAAGAAGGAAAAACTCCGACTGAAGGAAGAGATCACCCGGCTCGACAGCTGAGCCATGCCTGGGGCCGCGCCCCGGCGACGGGGCCGCGGCCTCTCTTCGACGGCCGGATGGACCGCCACGGCGCGGCACACGCCCGACTGACCCATCCACAGCCCTGCAATTCGCGAAACCCGGGGTTTCGGTTCTGGCAGTGGTAAGGTCACGAATACTGACCCATATCTCGTCTCAAGGGAGGTCAAGACATTGACCTGAAAGGACGAGACAGATGGAAACCTTCGCACATACCCCCGAGATGCGCGCCCGGATCGTGGCCGCGCGGCAGGAATGCGCCAGCTACTTCTGGCGTGGCGTCGCCTCGATCTTCAGCCGTCGCTGAGCGCGGCAGGTTCGGGAATGAAAAAAGGCCGGGGTGCTGCCCCGGCCTTTGTCGTTTCCGTTATCGGGCGTCAGACGAAGAACTGCGCCCCGTTGGCCGAGATCGTCGAGCCGTTGATGAAGCCCGAGTCCTCGGAGGCGAGGAACACCACGCAGCGCGCAATCTCCTCGGGCTCGCCCAGGCGGCCCGCCGGGATGCCCTTGATGATCTTCTCGCGCACGGACTCGTCGATCGCCATCACCATCTCGGTCGCGATGTAGCCGGGGCAGATCGCATTGGCGGTGATGCCGAACTTCGCGCCTTCCTGCGCAAGGCTCTTCACGATCCCCAGATCGCCCGCCTTGGTCGCGGCATAGTTCACCTGCCCTGCCTGACCCTTCTGGCCGTTGATCGAGGAGATCACGATCACGCGCCCGAACTGGCGGTCGCGCATGCCCGGCCAGACCGGGTGGACGGTGTTGAAGACACCCGTCAGGTTGGTGTCGATCACCTCTTTCCACTGCTCGGGCGTCATGCGGTGGAACATCGCGTCGCGGGTGATGCCCGCGTTGGCGACGACCACGTCGATGGGGCCGAGATCGGCCTCGACCTGCGCGATGCCGGCCTTGGACGAGTCGTAATCGGCCACGTTCCACTTGTAGGTCTTGATCCCGGTTTCCGCCGTGAAGGCCGCGGCCTTCTCGTCGTTGCCGGCGTAGGTGGCGGCGACCTCGTAGCCTTCCGCCTTCAGCGCCTTCGAAATGGCCTCACCGATGCCGCGGCTGCCGCCGGTGACGAGCGCTACTCTTGCCATGGGTCTCCTCCAGTCTGGCACAAGTTATTGGTAATGGTGTTACGCGCTACGCTCATACGGCGCAATAAAGTTACTCATGAATTCCTGCGAGGCGCGGTAGGAAGGGCGCCCGAAGGCGCCCTTTTCCGATGGGTCAGGGCCGCTCGACGCAGAGCGCGACGCCCATGCCGCCGCCGATGCAGAGCGTGGCGAGGCCCTTCTTCGCGTCGCGGCGCTTCATCTCGAACAGAAGCGTGTTCAGCACCCGGCAGCCCGAGGCGCCGATCGGGTGGCCGATGGCGATGGCGCCGCCGTTCACGTTCACGATGGCCGGGTCCCAGCCCATGTCCTTGTTGACCGCGCAGGCCTGCGCCGCGAAGGCCTCGTTCGCCTCGACCAGGTCGAGATCGCCGACGGACCAGCCCGCCTTTTCCAACGCCTTGCGCGACGCGTAGATCGGGCCCACGCCCATGATCGACGGGTCGAGGCCCGCGGTCGCGTAGGAGGCGATCCGCGCCAGCGGCTCGATCCCGCGGCGCTCGGCTTCGTCGGCCGACATCAGCAGCGTCGCCGCCGCGCCGTCGTTCAGGCCCGAGGCGTTCGCAGCCGTCACGCTGCCGTCCTTGGTGAAGGCCGGGCGCAACTTGGCCATCGCCTCCATCGTGGCGCCGTGGCGGATGTACTCGTCGCTCTCCATCACGATGTCGCCCTTGCGGGTCTTGATCGTCACGGCCGCGATCTCGTCGGCGAACTTGCCGGCCTTCTGCGCGGCCTCGGCCTTGTTCTGGGAGCCCACGGCGAATTCGTCCTGCATCTCGCGGCTGATCTGCCACTGCTGGGCGACGTTCTCGGCGGTCTGGCCCATGTGGTAGCCGTTGAACGCGTCCCAGAGGCCGTCGCGGATCATCGTGTCGATGTAGGACATGTCGCCCATCTTCTGCCCCTGGCGGAGCGCGGCGGCATGGGGCGACATCGACATGTTTTCCTGGCCGCCGGCCACGACGATCGACGCATCGCCCAGCATGATGTGCTGCGCGCCGAGCGCGACGGCGCGCAGGCCCGAGCCGCAGACCTGGTTGATGCCCCAGGCGGCCGATTCCTTGGGAAGACCCGCGTTGATATGCGCCTGGCGCGCCGGGTTCTGGCCCTGCGCGGCCGTCAGCACCTGGCCGAGGATCGTTTCCGAGACCTCGGACTTGTCGATGCCCGCACGCTCGACGACGGCCTCGATCACCACGCGGCCCAGCTCATGCGCGGGCGTGTTGGCGAAGGAGCCGAGGAAGCTGCCCACGGCGGTGCGCGCGGCCGAGGCGATGACGACATTGGTCATGGAAATCCCTTTCATGGAGTGCGCCACGAGCGGTTGCAGCCGCCATGGCGGGTTCATCTCTCGGGGGACTTGGTAAACGCGGCGCGGGGCGCGTGACACCTGACACGGTGTCTCAGCCGCGGGGCGCTCCATGCGCCGGCCGGGCGGGTGGCGCCCATGGCGGCGTCATGCTCGGCGCGCCGAAGTGATAGCCCTGCAGGCAGTCCACACCGGCCGCGCCAAGCCAGCGCGCCTCCGCGTCGGTTTCGACGGCCTCGGCGACGACGACCATGTCGAAGTGGTGGCCGAGCGAGATCAGCGCCTCGCACAGGACCTGGTTGTCGGCGTCGCCGTCCACGTTGCGGGCGAACTGCCCGTCGATCTTCAGGATGTCGAAGCAGAAATGCCTCAGGTGCCGGAAGGCGGTGTAGCCCGCGCCGAAATCATCGAGCGCGAAGGTCACGCCCTTGTCCTGCAACTCCTCCATGAAGACCTGCACGATCTCGGGCATCTGCATGGCGGAGGTTTCGGTGATTTCCAGGATCAGCCGCTGCCCGACATCCGGCCTGCGTTTCAACGCACGCCGCAGGATCTGCATCCAGCCGGGGTAGCCGACGGAGCGCGCCGACATGTTGACGGCCAGCCTGAGCGACGGATGCGCCGCCAAGGCCGACAGCCCCATCCTGAGGGCTGCGCAATCGATCTGCCGGCCGAGGTCCTGCTCCTCGACCACGCCGATGAAATCGCGGGCGGGGATCACGCGGCCGGTTTCGTCCAGCAGGCGGATCAGCCCCTCCCAGAAGGCGACGCCGGCGCCATCGGCGCGCATCACCGGCTGGTAGGCGAGCAGCGCATCGCCCCGTTCCAGCGCCTGGCGCACCATGGCAAGCGTGCCGCGGTCGCGTTGGGTGATCGCCACGTCGAGCGGGCTGCCCAGCCCCGCGTCGACAAGCTTTCCCCGCATGTGGCCCATCCCGGTCTCTCCGCCTGCAAAGTCCTTGCGGTCATGCCACCCCGCCCCTTAAGGAAGCATGAAATTCGGCATTTTGCGCTCATTCTACGAGGTTTCCGAGATGGTTCAGGCCGGGCGCTGCGAATGGTGCGGCGACGATCCGCTCTATGTCGCCTACCACGACACCGAATGGGGCGTGCCGGAACGCTGTGGCCGCGCGCTCTGGGAGAAGCTGATCCTCGACGGGTTCCAGGCCGGGCTTGCCTGGATCACCATCCTCAGGAAGCGCGAGGCCTTCCGAGCGGCGTTCAAGGGCTTCGACCCGGAGGTGATCGCCCGTTGGGGCGAGGCGGAGGTCGCGCGCCTGCTGGTCGACCCCGGCATCGTGCGCCACCGCGGCAAGATCGAGGCGACGATCACCAACGCGCAGGCCTTCCTCGATCTCGGCGGGCCGGAGACCTTCGCCGATCTCATGTGGGGCTACGTCGACGGCGCGCCCCTGCAGCCCTGCCGGGCGACGATGGCGGACGTGCCTGCCTTCACCCCCCTCAGCGAACAGGTGTCGAAGGACCTGAAGCGCAAGGGGTTCCGCTTCTGCGGCCCGACGATCACCTATGCCTGGATGCAGGCGACGGGCCTGGTGAACGACCACGTCACGGGCTGCTTCCGCCACGCCGACCTCACCTGACGCCCGCCCCGCGCTTCTCCGTTTCACAAATATCCCGGGGGAGTCCGAAGGACGGGGGCAGAGCCCCCCGAATTTTCGTACGAAAATTCGCATCCGCGCCGCGCCAGCGGCGCGCGGGTCGGCCGCGCCAGCGGGCGAAATCCCCTCAGCTTCCCGCGAGCAGCGCCTCGATCAGCGCGATCGCCTCGGGGCTGTCCCAATGCGCATCGCCCCTCAGCCGCGCGATCTCCTGACCCTCGGGGTTCAGGATCACCGTGATCGGCAGGCCGAAGACCCCCATCTCGCGTGCGATCTGCTGGTTGATGTCGCGGTGCTGCGGCAGGGCATCCACCCCGATCTCCTCGAAGAAACGGCGGATCGCCTGCGGCGGGTTGCGGCCCGTTGCGAGCGTCACCACGGAAAACCCGTCACCGCCGAGCGTGGTCTGCAACGTCTGCAGCGAGGGCATCTCCTCGCGGCACGGCGCGCACCATGTCGCCCAGAAGTTCAGCACCACGTATTGCCCCGCGTAATCGGCCAGCGCCCCCTCGGTCTCGTCCGCCCGGACGAAGGGCAGGCTCGACGCCGCCACCGGTTCGGCGTGGATCACCAGCCCGCGCATCTCTCCCGTCAGGTAGGCCGACAGGTCCTGGGCCACGGCGGACTGTGCCCCGAGGTTTGCACAGAGGGCTGCGCCGATATAAAGGGCGGCGGAACGCAGAACGCGGATCATGTGAATTCCTCTTCAGGGGCCGGAACCGATGACCGAGACCACGACCAACGCCATGTGGGGCGGGCGCTTCGCCGCGGGACCCGACGCGATCATGGAGGCGATCAACGCCTCGATCGGGTTCGACAAGCGACTGGCGAAGCAGGACATCGAAGGTTCCCGCGCCCATGCGGCGATGCTGGCGGCCACCGGCATCCTGAGTGATAGCGACGCCGAGGCCATCCGGGAAGGGTTGCTCACGGTCTTGTCAGAGATCGAAGCGGGCACATTCCGGTTCTCGACCGCGCTGGAAGACATCCACATGAACGTGGAGGCCCGCCTGAAGGAAGTGATCGGCGAACCCGCCGGGCGGCTTCACACCGGCCGGTCGCGCAACGACCAGGTGGCGACCGATTTCAGGCTCTGGGTGCGCGACCAGGTCGATGCCGCCATCGCGGGGCTCGAGGCGCTGATGCGCGCGCTGCTCGTGCAGGCCGAGGCGGGCGCGGATTGGGTCATGCCCGGCTTCACCCATCTGCAGACCGCGCAGCCCGTCACCTGGGGTCATCACATGATGGCCTATGTCGAGATGTTCGCCCGCGACCGCTCGCGCTTTTCCGATGCGCGCACGCGGATGAACGAATGCCCGCTGGGGGCGGCGGCGCTGGCCGGCACCTCCTTCCCGATCGACCGCGAGATGACGGCGCGGGCGCTTGGCTTCGACCGGCCCGCGGCCAATTCTCTCGATGCCGTCTCGGACCGCGATTTCGCGCTCGAGTTCCTCGCCGCGGCCTCGATCTGCGCGATGCACCTGAGCCGCTTCGCGGAAGAGCTGGTGATCTGGTCCTCGGCGCAGTTCCGCTTCGTGCGGCTCAGCGACCGGTTCTCGACCGGCTCCTCGATCATGCCCCAGAAGAAGAACCCCGATGCGGCGGAGCTGATCCGCGCCAAGATCGGGCGCATCTTCGGCGCGAATGTCGCGCTGATGACGGTGATGAAGGGGCTGCCGCTCGCCTACTCAAAGGACATGCAGGAAGACAAGGAACAGGTCTTCGACGCGGCCGACACCCTCATGCTGGCGCTTGCGGCGATGGAGGGGATGGTGCGCGACATGTCCGCCAACCGCGAGGCGCTCGAGGCCGCGGCTGGCTCGGGCTTTTCCACCGCGACCGATCTCGCCGACTGGCTGGTGCGCGTTCTGGGCCTGCCCTTCCGGGAGGCGCATCACGTCACCGGCAGCCTTGTCGCCATGGCCGAAGCCGGTGGTGTCGATCTGCCCGACCTGACCCTCGAGCAGATGCGCTCTGTTCATCCGGGCATCACGGCTGATATCTTCGAGGTGCTGGGCGTGCACAATTCGGTCGCCTCGCGCATGTCCTACGGCGGCACCGCGCCGGCGCAGGTGCGTGCCCAGATCGCCCGCTGGAAGGAGCAGCTCCCATGACGACCCTTCGACTGATCGCCGCGACCCTCGCCCTCGGCCTGCTTGCGGCTTGCGGTGCCGATGGCGCCCCCGAGCGCCCCGACCCCCGGCCCGCCGCCGGCGTCACGGTCAGCGGCAGCGTCAGTGTGGGCGTCGCGGGCACACTCTAGCCCCGGCGTCCTGTGCCGCCCAAGACCCCCGTTGAACACCTGAGCGTTCGGCCCTAACCTCGGGCGCTCGACACTCCTACCGAGCACCAGTCACCCGAGGCGTAGTTCCATGGACAAGATCCCGATGACCCCCGCGGGCTACAAGGCCCTGAACGAGGAGTTGAAGCAGTTCAAGTCCGTCGAACGCCCGGCGATCATCCAGGCCATCGCCGAGGCGCGCGAGCACGGCGACCTGTCGGAGAACGCGGAATACCATTCGGCAAAGGAGAAGCAGTCCTTCATCGAGGGCCGCATCAAGGAGCTCGAGGGGCTGATCGGGCGCGCCAATGTCATCGACCCCAAGACGCTGTCGGGCCCGATCAAGTTCGGCGCGACCGTGGTGCTCGTGGACGAGGACGATGTCGAGAAGACCTACCAGATCGTCGGCGAGTCCGAGGCGAACATCGAGAAGGGCCTTCTCAACATCAACTCGCCCCTCGCCCGCGCCTTGATCGGCAAGGATGAGGGCGATAGCGTCGAGGTGAAGACACCCGGCGGCGACAAGGATTACGAGATCCTGTCCGTCTCCTACGTTTGAGTACCGTACCTTCGCCCGGAAAGCCTCCGCGCATGCCCGACGACCGTAAGCCCTCGACCCTCGAACTGGGCCTCTATGCCCGGGAAGAGCCGTCGCGGCGCATCACGGGGATCGAGGTGGCGGCCATCGCCCTGACCCTCATGTGGATCGGCGCGGTCTTCGCCTTCAACCGGGGCGGCGCCGAGGGCGAGACCGGCGGCGGCTTCGCCGACGGCGTGCTGACCGGCCTCGCCATCCTCATGCCCATCGCGCTGATCTGGGTCGCGGCGACCGCGGCGCGCACCGCCCGGGGGTTGCGGGAAGAGGCCGCGCGGCTTCAGGCCTCGATCGACGCGATGCGCGCGGCCTATGTCGACCAGCAGCAGCGTGCGGCGCTGGACCTGAAACCGGGCGTCGTCGAGAAGCTCGAGGAACTGATCGAGGGGCAGCGCCAGGCCGCGGCGGGTGCTGGCGGCGCACCGGTCATCTTCTCGTCCCTGCGCGCCCTGCCGCCCGCCGAGGAGCGCGCGGCCGTCGTGCAGGCCGCGACCAGCCCCGAGGCCCCGCAGCCGGGGCTTGCGCTGGCCACCCCGGCGCAGAAGGACCCGATCTCGGTCGCCGATTTCATCAAGGCAATGAACTTCCCCGAGAACGAGCACGACAAGGAAGGCTTTCGCACGCTGCGCCGCGCGCTCGAGGATCACGCCACCGAGCGGCTGATCCGCGCAAGCCAGGACGTGCTGACGCTGCTCAGCCAGGACGGCATCTACATGGACGACCTTCGCCCCGACCGTGCCCGGCCCGAGGTCTGGCGCCGCTTCGCGCAGGGCGAGCGCGGTCGGGCCATCGCCGCGCTGGGTGGCATCCATGATCGGTCCAGCCTCGTGCTGGCGGCGGGACGGATGAAGAAGGACCCGGTCTTCCGGGACGCAGCGCATCACTTCCTGCGCCATTTCGACCGGACCTTCATGGAGTTCGAGAAGAACGCCAGCGATGCCGAGATCGTGGCGCTGGCGGGCACGCGCACGGCGCGGGCCTTCATGCTGATCGGCCGCGTGGCGGGCACCTTCGACTGAGGCGCGGGCGGTGTTCGCGCGGACACCGCGGAAAACTGCAGTTTTCCGGTTTCGTTTTCCTGCAGGAAAACGCCCGCGTCACGCCGCGAGCGCGGCGATCAACTCGGCCTCGTGGCCGAGGCCCGCGATCCAGCCTTCTTCGCGGTCGCCCTCGCGCAGTATCGCGTCGCGGCGGTCCGGCGGCAGCCCGGCGAAGGCCGCGGCCAGCACGCGCACCTGTGCGGCGTCGAGGATCTCGGCGGGGCGCTGCCGCGCGCGGACCTCGGCGTTCAGGAGCGAGGGATAGACCTCGGCCAGCAGGATCGGCGCATCATGGTCCTCGAAGGGGCGCACGGCGAGAGCGTCGCCGTAGCGGCGGCGGAGCGCCTGCAGGCGGGGCAGACCGACGAGGGTCTGGCTGGCGACGGCGCCGTTTCCGTAGAGCTGGAAGCAGGTGCTGGCCCCGGTTGCGATGGTCTCGACCCTGCGCCGTTCGGCGAAGGGGTGGCCCTCGTGCGGCGGCTTGCGGAACGGCACATGGGCAGGCGTTTGGCCTTTCGGGTGCGACCAGAACGGGCCGCCGCCGGGCAGCTTCGCGTTGATCCGGTCGGCGACCTCGAGGCGGTTGTTCCCGTTTCGCTCGTCGTCTTCGATCGCCTCCGCCAGCCAGGCCCAGAGCGCGAAGGGGTCGTCCGATCCGGTCACGGCGCGGGCGAAGCCGCTTGGGTAGCCGAAGGGGAAATCGAAACCCGCTGTCACCTGCCAACCTTGCGCAAGGGCGGTGTCGAAGCGGGCGGCGAGATGCGCCTGCGCCTCGGCGCGGGTCCTGCAATAGGTGACGAAGCGGCCTGCCGGGCCGGTTTCGGCGATGAAGATCGCGTCCTTGGTGCGTTTCGCAGGCGAGCGGGCCGAGCGTGCCGACCAGTCGACCATGATGATCACCTCCGTCGAGGTCATGATCCCCCCAGGCAGGCCTCGGCGCGGGCAAGATCCCCGGGCCGGTTCACGTTGAGGAAGGCGGGCGGGTCGCCCTCGGGGAAGAGGACGCTCTCCGCGCCCTGCGCGGCGGTGAACTCGGTCACCTTGCGGGTGCCCGCCGCCAGCGCCGCGGACAGCGCGTCACGCAGGCTGACGGACCAAAGGCCGCAGGTGCCCTGCAGCCCGTCCGCCGTGCGAGCGAGCACGATGGGCGCGTCGAGAGACGACAGACCCGCCGCGAGGTCGCCGGGCAGAAAGGGCGTATCCACCGGGGCGGTCAGGACGCGGGAGGCGCCCTGTGACGCGGCCCAGTCCATCGCGGCGAGGATGCCCGAGAGCGGGCCCAGCCCGCCCGCGTCCCCGTCGGGAATGACCGGAAGACCGAGCGCCGCGAGGCGCGGGTCGGGGGCCGCGTTCACCGCCAGTGCGCGGCATTGCGGGGCGAGGCGTGCCACGACATGCGCCACCAGCGGCCGCCCGGCCAGCGCGACGAAGGGCTTGTCGCCGCCGATCCGCCGCCCTCCGCCCCCCGCGAGGATCACGCCCACGGCTGCGCGCTGGTCCATCACCCCTCCTGATGCCGCGTCTCACGCGGCCTGAATTGCATCCCCCGCGGTGCTGGCCTAAGCCTGCGCCGAACTCCTGTCCGAGGCTATCCCGCCCCCATGTCCGCATCCAGCCCCCGAGCCGCCTATCGCCGCGGTGTCAGCGCCGCGCTGCCCTTCGTGATCGTCGTGGCGCCCTTCGGGCTGCTCTTCGGGGTGGTGGGAACCGAGGCGGGGCTCGATATCGCGCAGGTGATGGGCTTCACCGTCCTGGTGATCGCGGGCGCGTCGCAGTTCACGGCGCTGCAGCTGATGGCCGATGGCGCGCCCACGCTGATCGTCGTGGCCTCGGCACTGGCGGTGAACCTGCGGATGGCGATGTATTCCGCCTCGCTCGCGCCCTACCTGGGACAGGCGCCTTTCTGGCAGCGGGCGCTGGCCGCCTATATGAACGTCGACCAGACCTATGCGCTGGCCCATGCGGAATACGAGGCGCGCCCCGCGACGACGGCACCCGAGCGGATGGCCTTCTTCTTCGGGACGGCGACGCCGATCATCCCGGTCTGGGTCGGCGCGACGGCGGTGGGCATCTGGGTGGGTGCGGCGCTGCCGCCTGCGCTCGGCCTCGATTTCGCGGTGCCGATCACCTTCATCGCGCTGATCGCGCCCGCGCTCAGGACGCTGGCGCATGTGGCCGCCGCCGTGACCTCGGTCGTGATGGCGATCCTTCTGGGCTTCCTGCCGTGGAACCTGTGGCTCTTGGCGGCGGGGCTGGCCGCGATGATCGTGGGCGCCGAGGTCGAGCGCCGGATGGAGGCGCGGCGATGAGCTATTCCGACGCGCAGCTCTGGGTGATCATCCTCGCCCTCGGGGTGGGAACCTTCCTGATCCGGTTCTCGTTTCTCGGCATCCTCGGCAACCGGGAGCTTCCCCCGTGGCTTCTGCGCCACCTGCGCTACACCGCGGTGGGCATCCTGCCCGCGATGGTGACGCCGCTGGTCCTGTGGCCCGAGGCGACGGGCGGCACGCTCGACCCGGTGCGGGTGGCGTCGGCGGTGGTGGGGCTTGGCGTCGGGCTTTGGACGAAGAACGCGATCTGGGCGATCGTGTCGGGGATGGGAAGCTTCTGGGCCTTGGGCGCGCTTCTGGGCTGATCGTTCTTTTTTGCAGAACGAAACCACGCAAACATATATTTTTCATTCTCCACACACCGCCGCATATCGCCCCCCAACCGCAACATGCCGAGGGGATGCGCGATATGGACATGGCTTTGGAGATCGCCGCGACGCTGGTCGCTCAGGTTCAGAAACCGACGCTGGCCTTCCTGATCGGAGGCATGGTGATCGCCGCGATGGGCAGCAAGCTGGAGGTGCCGGAACCGGTCTACAGGTTCATCGTGCTGGTGCTGCTGCTGAAGGTGGGGATGAGCGCCGGGATTTCCGTGCGCGAGGCGGACCTTTGGGCGCTGGCGGTGCCCGCGCTGCTGGCGGCGCTGCTGGGCGTGGCCATCGTGCTGATCGGCGGGCGGGCGCTGGCGGCCTTCCGGGGCGTGAACCGGATGGACGCGATGGCGACGGCGGGGCTGTTCGGGGCGGTCTCGGCCTCGACCCTGGCGGCGGGGATGGTGATGCTGGATGCCGAGGGGATCGCCTACGAGGGGTTCATCGGCGCGCTTTACCCGTTCATGGACATCGCGGCGCTGGTGACCGCGATCCTGCTGGCGCGGATGAGCGCCGCGCGGAGGCTGGCGGCGGCCCCCACGGGGGGCGGTGTGGCGACCGTGACCATGGGCAGCGGCACGGGCGGCGAGGGCGCGATGGTCAAGGGCATCCTGACCGACACGCTGAAAAGCCCCGCCATTTCGGCGCTGCTTCTGGGGCTGGGCATCGGCCTGCTGGCGCGGCCCGAGAGCGTTTACGACAGCTTCTACGAGCCGCTGTTCCGGGGCCTTCTGTCGATCCTGATGCTGATCATGGGGATCGAGGCGTGGCAGCGGTTGGGAGAAATGCGCAAGGTGGCGCATGCCTATGTCGCCTATGGCATCGCCGCGCCGCTGCTGCACGGGCTGCTGGGCTTCGGCGCGGGGCTGGTGGCGCATGAGCTGACCGGGTTCTCGGCGGGGGGCGTGGTGCTGCTGGCGGTGATGGCGGCCTCCAGTTCCGACATCTCGGGCCCGCCGACGCTGCGCGGCGCACTGCCCGAGGCGAACCCCTCGGCCTATGTCGGCACCTCGACGGGGCTGGGCACGCCGGTGGCGATCCTGTCGATCCCGCTCTGGATCGCGCTGGCCGACCTGGTGATCGGGGTCTGAGGCAGAGGGCGCGCCGCGGGACCCGTGGCGCGCTTTTTCTGTATGTTACCGCGCAATACGTTCTATTATCCCGAAGATGGACCGTCTCAACTACCACCACCTGCGCTATTTCCGCGAGGTCGCGCGCGAGGGGCACCTGACCCGCGCCGCCGAGCGGCTGAACCTGTCGCAATCGGCGCTCTCGGCGCAGATCCGGCAGCTGGAGGAGCGGCTGGGCCGCCCGCTGTTCGAGCGCAAGGGGCGGCAGTTGATCCTGACCGAGGCGGGGCGCATCGCGCTGGATCATGCCGACCGCATCTTCGGCACGGGCGAGGAACTGATCGCGGCGCTGGGCACGGCGGGCGGCGCGCGGCCGCTGCGCGTGGGCGCGCTGTCCACGCTCTCGCGCAACTTCCAGATGCGGTTTCTCGCGCCCGTGCTGGGCGAGGTGCCGCTGGCGCTGGTTTCCGGCTCGGGCGGCGTGCTTCTGCCGCGGCTGGCGGCTCTGGCGCTGGACGTGGTCCTGTCGACCGAGCCGCCCGATGCCCATGCCTTCCCCGACCTGACCGCGCGGCGGCTGTCGGCGCAGGCGGTGGCGCTGATCGGCACGCCGGGGCGGGTGGCGGGCAAGGATGCCTTGTCGCTCCTGTCGTCACAGCCGCTGATCCTTCCCACGCAAAGCGCGATCCGCACGGGGTTCGACGCGCTTTGCGTGCGCCACGGGATCACGCCCGACATCCTCGCCGAGGTGGACGACATGGCCATGGTCCGCCTGCTGACGCGGCAGGACACGGGAGTCGCGCTCGCCCCGCCGGTCGTCATGGCCGACGAGATCGGGGCCGGCACGCTGATGCAGGCGCGGGGTGACCTCGGCATCGTCGAGACCTTCTACGCGATCACCGCGGCGCGGGATTTCCCGCATCCGGCGATGGAGCGGCTGCTGGCGGCGCAGCCCTAGCCGCCGTCCGACCAGCGCGTGCGATAAAGATCGAAGCGCCGGTCGCGCAGGTTGCGGACGGAGCCTTGCGCGCGGGCCCATTGGACCGAGGCGAGGTTCAGGTCGGCGACGATGATCATCTCGACATTCTCCGAGGCCTCGGCGGCGATGCCGTCGCGGGCGAAGGGGAAATCGCAGGGCGTGAGAATGGCGGAATGGGCATACTGGATGTCGAGGTTCGACACGTTGTCGAGGTTGCCGACCATGCCGCTGGTCACGACGTAGCACTGGTTCTCGACCGCGCGGGCCTGGCAGCAGTATTTCACGCGCAGATGCCCGTGCCGCGTGTCGGTGTTGTAGGGCACGAAGAGGATGCGCGCACCCTCGTCGGCGAGGCGTCGGGCGGCCTCGGGGAATTCGCTGTCGTAGCAGATCATCACGCCGACCGGGCCGCAGTCGGTGTCGATCACGTCGATCGCATCGCCGCCCCTGATGTTCCAGTAGCTGCGCTCGTCGGGGGTGGGGTGCAGTTTCTCCTGACGGTGGACGGTGCCGTCGCGCAGGAAGACGTGGCAGACATTGTGGATGTCGCCGTCCTCCATCTTCGTTGCGTGACTGCCGCCGATGATGTTGATCGCGCGGCTCAGCGCCATCTTCTGCAGCCGGGAAACGAATTCCGCCGTGTGCTCGGTGGCGCGCTCGATGGCGCGTTGCGGGGGCAGTTCCTCTTCCTCGCAGGAGAGGAGCTGGAGCGTGAAATGCTCGGGAAAGACCACGAAATCGGCCCCGTATTCCGAAGCGATGTTGGTGAAGTAATCGACGGTCTCATAGAACTCCTCCGGGTCCTTCAGCGTCCGCGCGTTGAGCTGGACCGAGGCGACGCGCACCATGTCGGGATTGGCGCGCGTGATCGGCTGGGTGCCTGCCTCGGCGTCGAAATAAGGGTTGTGCCAGAGCATGAGCGCCGCGTGCCCACCGGACGGCTTGTCCTCGGGCGCATAGCGCGGCAGGGCGCGGGCGGGCTCGAACCCGGCCTTCATCTGGAACGACAGCACGCTGTCGCGCAGCCGCCCCGCGCGCACGGCGTCGAGATAGGCGTCGGGGGTCGGATGCGCCTTTTGCGCGCGGCGATAGCCCGGCATCCGCCCGCCGAAGGCGATGCCCTTGAGGCCGAGGTCGATGCAGAGCCGCTCGCGCGCGGCGTAGAGCCGCTTGCCGATGCGCAGGCGACGGCGGCCCGGGTCGACCATCACCTCGATCCCGTAGAGCCAGTCGCCATTGCCGTTGTGCTGCGAGCCGTAGCCGCCGCCGGTGATCTCGTCCCAGCTATGGGGCACCATCACGCGGTCTTCCTTGATACGGGACGAGGCGGCGTAGCCCACGATCTGACCGTCGTAGGTCGCGACGAAGACGCCTTCGGGGAAGGCATGGACATGGCCCGCGACCTGCCCGCGGGTATAGGGCGGTTCCTCGGTATAGACCCGCGCCGAGAGCGCGACGATGCCGGGAATGTCGCCCGGGGTGGCATGGCGGATCTCGAGCGTCGGGCGCTTGGGGTCGGGCATGGGTCGGGTCGGTCCTCGGGTTCGGGAGCAGTCGAAAGGGTCGAACCTACGCCAGATTGGAACAGGTGCAAACCCGGGGGCCGGCGGCCGTGGCAATCGCAGGGCTTGATCGGTGCGAAGCGCGGTTGCTAGGCTGAGTGTCATAACGTCAGCGTCACGAGTGCCCAGAGGAGAGTCACGGAAGGGGAAAGGGGCCATGGATATTCGTGCTGCCGCCCGGCGCCACGCCGGCGCGGATGACCGGCGGGCGTGGATCGAGCTGTCTGCCACCTTCGCGCTCTACGTGGCCGGCATGTCCCTGGCGCTCGCCTCGATCGGGCATTGGGCGGTCCTGTTCCCGGCCATGGTTCTGACCTCGGCGATGGGCCTCAGGATCTACATGATCCAGCACGATTGCCTGCACCGGTCCTTTTTCACCTCGCGCGCGGTGAATGACACGGTGGGCACGCTGATTTCGCCCATCGCGATGTCGCCCTACAAGGCGACGAAACACATCCACACGCTGCACCACACCCATGTGAGCGACCTCGACCGGCGGGACACGTTCGAGATCTACGTGATGACGCTGAAGGAATGGCAGGCCGCGCCGGGATGGAAACGGCTGCAATACCGCCTCTATCGCAGCCCGGTCACGCTGATCCTGGTGGGGCCGTTCATCCTGTACGGCATCCTGCGGCGCATGCCGCTTTACGGGCTGAAGACCGGCATCGGCGACCTGGTCCTGCACAACGTGCTGCTGGCCGCCTATGTCGGGACGATCTGGTGGGTCGCGGGCTGGCCGGGGCTGGCGGTCTGGGCCGGCACGGTCTGGATGGCGACGGCCTTTGGCTCGCTCATCCCTTATGTCGTGCACAATTTCGAACATATCCACTGGGGGACCAAGCCCGAGCTGGATTTCCAGACCGCCGCGCTGGAGGGGTCCTCGGTGCTGGATTGGGGTCGGCTTTTCGACCTCGTGACGCTGAATATCGCGTTTCACGACCTGCACCACCTGAACGCGATGATCCCGGGCTACCGGCTCAAGGAGGCCCATGCCGACCTTGAGGCACGGGGGCTGATCGATTCGGAAAAGATCGGATTCTGGCAGGGGCTCGGCTGCCTGCGCTGGAAGCTTTACGACGAGGACCGGGGCAGGATGATCCGGTTTCCACGCCGGGGCGAGGGCGCCGGTATGGTCCCGGCAGAGTAGCGGGGTGCGCCGCGCGGCATGGTGGCAGCCCGCGGTGGCGGCGGCGATGGTCGCCCTTCTCGGCGCCTGCCAGCCCGAAACGACGCCAGCCGCGGCGATCGCGGCGGCGGGGACGGACCGACCGGACTGGCTGCCCGAGCACTACACGATCTCGACCCGATCAGACCGCGCGCCGGAGCCGGAGGACGGCGAGATCGCCTTTCGCCTCGGCCCGGGAGAGCGCGCCTCGGCGCTTGCCGGAGGCGGCATCTACCGGGTGGGGCACCAGTATCTCTACAGTTTCGAGGTCTTCGTACCGGAAGACCTTGCCGGCGGCGCGGGCGGTGCAGGCTTGAGCCTGGCCCGGTGGCAAGGCGCGGGCGGACGTCCGGAGCTGTTCTCGCTCGACCTCGATGCGCGGCGGGGCATCAGTTTTCGCGGGCGCACCTGCGTGCCCCCCTCGGGCTTCGGCCAGTGGCAGCAGGTTTACCTGAGGCTGCGCTGGGCGACGGATGCGACCGGGTTTCTCGAGCTGCGATGCGGCAACGGGCAATCCTTCAGCGCGCCGCTGATCCACCTGGAAAGCAACATCGCCACGGCGCGCGGCGATGGCGGGCGCGGAGCCGCGGCGGAGCGTTTCCTGTTCGAGATCGGCCTGATGCTCGAAAACGGCAGGCTGCGTCAGCCGGTCGAGCTGCGGATGCGGCGGGTCGCCGAGCGGCGGCTCTACGTGATCTTCAACCTCGACGAGGCCGCACCGCCCCGCTGAGCCCCTCAGTCACGGACGGAGGCTGCGGGATAGGTGCCCAGAACCTTGAGGTAGCTGGTGAAATACTCCAGCTCCTCCAGCGCCAGCCTGACGTTGGCGTCATCGGGGTGCCCCTCGATGTCGGCGTAGAACTGCGTCGCGGTGAAGGAGCCGTCGACCATGTAGCTTTCCAGCTTGGTCATGTTCACCCCGTTCGTGGCAAACCCGCCCATCGCCTTGTAAAGGGCTGCGGGGATGTTGCGGACGCGGAAGACGAAGGTGGTCATCATGTGATCGCCGCGGCGCGTCAGGTCGGGTTCACGCGACATGATGAGGAAGCGCGTGGTATTGGTGTCGTGATCCTCGATATGGCGGGCCAGCACGTCGAGGCCGTAGATCTCGCCCGCCAGTTCCGAGGCGAGCGCGGCTTTCGACTTGTCGCCCCAGGCCGCCACGTCGCGCGCGGCGCGGGCGTTGTCGGGGCTGACGCGGCCCGCGATACCCTGCTCGCGCAGGAAGCGCGCGCATTGCGGCAACAGGACGAGGTGGCTATGCGCCTCCTTGATGTCGGCGAGCGTCGCGCCGGGCACGGCCAGCAGGTTGATGTGCACGCGCACGAAAGCCTCGTCGACGATGTGCAGACCGGATTCGGGCAGAAGGCGGTGAATATCGGCGACCCGGCCATAGGTCGTGTTCTCGACCGGCAGCATCGCCTGGTCGGCCCGGCCTTCGCGGACGGCCTCGATCGCCTCCTCGAAGGTGGCGCAGGGCAGGGCCTCGAGCCCCGGGCGGGCGGCATGGCAGGCCTGGTGCGAATAGGCCCCGGGCTCTCCCTGGAAGGCGATGCGTGCGGTCATGTCTCCACCTCGGCGCGAGTGGGCGTTTCGTCGCGCTCCCTACACCTTGCCTTGGGTCGGTGAAACCCCATACATACCCCCGAAACCGCGATACGATTGGGAAGACCATGCTCGACACCATGACCATCACCAAGGCGTTCGCCTCTGTCTGCGGCGCAATGCTGGTGCTTCTTCTGGGCGGCTGGGCCGCCGAGGGGCTCTACAACATCGAGAGCCACGGCGACGATCATGCGCCGGGCTATGCCATCCTGGTCGAGGAACACGGCGAGGCCGAAGTCGAGGAAGAGGTCGTCGAGGTCGCCTTTGCCGATGTCTACGCCACCGCCGACGCCGCCGCGGGCGAGCGGCTGTGGCGCCAGTGCTCGGCCTGCCACGCTCTCAATGGCAATGACGGGGTCGGCCCGCACCTGAACGGTGTCGTGGGGCGCGCGAAGCATAGCGTCGCCGCGTTCAACTATTCGGACGCCCTGCGGTCGCTCGAGGGTGACTGGACCCCCGAGAACCTGTCGAACTTCATCTCGAACCCGCGCGAATACGCGCCGGGCACCGCGATGGCCTACAACGGGATGCGCGATGTCGAGGACCGGGCGAACCTGATCGCCTATCTGGCGACCACCACCGAGTAACCTGGGCGCCGCACCGGATCGGAGGGCCGCCCGTTAGGGCGGCCTTTTTCGTTCTGCGGTGTCCGATCACCGCTGATCACGCAATCTCAACTTGAACCGATGCGGGGCTGGTCTCTAACGTGTTGCGACACAGTTTGAGGGGGGAAGACCCCCAGAGGACGAGTCTGGAGATCCGCATGACCGAACGCCCCACCGCCCTCGCCGTCGCCCACACGGCGCCCCGCATCCGTGCCGCCCTTGCGCCGCTGCCGCTTGGCGCCGCCCTGATCCTTGCGCTGGCCGCGCTCCCGGTGCGGGCGCAGGACGAGGCGCTGACCGTCACCCACGGCTTTGCCACCTTCGGGCTGCAGGACCTGACCTACCCGGCGGATTTCGAGCACCTGGATTACGTGAACCCCGATGCGCCGCAGGGGGGCGAGATGTCGCTCAGCTGGTCGAGCGCGGGCGGGTCGTTCGACTCGATGCACCCCTATACGAACCAGGGGAACCCGGCGGTTCTTGCGACCATCTTCTTCGAGTCGATGCTGGAGGGGACACTCGACACCATCGGCGAAAGCTACTGCCTGCTGTGCGAGACCATGGCCTATCCGGAGGATCGGTCCTACGTGATCTTCACCATTCGCGAAGGGGCGCGGTTCTCGGACGGCACGCCGGTGACGGCCGATGATGCGCTCTTCTCCTACGAGATCCTGCGCGACGAGGGGCTGCCCTCGTTCCGGGCCAACATTCCGCTCACGATCGACAGCGCCGAGGTGCTGGACGAGCGCCGGATCCGCTTCAACTTCAACCCCGACAGCCAGGTGCGCGGGCGGATCGAGGCGGCGGGCGGACTGCCCGTCTTCAGCCGTGCGAGCCACGAGGCAAGCGGCCTCGATTTCGCCGACAGCCGGCTGGAGCCGCTGGTCGGGTCCGGTCCCTATGTCCTGGGCGAGGTCGATCCGGGCCGGTCCACGGTCTTCGTGCGTGACGAGGACTATTGGGGCAACGATCTGCCCATCAACCGGGGCCGGAACAATTTCGGGTCGATCCGCGTGGAGTACTACGCCGACTCGATCGCTGCCTTCGAGGGCTTCACCGCCGGGAACTACATGTTCCGGCAGGAAAACTCGTCGCAGAACTGGGCCAACAGCTATGACTTCCCGCGCCTGAACGACGGCATCGTGATTCGCGAGGAAATCCCCCAGGGCCTGATCGCCAGCGGGCAGAGCTTCGTCTTCAACCTGCGCCGCGAGAAATTCCAGGACCCCCGCGTGCGCGAGGCCATCGCGCTGATGTTCAACTTCGAATGGACGAACCAGACCCTGTTCTACGGTCTCTACCAGCCGATCGACAGCTTCTGGGAAAACACCCATCTCGAGGCCGAGGGGCTGCCCCCGCCCGAGGAGCTGGCCGTGCTGGAGCCGTTCCGTGGACGCATCCCCGAGGAGGTCTTCACCGACGTGCCCTTCGCCACGCCCGCCTCGGACCCCGACCGGACCTTCGACCGCCGGCAGGCGCGGCGCGCAACCGCGCTCCTCGAGGAGGCGGGCTGGACGCCCGGCGACGACGGCCTCCTGCGTAATGCCCAGGGGCGCACGCTGGAAGTGGAGTTCCTGAACGCCGGGCCGCTCTTCGACCGGATCATCAACCCCTATGTCGAGAACCTGCGCGCCATCGGTATCGACGCGCGGCTGACCCGCGTGGACGGGGCGCAGATGAACCAGCGCCAGCGCGACGCGGATTTCGACATCCTGACCGATCATTTCCCGATGAGCTACGAGCCGGGCACCAGCCTGCGGCAGTATTTCGGCTCGATCGGCGCCGACGAGAGCCTGTTCAACGTGGCGGGGCTTGCCGATCCGGTGATCGACGAATTGCTCGAGACGGTCATCCGGGCCGAGACCCGCGAGGAGATGGAGGTCGCCACCCGCGCGCTGGACCGCGTGCTGCGCAGCCTGCGCATCCGGGTGCCGCAGTGGTTCAACGACTCGAGCTGGGTCGCCTATTACAACCACTACCGCTACCCCGAGGAGCTGCCGCCCTATGGCATCGGGTTCCTCGATTTCTGGTGGGTCGACCCCGAGGCCGAGCAGGCGCTGCGCGATCAGGGTGTGCTGTAACCCGGCATGGGAGCCTATATCCTCAGACGCCTGGCGCTGATGATCCCCACGCTTCTGGGGATCATGGTGATCAATTTCGCCCTGACGCAGTTCGTGCCGGGCGGACCGATCGAACAGGTCATCGCCCAGCTCGAGGGCGAGGGCGACGTCTTTGCCGGCATCTCGGGCGGCGGGTCGGAGACGAGCGCGGCCGAGATCGAGAGCAGCGGCTACGAGGGTGCGCGCGGGCTGCCGCCCCAGTTCCTCGACGAGCTGCGCATCCAGTTCAACTTCGCCCGGATCGTCTGCGAAGCGGGGTTCACCGGCGTACCCGACCTCGATGACGAGGCCTGCGTCGCCGAGGATATCCCGGGCCTAGAACGCTTCTTCCTGATGATGTGGGATTACGTCCGCTTCGATTTCGGAGAGAGCTATTTCCGCTCGATCTCGGTGATCGACCTGGTGCTGGAAAAGATGCCGGTCTCGATCTCTCTGGGGCTGTGGTCGACGCTGATCGCCTATCTCGTCTCGATCCCGCTCGGCATCCAGAAGGCGACGCGGGATGGATCGAAGTTCGACACCTGGACGAGCGGGGTCATCATCGTGGCCTATGCGATCCCCGGCTTCCTGTTCGCCATCCTGCTGCTCGTGGTCTTCGCGGGCGGGCGGTATTTCCAGATCTTCCCGCTGCGCGGCCTGACCTCGGACGGGTGGGAGGACATGACGCTGATCCAGCAGATCGGCGACTACTTCTGGCACATCACCCTGCCGGTGCTGGCCTCGACCATCTCGGCCTTCGCCACGCTGACCTTGCTGACGAAGAATTCCTTCCTCGACGAGATCAAGAAGCAATACGTGATGACCGCGCGCGCCAAGGGCCTGCGCGAAAGCCGCGTGCTCTATGGCCATGTCTTCCGCAACGCGATGCTGATCGTGATCGCGGGCTTCCCGGCCGTCTTCGTCGGCGTCTTCTTCGGCGGCTCGCTGATCATCGAGACGATCTTTTCGCTCGACGGCCTTGGGCGGCTCGCCTTCGAGGCGGCGGTCAGCCGTGATTACCCGGTGATCTTCGGAACGCTCTTCGTCTTCGGGCTGATCGGCCTTGTCGTGAACATCCTGTCGGACCTGATGTATGTCTGGATCGACCCGAGGATCGATTTCGAGACGCGGGAGACCTGAGATGGCCCTGCCCGACGATCACCCCCGCGGCCCCGACCCCGCCCGCCCCCGGCTCGACCCCGAACCGGGGCTGCGGCCGACGCCGCCCATCCTCGTGCCGCCCGCGCGGCAGGGGTTCCTGTCGCCCTTGAACCGCCGACGGTGGGAGAACTTCAAGGCGAACCGCCGCGCGCTCTGGTCGCTTTGGATCTTCGCGATTCTCTACGGCATCAGCCTGTTTGCCGAGTTCATCGCCAATGACCGCCCGCTGCTTGTGCAGTACCAGGGCGGCTACTACACCCCGATCTTCAATTTCTATCCCGAGACCGAGTTCGGCGGCGATTTCCGCACCGAGGCCGTCTATCGCGACGTCGAGGTGCAGTGCCTGATCGTGTCGGGGGGGCTCGAGGATTGCTGGGACGATCCCGAGGTCGTGATCGAGGCGGTGCAGGAGACCGGCAGTTTCGACGGTGTGGAGGTTCAGGAAGGCTGGCTGCTCTGGCCGCTCATCCCCTACAGCTACAATACCGTCAACGACATCGGCCGCGCGGCCCCTTCGCCGCCGGACGGCGACCACTGGCTCGGCACCGACGACACGGCGCGCGACGTGCTGGCGCGCGTGATCTACGGCTTCCGCCTGTCGGTGACCTTCGCGCTGGTCGTGACCTTCCTGACCTCGGTCATCGGCATCGCTGCGGGCGCGGCGCAGGGGTATTACGGCGGCTGGCTCGACCTGATCTTCCAGCGGGTGATCGAGATCTGGAACTCGACCCCCAGCCTTTACATCATCATCATCATATCCGCGATCTTCGTGATGGATTTCTGGCTGCTCGTCTTCCTGATGGTGCTGTTCGGGTGGACGGGGCTTGTCGGCGTGGTGCGGGCCGAGTTCCTGCGGGCGCGCAACTTCGAATATGTCCGCGCGGCCCGTGCGCTGGGCGTGGGCAACGGGACGATCATGTTCCGCCACGTCCTGCCGAACGCGATGGTGGCGACACTGACCTTCCTGCCCTTCATCGTGACGGGGACGATCGGGGGGCTGGCCTCGCTCGATTTCCTCGGCTTCGGCCTGCCCTCCTCGGCCCCGTCGCTCGGCGAGATGACGCTGCAGGCGAAGAACAACCTGCAGGCACCCTGGCTGGGCTTCACGGCCTTCTTCACCTTCGCGATCATGCTGTCGCTTCTCGTCTTCATCTTCGAGGGCATCCGCGACGCCTTCGACCCGCGCAAGACCTTCGTCGCCTCGGCGCCCCCGGCGGAAGACACGGGCGACGCCGCGAAACCGGCGGAGGCGCACTGATGGCCCAACCGATCCTCCAGGCGCATGACCTGTCCGTCCGCTTCGGGGCGACCCATGCGGTCCGCGGCGTCTCGTTCCACGTCGACAAGGGCGAGACCGTCGCGCTGGTGGGCGAAAGCGGCTCGGGCAAGTCCGTCACGGCCTTGTCGACGGTCGACCTGATCCCCGGCGCGCCCGAGATCACCGGCTCGGTCACCTATGACGGGCAGGAGATGGTGGGCGCGGACGAGGGGCTGCTCAGGCACATCCGCGGCAACGAGATCAGCTTCATCTTCCAGGAGCCGATGACTTCGCTCAATCCGCTGCACACGCTGGAAAAGCAGATCACCGAAAGCCTGATACTGCACCAGGGGCTGCGCGGGGCCGCGGCGCGCGACCGGGTGGTGGAGCTTCTGCACAAGGTCGGCATCCGCGACCCCGAAAGCCGGCTGGGCGCCTATCCGCACCAGCTGTCGGGCGGGCAGCGGCAGCGCGTCATGATCGCCATGGCGCTCGCGAACAACCCCAAGCTCCTGATCGCGGACGAGCCGACGACGGCGCTTGACGTGACGATCCAGGCGCAGATCCTCGAGCTTCTGGCAGAGCTGAAGCGAGACCTGGGGATGAGCCTTCTGTTCATCACCCATGACCTGACGATCGTGCGGCGCATCGCCGACCGGGTCTGCGTGATGCAGAACGGGGTGATCGTGGAACAGGGGCGCACGGCCGAGATCTTCGCCAACCCCAGCCATCCCTACACGCAGAAGCTGCTGGCGGCCTCGGCGACGGGCGGGCCCGACCCGGTGGCGGCGGACGCGCCTGAGGTGGTTTCAACGAACGATCTGCGCGTCTGGTTCCCGATCCAGCGCGGCTTCCTGCGGCGGACCGTGGGGCATGTGAAGGCGGTGAACGCCGCCACGCTCAACGTGCGCGCGGGCGAGACGGTGGGGATCGTGGGCGAAAGCGGCTCGGGCAAGACGACGCTGGCGCTGGCGATCATGCGGCTGATTTCCTCGCAGGGGCCGGTGATCTTCATGGGGCGCGACGTGCAGGGGCTGCATTCGCGCGAGCTGCGCCCGCTCCGCCGCGACATGCAGATCGTGTTCCAGGACCCCTACGGAAGCCTTTCCCCCCGGATGACGGTCGAGCAGATCGTGTCCGAGGGGCTTTCGGTGCATGGCGTGGGCCGCGAGGACCGGCGGCGACAGGTGGCCGAGATCCTGGCCGAGGTCGGCCTCGACCCCGCGATGATGGACCGGTATCCGCACGAGTTTTCCGGCGGGCAGCGTCAGCGCATCGCCATCGCGCGGGCGATGATCCTGCGGCCCAAGCTGGTGGTGCTGGACGAGCCGACCAGCGCGCTCGACATGACGGTGCAGGTGCAGATCGTGGAGCTGCTCCGGCGTCTGCAGCGGCGCTACGGCATCGCCTATCTCTTCATCAGCCATGACCTGAAGGTGGTGCGCGCGCTCAGCCACAAGGTGATCGTGATGCGCAACGGCGACGTGGTGGAGACGGGTGAGACGGGCGCGCTCTTCCGCAACCCCCGTTCGGATTACACGCGCGACCTGATGAAGGCGGCCTTCGGCGAGGTCGGAGCAGCCTGATACGGGAAAGCTATCGGCCGCATCAGTTGAAATCCGTGATCAATTCGGCAACCATCGGTTGCATGACGCGCGATGACTTCAACCCTGCCATGGTCATGGCCGTGGCGGGCCGAGCCGTGCAGCCCGACCGTCGATCGGTTCGACGGCGGGTGCGTGGCTTGGTTCGCGGAGCGGTATCCGGTCGGAACACCGGCCGGCCGCCCGGCGCGTCAGATCGCCGAGGAATGCCCTTCGGCGCGCATTTCGTACTCGTCGAAGGCGCGCGCGATCATCCGGGCCAGAGGCCGCCCTTCCGGCAGGATGTCGAAGCCCTCGGGCGTGATACGCACCATGCCGGGAAATTGGTCGGCGGCCGCGCTGAACAACTCGGTGAGCCGCGTGGGGCCGAGGCGGAATTCCCGTGCGATGGCCTCCGCATCGATGCGGAAATCGCACATCAGCATCTCGATCATGCGCGAGCGCAGCCGATCCTCGCCCTTGAAGGCATGGCCGCGCCCGGTCGCCATTTCGCCTGCGCGCACCGCCTTCTGGTAGGCGGCGGTGGAACTGGCGTTCTGCGCATAGCCTTGCGGGAAGCGCGAGATGGCCGAGGCGCCGAGGCCGATCAGCACGTCGCAGGTGTCATCGGTGTAGCCCTGGAAATTGCGCCTGAGATGGCCCGATCGCGCAGCCACGGCCATGCTGTCCTCGGGCTTGGCGAAATGGTCGATGCCGATCTCCTGGTAACCGTCCCAGAGGAACAGGCGGCGCGCGGTCTCGAAGAGCGCCAGCCGCTCCTCGGGCGAGGGCAGGGCATCGGTCGGGATCATGGCCTGGCGCTTGGCCATCCAGGGGACATGGGCGTAGCCGTAGAGCGCGACCCGGTCGGGCGAGAGCGACAGAAGCATCTGGACCGACTCGGAAATGCGCTGCTGGCTCTGGTGGGGCAGGCCGAAGAGGATGTCGGCGTTCAGCGAGCGGATGCCGGCAGCGCGCAGGGACTCGACGGCGGCGCGCGTCACTTCGTAACCCTGGATGCGTCCGATGATCTGCTGGATGTCGGGATCAAAGTCCTGCACCCCGATGGAGGCGCGGTTCATCCCGGCCGACGCAAGCGCGTCGATACGCGCCGTGTCGATCTCGTTGGGGTCGATCTCGACGGAAAACTCGAGGTCACCCGAGAGGTCGACCGACTCCTTCAGCGTCCGGGAGACCGCCGTCATCATCTCCGGCGACAGAAGCGTCGGCGTGCCGCCGCCCCAATGCAGGCGCGCGACCTCGACCCCGCTGGGCAGCGCGGCACCGAGCGCGCGGATTTCCTGCTTCAGGGTTTCGACATAGGCCTGGACCGGCTCGTCCGAGCGGACACCTTGCGTGCGGCAGGCGCAGAACCAGCAGAGCCTGCGGCAGAAGGGCACATGAAGATAGAGCGATATCCGGGACCCGGACGGGATCGCCTCGATCCAGTCAAGAAAGACAGGTCCGGACACGTCGTTCGAGAACTTCGTGGCCGGAGGATAACTGGTATAGCGCGGGACCTTCGCGTCGAAGAGACCCAGGCGGCGAAGTTGATTGACGTGTTCCATTGTAATAGCTTTAGAAGCGAAACGCGCAGCTTGACCTTGACCCAGATCAAGCGAAGCCCATCAGCCGAAAGGCGGAAGGGATAGGGACCATGCCTCAGCGACAACTCGCCTTTCCACAGGCGGACTGCGCGGATTGCCCGATCAGGCACCGTGCCGTCTGTGCCCGCTGCGAAGCGGACGAACTCGAGCACCTCGAGGCGATCAAGTACTACCGCAATTACGAGGCGGGTCAGACGATCGTCTGGGCGGGCGACAAGATGGATTTCGTGGCCTCCGTGGTGCACGGCGTCGCGGCCCTGACGCAGACGATGGAAGACGGTCGCCGTCAGATGGTGGGGCTTTTGCTGCCGTCGGATTTCCTGGGCCGCCCCAACCGGGAGCGCGCGACCTACGACGTGACCGCCACGACCGACCTGCAGCTGTGCTGCTTCCGACGGGCGCCCTTCCAGGACATGCTGAACACGACCCCGCATGTCAGCCAGCGCCTGCTGGAGATGACGCTCGATGAACTGGACGCGGCGCGGGAATGGATGCTGCTTCTCGGGCGCAAGACCGCGCGCGAGAAGATCGCGAGCTTCCTGTCGATCATCGCCCGCCGCGATGCGACGATCCACCAGCATTCAAAGACCGGTGAAATGGCCTTCGACCTGCCGCTGACGCGCGAGGCGATGGCCGATTACCTGGGCCTGACGCTCGAGACGGTCAGCCGCCAGATGTCGGGCCTGAAGCGCGACGGCGTGATCCGGCTGGAAGGCAAGCGCCACATCGTCATCCCCGATTTCGACGTTCTCATGGACGAAACGGGCGACGACGCGGACGGCGGCGTTTTCTGAGCCGGGGCCCCTTGCCCGGTCCGCCATGAAGAAACGCCCCGCACCTGGCGGGGCGTTCCGCTTTTCCCGGTCGGGCGCCTAATGCGCCATGAAGACCGGAACGGCGGCGTGTTCCAGCATGCTGCGCGTCGCCCCGCCGAGGATCGCCTCGCGGAAGCGGGAGTGACCGTAGGCCCCCATCACCAGGAGGTCCGCGTCAAGGTCGGCGACATGGCGGGCGATCACCTCGGAGACGCGCGGCAGGGTCTGGGCCAGGATCGTCACCTCGATGCTGACGCCGTGACGGCTCAGCATCCTGCTGAGTTCCTCGCCGGGGTCCGTGGACTCGCTGCTGTGGCGCTCGGGCGCGACGATGCAGATGTTCACCTCGTCGGCCGCCTGCAGAAGCGGCAGCGCGCGCCGGATCGATGTCATGGCCTCCGCCGACTCGTTCCATGCGACGACCACCCGCTTCGGCTTGAGCGGAACGGGCTTTCCCTCGGCGAGGACCACGACCGGGGCATTGCCCTGGAACATCGCCGCCTCGACCACCACGGGCGCGTCGGCATACTGCCCTTCGCCGTAGGGTTTGGGCAGGATCACGAGGTCGGCGAAGCGGGCGCGGCGGGCGACCAGACCCGCGACCGAGGCCGACTGCGCGACCAGCGCATCAACGCCCCACGAGATATCGCTGCGCTCGAGAACGGAACGCGCGGCGGCGTCGATCTCGGTCGCTTCGGCCTGGGCCTGGGCGATGGTCTCGTCATGCATCAGCGCGGTCGCGCCGGCGAAGTAGTATCCCGTCTGCGTCCGGTCGATGCCGAGGCAAAGGACGTCGAGATGCGCGCCGCAGGCGGCGGCGAAGGGTACGGCGGCATCAAGCACGCCGGACGCTTCCTTGGCGTCGGTCAGAACGGTCAGGATGGATCTGTAGGCCATGGTTTCCTCCCTCGATTGGGCTCCTGATCCGGCTTAGGCCGAGGCAGGTCGCCGCACCTTGACCTGCATCAACCGGCCAAGGCGCTGCGTTTGACATGGATCAAGGCTCTTGCCGGGCCCTTCCGCGATGTGAGGTCCAGATGGAACAGCTCCGGACGGCTTTCGAGTCGGAACCGGGGCATCACGAAGGGACGATCAATGCTTGATTATGTGAAGCTTCTGATCCTTGGCCTTGTCGCGGTCTGTGCCGCGATCGCGGCCAACTACGCGCGGGACGCGGCCTACCTGGTCCACGCCCTGCTCATCATGGGCGCCGCCGCCATCACGTTCGTGGTGGTGCTGCGCAAGACGGGCGAGCCGAAAGTGCCTGCGCCCGCCAACGAATACATGGACGGACCGGTCAAGGCTGCGGCGATCGCCACGGCCTTCTGGGGGGTCGTGGGCTTCCTTGCAGGTGTCTACATCGCCTTTCAGCTGGCGTTCCCGGTGCTCAATTTCGACTGGGCACAGGGCTATCTCAACTTCGGGCGCCTCCGCCCGCTCCATACCTCGGCGGTGATCTTCGCCTTCGGGGGCAACGCGCTTCTGGCGGCGTCGTTCTACATCGTGCAGCGGACATCGGCGGCGCGCATGTGGGGCGGCAACCTCGCATGGTTCGTGTTCTGGGGCTACCAGCTTTTCATCGCGATGGCGGCGACGGGCTACCTGCTGGGCTCGACCCAGGGCCAGGAATACGCCGAGCCCGAGTGGCTGACCGACCTGTGGCTGACGATCGTCTGGGTCGCGTTCCTGCTGATGTACATGGGCACGCTGATGAAGCGGAAGGAACCGCACATCTACGTTGCCAACTGGTTCCTGCTCAGCTTCATCGTCACCGTGGCCATGCTCCACGTGGTCAACAACCTGCAGATCCCGGTGTCGATCTTCGGCTCGGCCTCGGTCACCGTGATGTCGGGCGTGCAGAACGCCATGACGCAGTGGTGGTACGGCCACAACGCCGTGGGCTTCTTCCTGACCGCGGGCTTCCTGGGGATGATGTATTACTTCATCCCGAAGCAGGCCGAGCGTCCGGTCTATTCCTACAAGCTGTCGATCATCCACTTCTGGGCGCTGATCTTCCTGTATATCTGGGCGGGTCCGCACCACCTGCACTACACCGCGCTGCCTGACTGGGCCTCGACGCTCGGCATGGTGTTCTCGGTCGTGCTCTGGATGCCCAGCTGGGGCGGCATGATCAACGGCCTGATGACCCTCTCGGGGGCGTGGGACAAGCTGCGCACGGACCCCGTGCTGCGGATGATGGTCACCTCGGTCGCCTTCTACGGCATGTCGACCTTCGAAGGTCCGATGATGTCGATCCGGGCGGTCAACAGCCTGTCGCACTACACCGACTGGACGATCGGCCACGTGCATTCGGGCGCGCTCGGCTGGAACGGCATGATCACCTTCGGGATGCTCTACTACCTCTTCCCGAAGCTCTGGGGCCGCGCCTCGCTCTACAGCGTCCGCGCCGTCAGCTGGCACTACTGGCTCGCGACGATCGGCATCGTGCTCTACGCCGCGTCGATGTGGGTGACCGGCATCATGGAAGGCCTGATGTGGCGTGAAGTCGATGCGCAAGGGTTCCTGGTGAACTCCTTCGCAGACACCGTCGCCGCGAAATTCCCGATGTACGTGGTCCGGGGTCTCGGCGGGGTGATGTTCCTCGGCGGTGCGCTGATCATGTGCTGGAACCTCTGGATGACCGTGAAGAAGGGCGAGGTCCGCAAGGACGCCCCCGTCGCGGCACCCGCAGAATAAGGAGGGCCTGACAGATGGCACTTGAAGGTCACAAGAAGATCGAAACCAACGCGACCCTCCTTCTGACGCTCAGCTTCCTGGTCGTCACGGTGGGGGGGATCGTCGAGATCGCGCCGCTCTTCTACCTCGAGAACACGATCGAGGACGTGGACGGGATGCGCCCCTACTCGCCTCTGGAGCTTGCGGGCCGGGAGATTTACGTGCGGGAGGGCTGCTACGTCTGCCACTCGCAGATGATCCGCCCGATGCGCGACGAGGTGGAACGCTACGGGCATTACAGCCTCGCGGCCGAAAGCCAGTACGACCACCCGTTCCAGTGGGGCTCGAAGCGGACGGGGCCCGACCTCGCCCGCGTCGGCGGCCGTTACTCGGACGAGTGGCATGTCGACCACTTCACCAGCCCGCAGTCTGTTGTGCCCGAGTCGGTGATGCCGGCCTACGCCTTCCTTGCCGACAACGTGCTCCGGCCGACCTACATCACCGACCTGATGGAGACGCACCGGCTGGTGGGCGTGCCCTACACCGACGAGATGATCGCCGAGGCCGAGGTGGATTTCATCCAGCAGGCCACCGATTTCGGCGATCCGGGCGTGGTTGAACGCTACCCTGGCGCGCAGCAGCGCGACTTCGACGGGCAGCCGGAAGTCACCGAGATGGATGCGCTCATCGCCTACATGCAGATGCTCGGGACGCTGGTCGATTTCTCGACCTTCGCGCCCGAGGAAGCCGTGGCGAGCCGGTAAGGGGAGGGCCTGACAGATGGAAGACACCTACACCATCATGCGGGTCTTCGCGGGGAGCTGGGGGATGATGTTCATGCTCCTCTCCTTCCTCGGGGTGATCCTGTTCACGCTGCGACCCGGCAGCCGGCAGGTGCACCGCGACACCGCGAACATCCCTTTCCGTTACGATGACCGGCCGCTCGGCGACGATGACGCCCCGGCACAGTCCCGCCAGTTCAAGGAGGCGCGGCAATGACCGACAACACGAACAAGCACCCCGAAGAGCAGCAGCTCATGGCGGGCGACCCCGAGACGACCGGCCATTCCTGGGACGGCATCAAGGAGTTCAACAACCCGCTTCCGCGCTGGTGGCTGTGGACCTTCTACGCCACGATCGCCTGGGGCCTGGTCTATACCGTGCTCTATCCGGCCTGGCCGCTGGTCAACGGGGCGACGCCCGGCATCCTGGGCTTCTCGACGCGGGCCAACGTGGCCGAGGACATCCAGCGCTTCGACGATATGAACGCCGATGTCCGCACCCGCATCGCCGAGGTGGAACTGGCGGCGATCACACCCGACGAGAACCCTGATCTCTACAACTACGCGATCCAGGGCGGGGCGGCGACCTTTGCCACCTGGTGCTCCCAGTGCCATGGCTCGGGCGCGGCCGGCGTGCAGGCCTCGGGGTACCCGAACCTGCTGGATGACGACTGGCTCTGGGGCGGTACGATCGACGAGATCCACTACACGATCAGCCACGGCATCCGGAACGAGGACGATCTTGACGCCCGCTATTCCGAGATGACCGCCTTCGAGGGCATCCTGTCCGACGAAGAGATCGCCTCGGTCGTGCAATACGTCCGCAACATCTCGGGGCAGGAGGCGAATGCCACCCTCGCCGCGGCGGGCGAGACGGTCTTTCTCGACAATTGCGCCGCCTGCCACATGGATGACGGCACCGGCGATCGCTTCATGGGCGCGCCGAACCTGACCGACGCCATCTGGCTCTACGGCGGGTCGGAAGAGGCCATCGAGGAGACGGTTCGCCACGCGCGGTTCGGCGTGATGCCGCCCTGGTCGGCCGATGCCTCCGAGGCGGGCCGGCTCTCCGAAGCCGAGGTCCGTTCGGTCGCGGTCTACGTCCACTCCCTCGGCGGCGGCGAATAAGCCGCCGAGGTCTGGGTTCCGTCAGCCCCTCCCGGTTGGCGGATGGCACCGGTCCCGGTCCTGTTCGCGCGTTTCCTACGGGACCGGTGCCACATCATAGCCCGCCCCGCCGCCCCGGAAAGGGCGCGCGGGGCGGTGTTGCATCCTGGCGACGGTCACCATCCCGCCATGTTGCCACCGAACCCACGCCGCATCTGCCGTCGATACCCGTGCCCGTCGACGGAGTTCGACGGGTAACAGTATCGGTGTCGCAATGTTCAATTTTCCGATTTCACGGCTTCGGTTCATCCGCTCCGAGGAGGGCGCTGTCTCGATCGGCTGGCTGACCCTGACGGTCTCGGCGCTCACCGTGTTGCTTGCGGTGATGACGCTCGTCTCCGGGGGGATCGAGAACCTCGCCGAAGACACGCGCAACGCACTCGCCAACGCCCATCCCGAAGAGGGAATTTCGGCGGGCCTCGCGGCACAGGGCTCGGGTGACGCGTCCCTGTGATCGGGGCGGCGGGCCGCGACATCATGTGCCGGCCTCGATTTCCTTGACGCCCAGGGGTTTGATCCACGTCAAGGAGGGGGTGCGTCCCGTTTCCTAGAAGGAGACTGCGCAGGACCACCCAGATTCCAGGAGTCACATCGTCATGAGTGCTACCGAAGAGCCGCAAAAGCTCTACGCTGCCCGTGAGCCCGTTTTTCCCAAGCGCGTCTATGGCCGGTTCCGCAACCTCAAGTGGCTCATCCTGATCGTCACACTGGGCATCTACTACATCACTCCCTGGATCCGCTGGGACCGGGGGCCGGAACTGCCCGATCAGGCGGTTCTCCTCGATCTCGCGAACCGGCGCTTCTTCTTCTTCTGGATCGAGATCTGGCCGCACGAGTTCTATTTCGTCGCCGGTCTCCTGATCATGGCCGGTCTTGGCCTCTTCCTCTTCACCTCGGCCCTGGGACGGGTCTGGTGCGGGTATTCCTGCCCGCAGACCGTCTGGACCGACCTGTTCTTCACGGTCGAGCGCTGGATCGAGGGTGACCGCAACGCGCGCCTGCGCCTTTGGAACGCCAAGTGGGATTTCCGCAAGTGGCGGCTCCGCCTGACGAAATGGGCCGTTTGGCTTCTGATCGCCGTCGCAACCGGCGGCGCCTGGGTCTTCTACTTCGCCGATGCGCCGACGCTGCTGGTGCAACTGCTGACCGGACAGGCCGCTTATGTCGCCTACGCGACCGTCGGCATCCTGACCGCAACCACCTTCGTCTTCGGCGGGTTCATGCGCGAACAGGTCTGCATCTACATGTGCCCCTGGCCGCGCATCCAGGCCGCGATGATGGACGAGGACACGATCACGGTGGCCTACCGCGACTGGCGCGGCGAACCGCGCGGCAAGGGGAAGGCGCGCGAGAACCTCGGTGACTGCATCGACTGCAACGCCTGCGTCAACGTCTGCCCGGTCGGCATCGACATCCGCGACGGCCAGCAGCTCGAATGCATCACCTGCGCGCTCTGCATCGACGCCTGCGACGACATCATGGCCAAGGTCGGCAAGCCGCGCGGGCTGATCGACTACATGGCGCTGACGGACGAGGCCAACGAACGTGCGGGCAATCCGAAGAAATCGGTCTGGAAGCACATCTTCCGCCTGCGCACGATCATCTACACCGTGCTCTGGTCGGCCATCGGCGTGGGCCTGACGGTGATGCTTTTCATCCGCTCCGACATCGACATGACGGTCGCGCCGGTGCGCAACCCGCAGTTCGTGACCCTGTCGGACGGCTCGATCCGCAACACCTATGACGTTCGGATCCGCAACATGACCCATGACGAGAGCACCTTCCAGATCACCGTGGCCGCCGATGGCGCGCCCCTGCTGGTCGAACTGGAAGGCCAGGACGGCAACACCGTGCCCGTCCCGATCGACTCGACCTACCTGCAGCGGGTCTATGTCACCGCGCCCGCGGACAGCGCCCCGGCCCGCGAGGAGCGTACCGACTTCCGCTTCTGGGTCGAGGACCTGGGCACCAACACGCGAACCTACACGGACACCACGTTCTTCGGGAGGGATCTGGAATGAGTGCGGAGGCAAACATGCCCGACACGGGGCCCAAGCTGACCGGCTGGCACGTGCTGGCGATCTTCGTGACCGGCTTCGGCATCATCATCGGGGTCAATGTCTTCATGGCGTGGAACGCCGTGTCGACCTTTCCCGGCATGGAGGTCTCGTCGAGCTACGCCGACAGCCAGACCTTCGACGAACGCCGCTATGCGCAAGAGGCGCTGGGATGGAACGCCAGCATCGAGATCCCCGGCGACGGCACGCTTGTCCTGCATCTCGTCGA
The DNA here is from genome assembly GCA_015689745.1 of Rhodobacterales bacterium HKCCSP123. Classification (GTDB taxonomy): domain Bacteria; phylum Pseudomonadota; class Alphaproteobacteria; order Rhodobacterales; family Rhodobacteraceae; genus Roseicyclus. The sequence goes on along the minus strand of WVSO01000016.1, from coordinate 4,710 downwards.
CGATGCCGGTGCGCCGGTGGCACCTGCCGAACTGACGGCACTCCTGACCCGTCCCACGAACCAGACCGAGGACCAGGTGCTGGTCCTGCAGCGCGTGAACGGTGCCTTCGTCGCCCCGGTCACGCTCGGCAACGGGCTGTGGCGCCTGCGCCTGACGGGTGCCGCACGCGACGGGACCGACTACCGCCACAACATCACCTTCCGCCATTTCGACTGAGGGCCAAGCGGTGACCGCCACCTTCGAACACTCCCGGCCCGCCGCCTGCCCGGCCTGCTCGGTCGCGCCTTCGGCCGAGGAGTTGGCCGCGTGGCCCGTGGACGCGACGCTGATGCTGTCGCTGCCGGGTATCCATTGCGCGGGCTGCATCTCGGGGGTGGAGAAGGCGCTGACGCGGGTTCCGGGCGTGCGCGATGCACGCGTGAACCTGACGCTGCGCCGCGCCGCGGTCGAGGCCGGACCGGAGGTTTCCGCCGAGGATCTTTGCGAGGTTCTGGAGCGCGCGGGCTACGAGGCCCACGAACTCGATCCCGGCGTGCTCGCCACGACCGAGGCCGACCGGCAGGGCCGCGACCTGCTGATGCGGCTGGCCGTCGCGTTCTTCGCGATGATGAACGTCATGCTGCTGTCCGTCGCCGTCTGGTCGGGGGCCGAGGGCGTGACCCGCGACATGATGCACTGGATCAGCGCGCTGATCGCGATCCCGGCGGTGATCTTCTCGGGGCGGCCCTTCTACGTCTCGGCCTGGAGCGCGCTGAAGGCGCGCAGGCTCAACATGGACGTGCCGATCACGCTGGCGATCGCGCTGGCGATGGGCACCTCGCTCTACGAGACGATCCTCTCGGGGCATCATGCCTATTTCGACGCGGCGGTGATGCTGTGTTTCTTCCTCCTGGGCGGCCGTTACCTCGACCATCGGACACGCGCCTCGGCACGGTCCGCCGCGCAGGAACTGGCCGCGCTGGAAGTGCCGCGCGCGCTGCGCGTCGGCCCTGCAGGGGAAGAGACCGTTTCGGTCGCCGAGCTCCGCGCGGGCGACATCGTCCGGGTGAAACCCGGCGGGCGCATCCCCGTCGATGGCCGCGTGATCGCGGGCCAGTCCGAGATCGACCGCAGCCTGATGACCGGCGAAAGCCTGCCCGCCTTCGCGGGCGAGAACAGCGTGGTCAGCGCGGGCGAGGTGAACCTGACCGGGCCCCTGACCGTCGAGGTGATGGCCGCCGGGCAGGACACCGCACTGCACCGCATCGCGGACCTAGTCGCCGTGGCCGAGGCCGGGCGCAACAACTACACCTCGCTCGCCGACCAGGCAGCGAAGCTTTATGCGCCGGGGGTGCATATCCTGTCCTTCGTCTCGGCGGTGGGCTGGTATCTCTACACACAGGACCTGCGCGTCGCGCTGAACATCGCGGCCGCCGTCCTGATCATCACTTGCCCCTGCGCGCTGGGGCTTGCCGTGCCCGCGGTGACAACCGCCGCCTCGGGGCGGCTGTTCCGCAAGGGTCTCCTGATCAAGGACGGCACCGCGCTGGAGCGGCTGGCCGAGGCCGACACGGTCGTCTTCGACAAGACGGGGACGCTGACGAATGGCGCACCCACCCCGACGGATCTCGACCATTTGCCGGAAGCGGCGGCGCGCGTCGCTCTGGCGCTCGCGCAGGGATCGTCGCATCCGCTGGCCGAGAGCCTTGCGCGCGGTCTTGCCGGACGCGGGGTGCGGCCGGCGCATGTGGAGGGGCTTCGGGAGGTGCCGGGCTTCGGTGTCGAGGGCACCTGGCGGGGAGAGCGTGTCCAGCTGGGTCGCGCCGCCTGGGTCGGGGCCGCCGCACCCGCCGAGACCGCGACCTTCCTGCGGATCGGGGCCGCCGAGCCGACGACCGTCACCTTCGCCGATACGCTCCGCGACGGCGCCGAGGACGTGGTTCGGGCGCTGAAGGCGCAGGGCAAGCGCATCGTCCTGATCTCGGGCGACACCGAAGCCGCCGTCACCCGTTTCGCCGCCCGCATCGGCATCGACGAGGTCATCGCCGAGGCGCTGCCGCAGGAAAAGGCCGCGCTGGTGGCCGAGCTGTCGGAAGACGGCGCGAGGGTCCTGATGGTGGGCGACGGGCTGAACGACACGGCGGCGCTGGCCGCCGCCCATGTCTCGATCTCGCCCGCTTCGGCGCTCGAGGCGGCGCGCACGGCATCCGACATGGTGCTGACGGGCCGGAGCCTTGCGCCCATCGCGGATGCAATGCGGACCTCGGTCTCTGCCCGGGCCCGCATCCGCGAGAATTTCACCATCGCGACCGTCTACAACGTGCTCGCCGTGCCGCTGGCGGTGGCGGGGCTCTGCTCGCCGCTGATCGCGGCCTTGGCGATGTCGATGTCGTCGATTACCGTGTCGCTGAACGCCCTCCGCCTGAAGTGAGCGCCTCATGGATATCCTCGGCCTGCTGATCCCCGTCAGCCTCTTCCTGGGGCTTGTCGGGCTCGTGGCCTTCTGGTGGATGCTGCGCAAGGGCCAGTTCGAGGACCCCGAGGGCGATGCCCACCGCATCCTGCGCGACGATTACGACGACAGGCCGAAGAGTTGATCCCGATGCCATGCAGCGTCTTGCAAGACGCTGCCCCGGAGCCTTGCAAGGCTCTGGCCAGCCTTTTGCAAAAGGCTGGAAAGGGTCTTGCAAGACCCTTTTCGCCTAGCGGGCCGCCTTTTCCCTCGCGCGGGCGCGCAGGAGGGTGAACACCCCTGCCGCCACGACCAGGCCGGCACCCACGGCGACGTTCCACTCCAGCGTTTCGCCGAAGACGGTGATCCCCAGCGCCGAGGCAAAGACCAGTTGCAGGTAGGCGAAGGGCTGCACGGCGCTGGCCTCGGCCACCTCGTAGACCTTGATCAGAAGCCAGTGCCCTGTCGCCCCGGTCACGCAGAGCAGCGCCATCCACCCCCAGTCGGGCGCGCTCATGGGTTCCCAGGACCAGATGCCGACGCCGGTCATCAGGATGGCCCCGACCGTGCCGGTGTAGAAGAAGCTGACGGCGGTCGAATCCTTCCGCGAGGCGTAGCGCGTGAGCAGCCCGTAAAGCGCGAACATCAGGGCCGCCGCCAGCGGGATCAGCGCCTCGACCTGGAAGACGCGAAAGCCGGGTTGCAGGATGATCAGCACGCCCACGAACCCCACGCCGATGGCCGTCCAGCGCCGCCAGCCGACCTTTTCCCCCAGCACCGGCCCCGACAGGGCCGCGACGAGCAGCGGGTAGCAGGTGAAGACCGCATGGCTTTCGACCAGGCCGAGCAGGACGAACCCCGCCACCATCACGCAGATCTCGACCGACAGAAGCGCGCCGCGGGTGATCTGGATCAGCGGTTGCTTCGTCGCCACTGCCCCGCGCACCCCCCCCGCGTGCCGCACGGCGATCGCGATGACGAAGGCCGCGAAGAACCAGTAGCGGATCATCACCACCATCAGAACGTTGTATTCGCCGGCAAGGTGGCGGCTGATCCCGTCCTGCATGGCGAAGACGAAGGTCGTCGCCACCATCAGCCAGATCCCCAGCCGCGTGTTCTGCGCGCTCATGCCAGCCGCCCCCGTACCATGTGGCGCTTGCGCCCGTAGCCGGGCAGGCGTGTGACCTCGAAGCCTGCCTCCGCAAGCGCCGCGCGCACCGCGCCTGCCGCCGAATAGGTCGCGCAGGTGCCGCCGGGTGCTGTGTGGCGCGCGACCGCCTGCATCAGGGCGGGCTCCCACAGCTCGGGGTTGCGCGCAGGCGCGAAGCCGTCGAGGAACCAGGCGTCCGCCGTGCCCTCCCACGCGGGCAGGGTGTCGCGCGCGTCGCCGAACACGATCCGGACCAACAGCTTGTCCGTCTCGATCCGCCCGTCGCCCTCGAGCGCCGCCGCGATGGCCTGGGCGAGGGGTGCGGCCTCGGGAAAGGCGGCGAGCGCCGCGCGCGCATCCGCGCCCGAGAGGGGGAAGGCCTCGAAACTGGTGAAGCGGAGGGGGCCGTCGATCCCCTCGGCCTCCCACGCAAGGGCCGCGGCCACCAGGTTCAGCCCCGTGCCGAAGCCCAGTTCGGCGATGTGGAAGCCGGGCCCGAAGCGCGCCGGAAGGTCGTTGCCCGACAGGAAGACATGCCGCGTCTCGGCAAGCCCGTCCTCGAGCGAGAAGAACGGGTCGTCAAAGCGCCGTGAGACCGGCACGCGGCCTGCGCGCCAGTCGATCTCGTGTATCGGGTGGTCCATGCCGCGCGGCTCGTCTAATCCTGCCCTCGCACCGGCGCGACCATGACGGCCCGTCGGCAAGGCGCGACACTGGGACAAGCGCGGGGGATTGGCAATGGCCGACATCAGGGTCTTCGGCGCGGGCATCTTCGGCCTTTCGATCGCCTGGGCCTGCGCCCGCCGCGGCGCCTCGGTCGAGGTGATCGACCCGAACGGCATCGGTGCCGGATCCTCCGGCGGTCTGGTGGGGGCCCTGGCCCCGCATGTGCCGGAGAACTGGAACATCAAGAAGCAGGTCCAGTTCGAGAGCCTGGACGGGGCCGAGGCCTTCTGGTCCGAGGTCGCCGAGGCGGGCGGCGAAGACCCCGGCTATGCGCGCAGCGGGCGGTTGCAGCCCCTGGCCGACGACGCCGCGCTTGCGCTTGCCCGCGCGCGAGAGGGGAGCGCGGCCGCCGATGTCGATCTCGGCGAAATAGCGGATGTGGTTCTCGGCGGTGAAATAGCT
>WVSO01000159.1 GCA_015689745.1 Rhodobacterales bacterium HKCCSP123 | reverse complement strand
GCCGCCCGCAGGCGCGCCAGGACACCGGCCCAGACACCGGCCCAGACACCGGCCAGTCCAGCCGTCAGTTCTGGCGGCGGCCCGTTCTCGGTCGGCGTCTCGGACCGCGCCGCGGGCCGGGCCGCGCGCAGGCGGTCCATCGCCTCGCGCTCCAGCGTCCTTGCATCGACATGTCCGTGGCACATGCGCTCATCCTCCGAATGCCGGGGGCCGGATCACCCTTCAAGACAGGATAGCCCCCTGCCGTGCGGCGCCCACCCCGATGTCAGCCGGCGGGCAGCTGCGCGAAGGTGAAGACGGCCTCCGACGGCCCTTCGGCCGCCAGCGCATCCACCTTGCCCCGGGCCTCGGTGATCGTGGGCACATGCCCGACCGGCACCCACCAGAGCGCGTGCCCGCGCGAGGCGCCGGGCTCGAACCACTCATCCGAGCGGCGGAAGAACGCGCCGTGCACGGTCTGGTAGACATAGGCACGCAGCGCCTCGGGGCTTTCCCAGACCGAGAAGGAGGCGATCAGCCGGTCGTTGCCCACGAACAGCGGCCAACCCGCAGCCGAGGCCAGTTCGGCCTCCATGCCACTGCGCCAGACGAAACCGGGGCTGCGCTCGGCGAGCGCGTTGACCTTCGGCACGGCGTTGACGAAGCCCGCAACCCTGTCGTCGCCGACCGGTGCCCGCAGGGTGGCCCAGTTGAAATGCGCGATGTGACGCGCGGCGGTCACTCCGCCGCGATCTCGACCGAACCGCCGCGTTTCACCCGGATGCGGTCCTCGATCTCGTGGCGGAAATGGCGGATAAGACCCTGGATCGGCCAGGCCGCCGCATCCCCCAGCGCGCAGATCGTATGGCCCTCGACCTGCTTGGTCACGTCAAGCAGCATGTCGATCTCCTCGACCTGCGCCTCGCCCTTCACCAGCCGGTCCATGACCCGCATCATCCAGCCCGTGCCCTCGCGGCAGGGGGTGCACTGGCCGCAGCTCTCGTGCTTGTAGAACTTCGACAGCCGCCAGATCGCCTTGATGATGTCGGTGGAGTTGTCCATCACGATCACCGCCGCGGTGCCAAGCCCCGAGCGCTGCTCGCGCAGCCAGTCGAAATCCATGATCGCGCCCTCGCGCATCACCGATCCGGGCAGGCAGGGCACGGACGAGCCGCCGGGGATCACCGCCTTCAGGTTGTCCCAGCCGCCCCGGATGCCGCCGCAATGGCGGTCGATCAGCTCGTCGAAGGGAATGCTCATCTCCTCCTCGACGACGCAGGGGCTGTTCACGTGGCCCGAGATGGCGAAGAGCTTGGTGCCCGCGTTGTTCGGGCGGCCGAAGCCCGCGAACCACTCGGCCCCGCGGCGCAGGATCGTGGGAACCACGGCAATCGATTCGACGTTGTTCACCGTGGTCGGGCAGCCATAGAGGCCCGCCCCCGCCGGGAACGGCGGCTTCATGCGCGGCATGCCCTTCTTGCCCTCGAGGCTTTCCAGAAGCGCGGTTTCCTCGCCGCAGATATAGGCCCCCGCGCCGTGATGGAGGTAGAGGTCGAAATCCCAACCCGACCTGGCGGCGTTCTTGCCCAGGAGCCCGGCCTCGTAGGCCTCGTCGATGGCGGCCTGCAGCGCCTCGCGCTCGCGGATGTATTCGCCGCGGATGTAGATGTAGCAGGCATGCGCCCCCATCGCGAAGCTGGCGATCAGGCAGCCCTCGATCAGCGTATGGGGATCATTGCGCATGATCTCCCGGTCCTTGCAGGTGCCCGGCTCCGATTCGTCGGCGTTCACCACCAGGTAGCTGGGCCGCCCGTCCGACTCCTTGGGCATGAAGGACCACTTGAGGCCGGTCGGGAAGCCCGCGCCGCCGCGACCCCGAAGGCCCGAGGCCTTCATGATCTCGACGATCTTGTCGCGGCCCAGCCCGATCAGGTCCTTGGTGCCATCCCAATGGCCGCGCGCCTTTGCGCCCGCCAGCGTCCGGTCATGCATCCCGTAGATGTTGGTGAAGATCCGGTCTTTGTCCTGAAGCATCTGGCCTCTCTCGCGTCTCTCTCGGGCCCGGGTCCGTCGGGCTGCCATGTCGGGGTGCGTCAGCCGTCCGAGGCATCCTCGCGCCGCGCTTTCCATACCCAATAGGTCACAAAAAGCGACCAGACCAGTGCGGCAATCGCCGCAAGGTCGATGAGGAAGGCGAAACGCACGGGCAGGCCCAGCTGTCCACCCAGGAAACTCGCCCCCATCCAGACCACCATCGTGACCGCCATGACGATGGCCGCAAGACGGATCTGCCCGCGACGGCGGCGCTCGATCTCGCTGTGTTCGGGTGGCTGTGGCATGCTCGGTCCGGCAATGTCGCGTCGCGGCACGCCTAGCGGATCAAGGGGGGCCGAGGCAATCCCCGGCCCCGCCCGATGTCAGCTCAGCGCCTTGGCCTGGCCCACCAGGTCGTAGCGGGCGCAGATCATCCGGAACCCCTTCTGCTGGGCGTCGAGCCAGGCGATCCCCTCGTCGTCGAGCGCCGCGATCTGGTCGTAGTGGTAGATCCCGAACTCGTTGAGCGCCCCGGCAAGCTTCGCGCCCACGCCCGCCAGAACGGTCAGGTCGTCCGGCTTGCCGCCCCTGGGCTCGTCCAGGAGATGCGGGTTGGGCCCTTCGGCCACGGGTGCCGGGTCCGGCACCAGCGCGGGCGCGGCGACGCCGACCGCGGCCGGCACGGCCTCGGCCGCGGTGGGCACGGAGGTGTCCGGGGTCATCGGCACGATGCTGGCCGACACCGGCGCCACCTGCTCGGTGGAAGGTGCCGGTACCGGTTCGGGCGCGGGGTCAGGTGCAGGTGCGGCCTCGGCCTTGGGCGGGGGCGCGGCCTTGACCTTGGGCGCAGCCTTTGCCTTGGGGGTCGCTGCCGTTTCGACAACGGGCACCGGCGCCGCCGCTGCCCGTGCCATCGCTGCCCAGAAGCTCCGCGGTGCGGTCAGCCCCAGGTGCAACGCCTGGAGGGCGGCGGTTCCGGCAAAGGCCGTGCTGTAGCTGGTGACGTGAAGGAAGTTCCGCTGCGCAGCCTGGCCGCGCAGCCACATGTCTTCGGCGAAGTTCATATCCACCTCTCGGGTTTCGTGTCAAAAAACCCTCCCGAGCGACAGTATACTCAGTAAACGTCGCCCTTGTCGACTTTCTGCGAGAACTCCGTTTCACCGCCTGCGGCAAGCAGTCTCGCCTGCTCGACCCAGGTGTCGCGGGTGACGCGGCCCTTGAACCCTTCGAGGTTCTGATCGACCCATGCAACCTCGTCGGCGGTCCAGGCAGCGATCTGGTCGAAATGGTAGAAGCCGAGGGAATTGCACAGCTTTTCAAGCTTTGGCCCGATCCCCTTGATCCGCTTCAGGTCGTCGGCCCCACCTTCGCGCGGGCCGTCGAGCGCCGCGGGTCGGCTGCCCTCGCCGGAGGCCGGGGCCGCTTCGGCAACGGGCGCC
>WVSO01000158.1 GCA_015689745.1 Rhodobacterales bacterium HKCCSP123 | reverse complement strand
CGGGGTCACCGAGCAACAGATCCGCGACGCAACCGAGGCCACCATTGTCTGACGCGTGCTTGAGGATCGGCCCGTATTCCCGAACCGCCTGAGTGACGGAAGCCTTGATGAAGGAAGCTTGAACCGGACGTGACCGCGCAAGATTGATGATTGGCGCGACCGTCGGTTTCGTCCGCGTTCCGGACCTCCAGTAGCCGAAACCTCATGACTGCTTTCGAACATATGCCGGTCACGGGTTCTTAAAGGCTCGAGGTCTGGAACGCGGACTAAGCCGACGAACGCTTCTGCTTGATTGAGTATCGATCAGCTTCTTCGAAGACGTCTATGACGCGCGTTCCGGATTTGATCAAAGCCCCATGTTCTACGCCTGCCGGAATTGAGTAACTATCACCGGCTCTGTAGATCTTCGTCTCCCCACCGATGGTGAACTCGATTTGCCCTTCGACGACAGTGCCCCACTGCGCACCATGAGAATGTGGGGGAAGTTCCATATCCTTGAGGAAGGTAAAGAAGGCCACCAGTCCATCGTCGGATCGCACCACCGCTGTCTGCACAACGTCATCGGGGAACGGAACGTCAATACTCGGAAATGCTGTTATAAAATCTGGATAAGGCATTCTGTTTTCCTCTCGTGCGCCCTGATCGATCATAGTGCGGTGTGGATCGATGGTGTCAGACCGGCTCGGGCGCCAGACCGGCTCGGTTTTCAACTGTCGCACACTTTGGGCTCGTAGCCAAAGGTTGCCGCAATCACGCTGAATGGCCGCTGCTACTAATAGCAGACATCGGCATAGAGCGCCCACTTCGGCAGGAACGCGGACGAACCGGACGTGCGATGTTCCCTAATCCCACGCAGCTTCTTCGACTTGCAGATAGACGTAGCTGATTAGCCGGCCGAGTTCCTCGAAGTTCGCCCAGTCTGAATAGGCACGCAGGTCTGCAGCGACCAGATCGCGCATCTCGTAGTCCAGCAGACCTTCCTCATAATGCCGCTCAACGCTGGCGTAGAGAGTCTGCAAGAAATCTCGCGAGGCTTCGGCGATCTCCCGGTCGCCGGTCGGGCCGTGTCCGGGCACGAACAGTTCCACGTTGAGGGCAAGTAGGTAGTCAATCGCTTCGATCTGCCCCCGGGCGGAAAAATCCGCAGGTACGTCAGAGGAAACCGCGCGCCCGTATTCGATCACGTCTCCGGCGAAGACGATCTTTTGGCCGGGCAATTCCAACATGATGTCGCTGTCCGTGTGGGCATGGCCAGTGTGATGCACGACAAGGTTTATCGAGTCGAAGGCGAGGGTCTCTCCTCCCGAGAGCCCCGCGGTCGGAAGTGAGACCTCGACCCCCGACGTTTCGCGGTCCGTCAGGCCCCCCATGATGGCGGCCCATGCGGACGCCTCGCCGCCCTGAAGCCGTTCGATCGCCCGTTCGTGGGCGAAGATTGGTACGCCCGGATAACGTCGAAGCACCTCGGCGTTTCCAAGCCAGTGGTCGCCATGCACATGGGTGTTGAAGACCGCTATGACCGGTGCATCGGTAAGTATTGCGATTCTATCAAGCATCGCCGCCGCTACTTCAGCGCTTCCACCCGAGTCGATGATGACGACGCCCCGCTCTGTTAGCAAAACGCCTGAGTTGCTCATGAACCCATTATTCGCGGGATCAGGCATGGCCTGCATGCCGTGCAGGACGAATATTCCTGGTGCTATTTCGATCAACGCCAAGTCATCGAAGCTATCCGGCAGCTGGATCTCGTGCGCCCACGAACTGGATGTCAATGAGGCGATAGAGGCCGCAGATACCATTGCCGCGCACGCAATCGCCTTCATTAACTGACCTCCCGTTTGCTTCATCCCCCCGGAAGGATAGCACGCAAAAAGTCGGTAGAACGAGCGAAGTCACCCCTCTTCCGGGACAAGCACCGAGCATCAGGTCTCCACGCTCGGCATCAACTGCTGCTCTCGCGGCAACCGGACATTCGTTTCAGGAGGGACATGCGGTGGCAGTGCGGACAAATCCACCCCTGAAATCAAACAGTTACGGCGCCTGCCGCGCCTGGCCCGCGTATCTTCCAGTATAGTATTGCAACGACCAGCAAGTTGAGCGCCCCGGCGACAGCCGCCAATCCATAGGCGGCCGCATAGCCGCCGGTCATGTCGTAGAGATATCCGCCCATAAACCCGCCATTGGCATGACCAAACCAGCCGAACATGGTGACGACTCCCATCGCGAAGCCACGACGCGCGGATGGCGTATGAGCCGCTACCGTCGTGAGCACCCCAGTCATGACCCCTGCGTAGCCGAAACCGTAAACCGGAGCGTAGAGATAGAATGCGGAAAGGTCGTCGATCAGAATGAAGCCATAGATCAGCAGCGTCATCCACGCCGTCGCAGTCATGTAGGCCGGGATAGCACCGATCATGTCTGCGAGCCTGCCAAAAGCGACACGTCCCAGGATGCCGACCATGAGCATCAGGAAGATCACGCCACCCGCCTGATCGGCCGAATATCCGTGTCCCTGAATGTGGGGAACAAGGTGCATGAGCGGGACCGACATGCAGGTGCAGCAGAGAAATATAGCAACGCACATGATCGGCACGACCACCCGGATCGGGGGATAGTCCTTCTCGTGGTCTGCCGCACGATTTCCCGCGTTGGACAACACCACTGGTCGCAACAGGGAAGCCAGAGGGAGCAGCACGACCAGCATCAGGCCGCCGGTGACCGCGAGCGCTCCGGAAACGCCCATTGCGTTGATCAGGATTGCTGATCCGAATGGCACGAAGCCTTGCCCAAGAGCTTGCCCCGCAGACGCGATGCCGATCGCAAGACCCGCGCCAATCGGAAACCACTTCCCGACAAGCGACATAATGGGGGCGAAAATGCCTGCAGCACCGAAAAACCCGGCGATGAACATCAATGCGTAGTATTGCCAGAGTTCCTCCGCAAAGGACACGGCAATATAGGAGAATCCCATGACCGAACTGCCGGCCAGTACGACAATCCGAGTGCCGAACCGGTCCGCAATACTCCCCAGCAACAGGCCGCCAAGCGCCAGTCCCATGATGCCGGAAACATTGATGAGCGACACGTCCGCACGATCCCAGCCGTGCAACTCTTCAAGCGGTACGACATAGGCTGACATACCATTGACGATCGAGCCCAAAGCAAGTGCCAGAATGAGCGCGGAAGCCGAGACTATTACCCAACGATAGCGAGGCAGATCTTCTCTGAGTTCCTGCATTGCTGGCACCTCTCTTCAAGCACCTTTAGGACGTTTGGCTAAAGAAACAGATTCTTTCCTTAAATCGCTTCCGGTGGATGACCGAAAAGGGCTCCAAGTAGTCGATCTCCGAGACCAGGGTCAACGTCCACCCACCACGGGAGCCAACGTTGGCGCCTCTACGCCTGAGCGACCGGTGAGCGGATGAAGCGGACGCTGGAACGACGCGCCGAACTAGTTCGAGAACCTGCGGCGTACTTCCTCGATGTCGAGCTTCTGTT
>WVSO01000157.1 GCA_015689745.1 Rhodobacterales bacterium HKCCSP123 | reverse complement strand
CCCCGGGTTGGCCGGGCGAAGGCGTGGCGCACGGGGCCTCGGCGCTGCCCCGGCTGACCGAGGCCGAGGCGCTGCGCTGGATCGCCTGACGGGCCCGCCGCGGCCGGGTGGACGTGTTGCCTATCGGAAACTTTTTTCGTAATCGGCAACGCGGGTGGTATGCGGTGGCATACGCAGACAATCGGCAAGCGAGGGAAAAGTCATGGCAGGCTATGTGAAACGTGCGTCGCTCGACGTGGCGGAGGTGCTGGCGAGCTTCATCGAGGAGCGCGCCCTGCCGGGCACGGGCGTCGATGCGGCGGCCTTCTGGAAGGGGATGTCCGACATCCTGCACGGGCTCGCGCCGAAGAACCGGGCGCTTCTGGACAAGCGCCAGGCGCTTCAGGAGAAGATCGACCAGTGGCACATCGCGCGCCGCGGTCAGGCCTTCGACGGCGACGCCTACCAGGAGTTCCTGCGCGAGATCGGCTACCTTCTCCCCGAGGGAGAGGCGTTTTCCATCGACACCACGAAGATCGACCCCGAGATCGCCACGGTCGCCGGCCCGCAGCTGGTGGTGCCGATCACCAACGCGCGCTTCGCGCTGAACGCGGCGAACGCGCGCTGGGGGAGCCTGTACGATGCCTTCTACGGCACGGACGCGATGGGCAGCCTGCCGAAACCCGGCGGCTACGACCGCGGGCGCGGCGCGCGTGTGGTGGCGCGGGCGCGCGTCTTCCTCGATAGCGCCTTTCCGATCGAGGGGCATTCCCACGCCGACGCGCGGCGCTACCACGTCGACCGCGGCCAGCTGCTCGTCGATGACAAGCCGTTGGAAACGCCTGCGAAATTCGCGGGCTATCGTGGACATCCCAAGGCGCCCGAGCGGGTGCTGCTGGTCAACAACGGGCTGCATGTGGAGCTGGTCTTCGACCGCACCCACCCGATCGGCAGCCGCGACCAGGCGGGGCTGGCGGATGTGCGGATGGAAGCCGCCGTCAGCGCGATCATGGATTGCGAGGATTCGGTCGCCTGCGTCGATGCCGAGGACAAGGTGCTGGCCTATGGCAACTGGCTGGGGCTGATGCGGGGCGACCTGACCGAAACCTTCGAGAAGGGCGGCGCGCAGATGACGCGGGCCTTGTCGCCGGATCTCGATTACGTGGCGCCCGACGGCTCGGCGATGACGGTCAAGGGCCGCGCGCTGATGCTGGTGCGCAACGTCGGCCACCTGATGACGAACCCCGCGATCCTGCTCGAGGACGGGTCGGAGGCTTTCGAGGGGCTGATGGACGCGGTCATCACCACGCTCATCGCGCTGCATGACCTGAAGAAGGCCAAGGGCGCGCGCAACTCGGTCGCGGGGTCGGTCTACGTGGTGAAGCCCAAGATGCACGGGCCCGAGGAAGTGGCCTTCGCCGACGAGACCTTCACCCGCGTCGAGGCGCTGCTGGGCCTTGAGCGCTATACCGTGAAGCTCGGCATCATGGACGAGGAGCGGCGCACGAGCGTGAACCTCAAGGAATGCATCCGCGCGGCGCAGCACCGGGTCGCCTTCATCAACACCGGCTTCCTCGACCGGACGGGCGACGAGATCCACACCTCGATGGAGGCGGGGCCGTTTTCCCGCAAGGATTTCATCAAGCGGAAGTCCTGGATCACCGCCTACGAGAACCAGAACGTCGACATCGGCCTCGAATGCGGGCTGCGGGGGCGGGCGCAGATCGGCAAGGGCATGTGGGCCGCGCCCGATGCCATGGCCGCGATGCTCGAGGCCAAGATCGAGCATCCGCGCGCGGGCGCGAATTGCGCCTGGGTGCCTTCGCCCACGGCGGCGACGCTCCATGCGCTGCATTACCACCAGGTCAACGTGGCCGCCGTGCAGGAGAAGCTCGAGACGGGCGGCAGGCGCGCCTATGTGACGGCGCTGCTGGACATTCCGCTGGCCAGCTACCGGCGCTGGACCGAGGCGCAGATCACGCGCGAGGTCGAGAACAACGCGCAGGGCATCCTCGGCTATGTCGTGCGCTGGATCGACCAGGGTGTCGGCTGCTCCAAGGTGCCCGACATCAACGATGTCGCCCTGATGGAGGACCGCGCGACCTGCCGCATCTCGGCGCAGCATATCGCCAACTGGCTGCATCACGGGGTCGTGTCCGAGACGCAGGTGATGGAGATCATGCGCCGCATGGCCGCCGTGGTGGACCGCCAGAACGCGGGCGACCCGGCCTACACGCCGATGGCGCCGGGCTACAACGGGATCGCCTTCGCCGCGGCCTGTGACCTGGTGTTCAAGGGGCGCGAACAGCCCTCGGGCTACACCGAGCCGGTGCTTCATGCCCGGCGGCTGGAGTTGAAGGCGGCGTGAACCACGCCTGTTGCGCGCGCTGGTCCCGTTGCTCCCGAAGTGCGTATTTGGGGAAAGGTGAAGGGGCGGGCGCGCGCGTTAACCTTGATGGAGGGTTGAGATGATTTCACTGGATCAGGCGCGGGTGATGGTGTCGGTCGCGCGGGAGACGGGCCGGGAGATGGGGTTGAAGCCCCTGTCGGTCTGCGTGCTGGACGCGGGCGGGCATCTCATGGCCTTCGAGCGGGAGGATGGCGCCAGTCCGGGGCGGTTCGAGATTGCCCGCGGCAAGGCCTATGGCGCGGTGATGCTGGGGATGCCCGGCTCGGCGCAGATGGCCCGCGCCGAGGGGCAGGCCTATTTCATGGCCGCGGTGAACGGCGCCTTCGGCGGCAAGGTGGTGCCGGTCCCGGGCGGTGTCCTGGTGATGAAGGACGGCGCGGTGGTTGGTGCCGTGGGTGTGACCGGCGACACCTCGGAGAATGACGCGGCGGCGGCCGTGGCCGGCATCGAGGCGGCGGGGTTCGAGGCGCTGGCATGAGCCGGCGCCTGATCTCCTCGGGCTCGCCCTTCGAGGCGGAGATCGGCTATTCGCGGGCCGTGGCGCAGGACGGATGGGTTTTCGTCGCGGGCACCACGGGCTTCGACTACGCGACGATGGAGATTTCCCCCGATGTCGCGGATCAGGCCGAACAGACTTTCCTCAACATTGACGCGGCCCTGCAGCAGGCCGGGGCCACGATGGATGACGTGGTGCGGGTGCGCTACATCCTGCCCGAGGCGGAGCTGTGGGAGGCCTGCTGGCCCGTCACGCGCAAGTGGCTGGGCGAGGTGCGGCCGGCCGCGACGATGATCGTGGCGGGGTTGCAGGACCCGCGCATGAAGATCGAGATCGAGGTGACGGCACGACTGCCGCAGGGGGGGTGAGCGATGCCGAGGGAGATTTCCACCGAGAAGGCGCCGCCGCCCTTCTCCGCCTATGCGCAGGGCGTCGAGATCGAGGTGGGCGCGCGCCAGATCACCGTCGCGGGGCAGGTGGGCGTGACGCCCGAGGGCGTGCTGGCGGGCGACGCGCGGGCGCAGCACCGGCAGGCCTGGGCCAATGTCGCCGCCGTGCTCGAGGCGGGGGGGATGACCCTCGCCGACATCACCGAGATCACCGGCATCGTCACCGGGCCGGAGGGCGTGCCGCTCTTCCGGGAGGAGCGCGAGCGCGCCCTGGGCGATCACAGGGCGGCGGCGACGCTGATCGTGGCGGGGCTGGCGCATCCTGACTGGCAGGTCGAGATCATGGTGCGCGCCGCGCGCGCGGATTGAGGCGGGTCGGCCCGGCCGGATCGTCGGCGGGGC
>WVSO01000156.1 GCA_015689745.1 Rhodobacterales bacterium HKCCSP123 | reverse complement strand
CCATCCAGTTGTCGCATCTGGGCGAGGGCCGCGGACAGCCGGGCCGGATCAAGGCCCGCCGAGGGTCCCGTCTCGCGCGCCAGTCGCAGTGTCAGCGTCACGGAGCCGCGCGCCAGCACCTCGGACAGGCGCTTGCGCAGCGGCGCCTCCAGTGCGCCGAGACCGTCGGGCAGCCGCAGGCGCATCTCGAGCCCGCGCCCGTTGACGCTGCGCATTTCCCAGCTCCAGCCGAGACCCTCGCCGTCCCCGCCGTCACGCGCCGCATAGGCGGTCATCGAGGCGATCACGCCTGCTCCCGTCGCGTTAACCAATGGAAAGCGCCCCCCCTGCCCCGAAGACTCCGATCGTTGTAGTGACGATTGGGTAAGCAATTCGACCCGAGCGTCAAGCAAGCCACGCCGGACAGATCTGACAAGGGAGGTCCGGATGGACACCGATCCGACCGTGACGGCACGAGACCTGCCGCCCGTGCCCCCCGGGCTTGCGCCGGTGCTGCGGCACTGGCGCGGGCTCTGCCGCGGCCGTCCCGTGCCGGAGCGAACCGACCTCGATCCGGGCGCGCTCGGCCCCGGCCTCGCGATGGCCGCGATCCTCGAGCGGTCCGGCGAGCAGGGGCAGGTCCGGTTCCGGCTGGCGGGTCCGGGGCTCTCGGCGCTGATGGGGCTCGAGGCGCGGGGGATGCCGCTCAGGTCCCTCTTCGCGCCGGCCGAGCGTGCACGCCTCAAGATGCTGACCGAAAGGGCTTTCTCGGATGCGCGGCCGGTGGTGATCCGGGCCGCCGCGCTGCCGCAGGGAGAGGGTGGCGCGGCCATGCCGGTCGATCTCGCGCTCATGCCGCTGGCCGATCGGTCCGGCGCGATCACGCGCGCGCTGCTCTCATGCCACCGACCGGCGGGGCGGCAGACAAGCGCGGCCTGTCGCCTCGTCATCCGCGAGGCATGGTCCCTGCCCCTCACGGGAGGGGATGGGCGGCCCCCCGACATCGACGGGCCGCAGCTGCGGGTGATCCGCTGCGGGCGGGATCACCCGCCCGCCTGATCCCGTCAGCCGACGGCGCGCAGCGCCTCGCGGCTTTTCTGGAGCTCCTCGGCCACGAGGAAGGCCAGTTCCAGCGACTGCGAGGCGTTGAGCCTCGGGTCGCAGGCGGTGTGATAGCGCGAGGACAGGTCCTCGTCCGTCACGGCCCGCATGCCGCCGGTGCATTCGGTCACGTCCTTGCCGGTCATCTCGAAATGCACGCCGCCGGGGATGGTGCCCTCGGCGCGGTGGATGTCGAAGAACTCCTGCACTTCGCGCAGGATCGAGTCGAAGGGCCGGGTCTTGTAGCCGGTCGAGGACTTGATGACGTTGCCATGCATCGGGTCGCAGGACCAGAGCACCTTGGCGCCTTCGGCTTCGACGGTCTTGATCAGCCGCGGCAGGTGATCGCCGACCTTGCCCGCACCGAAGCGCGCGATGAGCGTCAGCCGCCCCGCCTCGTTGCCGGGGTTGAGCTTTGCCATGAGGACCTTGAGGTCCTCTTCGGTCGTGGTCGGGCCGCACTTCAGGCCGATCGGGTTCAGCACGCCGCGGCAGAACTCGACATGCGCGCCGTCGGGCTGCCGGGTGCGGTCCCCGATCCAGATCATGTGGCCGGATCCCGCCAGCCACTTGCCGGAGGTCGAGTCGAGCCGGCAGAGCGCCTCCTCGTATTCCAGGAGCAGCGCCTCGTGACTGGTGTAGAAATCCACCGTCGAAAGCTCGTGGTTGGTCTCGCCCGTCAGGCCGGCCGCGGTCATGAAGTCCAGGCTGTCCTGGATGCGGTTGGCGATGTCGCGGTACTTCTCCGCGTCATCGTGGTCGGTGAAGCCGAGCGTCCAGCTGTGGACCCGGTGGATGTCGGCGAAGCCACCGGTCGAGAAGGCGCGCAGCAGGTTCAGCGAGGCCGCGGCCTGGGTGTAGGCCTGCAGCATGCGCGCCGGATCGGGGATGCGCGCCTCGGGCGTGGGAGCGATGTCGTTGATGATGTCGCCCTTGTAGGACGGCATCTCGACCCCGCCCACGACCTCCATCGGCGCGGAGCGCGGCTTGGCGAACTGGCCGGCCATGCGGCCCACCTTCACCACCGGCACCTTGGCGCCGTAGGTCAGGACCATCGCCATCTGCAGCATCACCTTGAAGGTGTCGCGGATGTTGTCGGCGGAGAACTCGGCGAAGCTTTCGGCGCAGTCGCCGCCCTGCAGCAGGAAGGCCTCTCCGCGGCTGGCCGCGGCCAGCTCGGCCTTGAGGCGGCGCGCCTCGCCCGCGAAGACAAGCGGCGGATACTTGGACAGCTGCGCCTCGACGGCATTGAGCGCCGCCGCGTCGGGATAATCGGGCATCTGCACGCGCGGCTTGGCGCGCCAGTCGGTTTTCGTCCAGGCCGCTCCGGTCATGGCGGTGCCTCCTCTGGTCTCGTCTCGGGGGGCCTTATAGGCAAGGAGGACAGCGCTTCCAATGCCCTAATTCGCGCCAGCGGGGGATTGCACCGGCTGAAAAATAATGCTTTCGCTCGAAAGATGGTCAGCGACGTTGCGGCCACACGGTTATCGAAGAGCACGTCATGCCCCAGCAGATCGGCCCCCGCCGTTTCGTCTTCGTCCTCCTGGACCAGTTCACCATGCTGTGCTTTTCCAGCGCGGTGGAGGCCCTGAGGATCGCGAACCGGATGTCCGGCCGGGAGCTCTATTCCTGGACGCTGATCGGCGATGGCGGCGAGGTGGCGTGGTGCTCGGCCGGGATCGGCTTCAAGCTCGACAGCGATCTCGACGAGGTGTCGCGCGACGACACGGTCCTTGTCTGCGGCGGCATCGACGTGGCCGCGGCCACCACGCGCCGCGTGGTCAGCTGGCTGCGCCGCGAGGCGCGCAAGGGCGCCACCATGGGCGGGCTCTGCACGGCGGGCTACACGCTGGCCAAGGCCGGGTTGCTCGACGGCAGGCGCGCCACGATCCACTGGGAGAACCAGGACAGCTTCACCGAGGAGTTCGAGGAGGTGACCCTCACCAAGTCGGTCTTCGTGATCGACGGCAACCGCATCACCACGGCGGGCGGCACGGCCTCGATCGACCTGATGCTCAAGATCATCGCCGACGACCATGGCGAGGACCTGGCCAACCTCGTGGCCGATCAGTTGATCTACACCTCGATCCGCACCGACCAGGACACGCAGCGCCTGTCGATCCCGACCCGGATCGGCGTGCGCCACCCCAAGCTGGGCCAGGTCATCCGGATGATGGAACAGAACATCGAGGAACCGATCAGCCCCGCGACGCTGGCGAAAGAGGTCGGCATGTCGACCCGCCAGCTCGAACGGCTCTTCCGCCGCTACCTCAACCGGTCTCCCAAGCGCTACTACATGGAGCTGCGCCTGTCGAAGGCGCGCAACCTCCTGATGCAGACCGACATGAGCGTGATCAACGTGGCGCTCGCCTGCGGCTTCGCCTCGCCCTCGCATTTCTCGAAATGCTACCGGGCGCATTACAACACCACGCCCTACCGCGAACGCGGCGCTCATGGCGCGCGGGACCGCGCCTGACCATAGGCCTGCGCGCGACAGCACCCGATTTCAGGCAGCGCGCGCGGCCTGGGCGTCAGCCCTCGCGGACCCGCGCCGCGCGGCCGCCCCGCCGCCGATCTGGATTTCCACCTCAGGCATGTCCGCCCTCCCCCG
>WVSO01000155.1 GCA_015689745.1 Rhodobacterales bacterium HKCCSP123 | reverse complement strand
CTGACCAGCATCCTCAAGGTCACCTCCGGCTCGACGCCCGAGGCGGCCCGCGCCGCGGCCGGTGTCGGGGCAGGTCACGGACTTCACCCGCGACGCGGTCGGCGATGCGATGGGGCGCTGGTCGGGGCGCATGGGGGCCGCGGGCGCGGTGGCCGAAGAGGTCGAGACCATCGCGCTTTGGGCCGAGGCCGAGGGGCTGGAGCAACTGGTCACGGCCTTCGCGCCGGTCGGCCCCACGGCGACCGCCCTCGAGGCGCTGGAGGCGCGGCTGGCGCGCTCGGGCATCGCCCTTGTGCGGGTGATGCGCGACTGGGACGCGGCGGCATGGCCCCATGCAACGCATGGATTCTTCCGCTTCAAGGAGCATATGCCGGAGCTGGTCGCCGGCCTGTGATCAAACCTGTGGATAAGTCACATAAGTGAAACTTAGTCGCAGATATAACCGCGTTTTCCGGCGCCCGGGATCACTTTCCTGAAACTTTCAGGCTGGCTGATACCGGGCCATGTCGCGCAGGAGCGCGATGAATCCCTCGGTCTGGCTGTCGAGATCGGCACGGCCCAGTTCGGCCGAGGCAGAAGCGGCATCCCCGACCGTCCCCTTGGGGTTCAGGTCGTTAGAAAGCCAGCCGAGGTTCGCCTCGGCCATGTGATAGCCCAGCTTCGCGGAGCCCTGCCTGAGCGCGGTCTGGTTGCTCTGGAAATCCTCGGCGAGGTCCCGCCGCACAAGCTCGGGCCAGGCCGCCAGCATCATCGAGGTCTCGGACAAACCGCCGTGGATATCCACCATCGGCCCCTCGGGGTAGCTGTAGACCCGCGCGCCGCCCAGCCGGGTCCAGGCGGTCGTCGCCACGGCCATGCCCCGCGTCTGCCGCAGCTCGCGCGCAACGATCTCCATCGGCGCGACATTGCCGCCGTGGCTGGTGACGATCACCATCTTGCGCAACCCGGCGCGCGCGACACTCTCGCCGATCTCGATCCAGGTCCGGATCGCCGTTTCCCAGGTCAGTGTCAGGGTACCCGGAAACTCGATATGCTCGTTCGACTTGCAGACCTGCTGCACCGGCAGGAAGGTCGCGGGCAGATCCTCGGGCAGGGCCGCGACCGCACGCGCCACCATCGCCTCGGCCAAAAGCGCATCCACGCCCACCGGAAGGTGAGGGCCGTGCTGCTCGATGGCCGCGATCGGCAGGACCGCGATCCAGTCCGAGGTGTCGCTGTCGGAAAACTCGCGCGTCGTCATCTCGCGCCAATGGGCTCTGGGCAGGGTCATGGGCACCTCCGTTTCGCGCCATAGAAGCGCGCGGCCCGCGGCTTGTCGAATGCCAAGCGACGTGATGCCGAAAATTCGGGCGCCCCGCGAACGGGCGGGTCAGCCGAGCGCCTCGAGCCCCGCCTCGGCATAGCGCGGCACCAGCGCACCCAGCCGCAGCCCGCGCTCGGGGTCGGAGGCGTTGCCGTCAAGCGCACGCTTCTTCACCCCTTGCAGGATCGCGGCCATCCGGAAGAAGCAGAAACCGACGTAGAAGCCGAAATTCTCGATCCTGTCCAAGCCCATGCGCGCGCAATACTCCGCGACGAACTCGGCATCCGTCGGCAGCCCCCCGGCCCGCCGGTCCACCCCGGCCAGCCCCCGCCCCTGTTCGCCGGGCGGCATCTGCCATTGCATGATGACCGCGGCGAGATCGGCGAAAGGGTGGCCGATGGTGCTCAACTCCCAATCGAGCACCGCGACGATCCGCGGCGCCTCGGGCGCATAGAGAAGATTGTCGATGCGGTAATCGCCATGGACCAGCGTGGCGCGCCCGTCCTCCTCCGGGCAGGCGACATCGAGCGCGGCCATCAGCCGGTCCATCGCAGGGATCCCGCCCGTTTCGGTCGCGCGGTACTGACCCGACCAGCGGTCGATCTGGCGCCGGTAGTAGTTGCCCCGCGGCCCGTAATCCGACAGGCCCACGGCATTAAGGTCAATCTTGTGGATCGCCGCAAGAACGCGCCCCATTTCATTGATATAGCTTGCCCTTTCGCCAAGGGGCACCTCGGGCAGACGCGGGTCGTCGAAGCTGCGGCCCGCCACATGCTCCATCAGGTAGAAGGCCGAGCCGATGACGTTGTCATCCTCGCAGAGCGCGACCATCCGCGCGACCGGCACGTCGCTGCCCGCCAGCGCGCGCTGCACGCGGAACTCCCTGTCGACCGCATGGGCGGATTTCAACAGCTTGCCCCGCGGCTTGCGCCGGAGCACCCAGGCGTCACCGCCCGCCTGCAGAAGATAGGTCGGGTTCGACTGCCCACCCGCGAATTTCCGTGCGGTCAAAGGGGCTTGCAGGGCAATCCCCTGCCCCGCCATCCACCCGCCCACGGCCTTGAGGTCAAGGCTCATCGCGTCGCGTTCGAATACTTGCGCAGCTCGGCGCGCGCCACCTGCCGCCGGTGCACGGCGTCCGGCCCATCGGCCAGCCGCAGGGTGCGAAGATCGGCGTAAAGGGCTGCCAGCGGCGTGTCCTGGCTGAGGCCCGTGGCGCCATGCATCTGCATCGCCTCGTCCACCACTTTCAACGCCATCAGCGGGGCCTGCACCTTGATCTTGGAAATCCACGGCTGCGCCGCGCGCACGCCCGCGTTGTCCATCATCCAGGCCGCCTTGAGGCACAGAAGCCGCGACATCTCGATCTCGATCCGGGCGTTGGCGATGATGTCGTAATTCGCCCCCAACTCGGCCAGGGGCTTGCCGAAGGCCTCGCGCGAAAGCGCCCGTTTGCACATCAATTCAAGCGCATACTCGGCCCGCCCGATGGCGCGCATGCAATGGTGGATGCGCCCCGGCCCCAGCCGCCCCTGCGCCACCTCGAAGCCGCGCCCCTCGCCCAGCACCACAGCGTCGGCGGGCACGCGCACGTCGGTGAAGCGGATGTGCATGTGCCCGTGCGGCGCATCGTCATGGCCGAAGACCGTCATCGGCCGCAGCTTCTCGATGCCGTCGCTCCCGGCGGGCACCAGAAGCATCGTGTGCCGCGCGTGTTTCGGCCCCTCGGGGTCGGTGCAGGCCATGACGATGTAAAGGGTGCAACGCGGGTCGCCCGCGCCGGTTGCCCAGTATTTCTCGCCGGTTAGAACATAATCTTCACCCCGTCGTTCGCATTTTAGCGAGATTTGGGTCGCATCGGACGAGGCGACCTGCGGCTCGGTCATCAGGTAGGCCGAGCGCGTCTCGCCCGCCATCAGCCCGGGCAGCCAGCGCGCCTTTTGCGCCTCGGTACCGTAGCGTTCCAGCACCTCCATGTTGCCGGTGTCGGGCGCGTTGCAGTTGAAAATCTCGGGCGCGATGGTGACGGCCCCCATCTCCTCGGCCAGATAGGCATATTCGACCGTCGACAGGCCGAACCCCTTGTCGCTGTCCGTCAGCCAGAAATTCCACAGCCCCTTGGCTCGGGCCTTCTCCTTGAGATCCTTGAGGATCTCGACCTGCCGGTCGGTCATGGTAAAACGGTCGCCGGAAGGATGCCGACCGACCTCGGCGTGATATTCCGCGTCCAGCGGCGCGATCTCCTCGCGCACCATCCGGCGCACCTGCTCGACCAATGGCCGAACGCGGCTGCTCATCCCGAGATCCATAGCCTCGCCCTCCCCTGCCATGCGCGAAACGACGCTAGTGGGCCGCGCGGGGTTGCACAACCGATGCAAATGATATGAATCGACCCCAACGACGGAGGATCCCATGCCAGACGGACAGACCCGCCACACCGGCCCCTCGCTTGCGCCCTTCGACTGG
>WVSO01000154.1 GCA_015689745.1 Rhodobacterales bacterium HKCCSP123 | reverse complement strand
TGGCCGTGACAGGGACACGGCAACCGATGAAGCGCAGGCGCCTGCCGAAACACCGGAGGCCGTCACCCAGGACGCACCGGGCGAGGCCCGCGAGCGCGGCGAGCGCGGCCGAGGCGGACGGGATCGCGACCGCGACCACGGAGGGAAGGACCACCGCGATCGGGGCGGCCGCGAGCGCGGGGACCGGGGCGGTCGTGAGCGCGGTGACCGGGGCCGGGACCGCGTGGTCGGCATGGGCGATCACCTGCCCGATTTCATCGCGCTGAGTTTCGAGGAACGTCGCGGCGGACCCGCCGGCCGTCCCGCTTCGGAAGACCCGGACGAGGCCGCCGAGGAGCATTCCGAAAACCTCGCCACCGGGACGCCAGGGCCTGACGTCGCCACGGAGGCGGAGGCAGAGGTAGAGGTAGAGGCAGAAGCCCCGAAACCCAAGCGCACCCGCCGCCGCAAGAAGGCGGACACGGACAGCGACACCGGTCCCGAGACCGCGGAAACCAGCGCCGACAGCTGACGGACGGGACCCGCCCCCCCGGCGCGGGGCGCGCCGACCCTTCTTCAGCTTCCGAAGCGATGCGCGAGCAGCGCGTCAAATGCGGTGCGGGCCGCAGGATCAAGGGCAAAGGCATAGCCTGCCGCACGGCCCGATTGCCACACGCGGCTCGCCCGGTATCGCCCGAGAAGCGGGATGTCGATCACGGCGATCTCTGGCAGGCCGGGCACCGCGTCGGCGGTCGTCACCTGCAACTCGGCCCCGCCTGCTGACAGGTCGTAGATGTGGCAGGGATGGGCCAGTTCCCCGCCATACAATTCCCCCACGAGATCGAGGGCGTAGCGTCGGTATTCCCGCATCTCCGCGGGAACGGGGCGGTCGGGCATGGGCGCAGTCACCGGGCAGCTCCTCGGTCGGGTCAGGAAGGACCCCGCGAGATTGCCCCGACAATCCCTAAATCCGCGTTAACCGCCGCGGGTCAGGCCGCCATCAGCCTCGAGATCAGGACAGCCACCTCGGGCCGCTTGCCGATCTCGGTAAGACAGAGGGTGCGCACGATCCGGCGCACCGCCTCTTCCAGCCGGTCGTCGTCCATCACGGTCTTCGCGTCGAAGCGCGGCATCGCGCTCGCGAGTTCGTCCTCGATCATCTCTGCAAGGTCCGCGCCGTTGCCCGCCGTCTCGGGCAGTCCGCGCAGTTGCACCCAGCTGTCCTCGAGGAGCACGTCATCCTCGTCGACGATCAGCGCAACCGCGACCAGCCCGTTGAGCGCCAGCTTCATCCGCTCGCGGATCACCCCGTCCAGCGCGCCGACGAAGGCCGTGCCGTCGAGGTACGTCTTCGACACGTCGATGTACTCGACGATGCGCGGTGCGTTGCCCGACAGTTCCACGAGCGAGCCGTTGGCCGCCACGATCCCCGTCATGCCCTTCTCCAGCCCAAGCTTCGCATGCTCGCGCAGGTGCCGGTATTCGCCGTGGTTGGGCAGCAGGATGCGGGGCCGCAGGATGTCGTGCATCGCCTCGAGGTCGGGCCGGTTGGCGTGGCCCGAAACGTGGTAGAACCCGTGGCTGTCGTCGATCACGTCGACGCCCTTTTCCGCGAGCGCGTTCTTGATGCGGGCGACTCCCACCTCGTTGCCGGGGATCGTCTTGGAAGAGAAGAGGAACATGTCCCCCTCCTGCAACTCGTGGCCGAGGTAGCTGCCCCGGCTGAGCGCCGCCGAGGCCGCGCGTCGCTCGCCTTGGCTGCCGGTGACGATCAGCATGAGGTTCTCGCGCGGGACATCCAGCGCCTCTTCCGGGCTCAGCGTGCGTGGGAAGCCCGTCAGCACGCCCGATTCCTCCCCGGCCGAAACCATGCGCTTCATCGCCCGCCCCATCAGGCAGACGGAGCGGCCATTGGCGACGGCGGCATCCGCCAGCGTCTTCAGCCGCGCGATGTTCGAGGCGAAGGTGGTGGCGACCACCATGCCCTTGGCACCCGCGATCAGCGCGCCGATGGGCTCGGGCAGCTGGCTTTCCGAGCGCCCCTCGTGGCGATTGAAGACATTGGTCGAGTCGCAGATATAGGCCAGCACGCCATCCGCGCCGATCTGGCCCCAAAGCTCGGGGTCGAAGGGTTCGCCGACCACCGGATCGCGGTCGATCTTGAAGTCGCCCGAATGCACCACGCGCCCCTCGGGCGTGTCGATCACGAGGGCCGAGGCCTCGGGGATCGAATGGCTCACGGGCGCGAATTGCACGGTGAAGGGGCCGGCCTTGACCGCCTCGGGCCAGACGGGGGCGACGCGCACCTGCTCGGTGCTGTGGCCCGCCTCCTCCAGCTTGCGCATGGCATGGATCGCGGTGAAGCGGCGGGCGTAGACCGGCGCGCGCAGCCGTCCCCAGAGATGGCCCACCGCGCCCACGTGATCCTCGTGCGCATGGGTGATGAAGATGGCGTCGATCCGGTCGCGCCGCTCGTTCAGCCAGGCGATATCGGGCAGGATGACGTCGACGCCCGGCTGGCCGTCCATGTCGGGAAAGGCAACGCCGAGATCGACGACGATCAGGCGTTCCTTGCCTGCCGGGCCATAGCCGTAGACGTAGCAATTCATCCCGATCTCCCCCGCGCCGCCGAGGGGGAGGTAGATCAGCCGGTTCCGATCGGTCATATGGCGCCCTGGTCCTTGTTGTACTGGTGGATGACCGTCAGGCCATGCATGGTCAGATCGTCTTCGATCCGGTCAAATAGCACATCGCCCTGCGAGAACAACGAGGCAAGCCCCCCGGTTCCGATGATGCGCATGGGCCGCTCGTGCTCGGCGCGGATTCGGTCGCAGATGCCGCGCACGAGGCCCACGTAGCCCCAGAACACACCCGACTGCATGCAGGCAACCGTATTCGTGCCGATCACCCTCTGGGGCTTGGTCACATCGACATGCGGCAGGGCGGCGGCAGCGTGGTGCAGCGCCTCGAGGCTGAGGTTCACGCCCGGCGCGATCACGCCGCCCACGTAGGCCCCGTCATGGGCCACGACGTCGAAGGTGGTGGCGGTGCCGAAATCCACCACGATCAGGTCGCCGCCATGACGCTGGAACGCGCCCGCCGTGTTGACCAGCCGGTCGGGGCCCACTTGCGTGCCCTCGTCCACGCGGGGCGGATTGGGCAGCAGGCACTCGGGCTTGCCCACGACAAGGGGGCGGCAGCCGAAATACCGGTCGCAGAGAACCCGCAGGTTGAACACCACGCGCGGCACGGTCGAGGAGAGGATGCATTCGCTGATGTCGACGGCCAGCTTGTGATGCGCCATCAGCGTCGAGAACCAGACGAAATACTGGTCCGCGGTGCGGGTGTGTTCCGTCGAGGTCCGGAAGGTCGCGATGAAGGCCTCTCCGTCCCAGACGCTGAAGACGGTATTGGTATTGCCGCAGTCGATGCAGAGAAGCATGGGTCTGCCCCCTCAGAAGAAGATATCGGCCGCCGCGATCCGCCGGGGCCCCGTCGCCGTTTCCAGCACGAGATGCCCCTCGCTGTCCACGTCGGTGAACCGGCCCACGGTCTCGTCCCGCGCGGTGCGGGCGGTGATCGTCTCTCCCAGCCGCGCGGCATGGGCCAGCCAGGCGGTGCGGATCGGCGCGAAGCCCCAGGTGGTGAACTGCCGTTCCCGCGCGTCATAGGCCGCGGCGAGCAGGTCGAGGAACGTCTCCGGCGTGATGGCGATGCCCGTCTCGGCGCGCAGGCTGACGGGGGGCACGGCACCCGGCTCCAGTTCCTCGGGCGTGGGGGCGGCGGCAAGGTTCACGCCGATCCCGATGATCAGGCTGTCGATACGCCCGCCAGCGCCCATGCTCTCCAGCAGGATACCCGCAAGCTTTCCGCCGTTCAGAAGCACGTCATTGGGCCATTTCAGCGCCAGCGCCCCCTCGGGCACGCCCGAGGCGATCAGCGCGTCGCGCAGCGCCAGGGCGGCGACGAAGCTGCGCAGCGCAGCCTGGCCCGGCGGCCCCTCGGGGCGCAGCACGAG
>WVSO01000153.1 GCA_015689745.1 Rhodobacterales bacterium HKCCSP123 | reverse complement strand
CCCCGCGGCGGCCGCCGCTGGCGGGAAGGACGTGGCCAATGCACCGTCCGCCGAGAAGCTGATGGCCGAAAAGGGCCTCGAGGCCTCCCAGATCCAGGGCACCGGCCGCGACGGCCGGATCATGAAGGAAGACGTGATGAAAGCCGCCTCCGCCCCCGCGCCCGTGGCATCGGCCCCGGCCCCCGCTCCGGCCGCGCAGGCCCCCCGCGCCCCAAGCCCGGCCGAGGACGCCGCGCGCGAGGAACGGGTCAAGATGACCCGCCTGCGCCAGACCATCGCCCGCCGCCTGAAGGACGCGCAGAACACCGCCGCGATCCTGACGACCTACAACGAGGTCGACATGGGCGCGATCATGGACATCCGCAACGAGTACAAGGACGCCTTCGAGAAGAAGCACGGCGTTCGCATGGGCTTCATGTCCTTCTTCACCAAGGCCTGCGTCCACGCCCTGCAGGAAGTCCCCGAGGTCAACGCCGAGATCGACGGGACCGAGATCGTCTACAAGAACTACGTCCACATGGGCGTGGCCGCGGGCACGCCGCAGGGCCTCGTCGTTCCGGTGATCCGCGACGTTCACCTGAAAAGCTTCGCCCAGATCGAGAAGGAGATCGGCGAGAAGGGCAAGCGCGCGCGCGACGGCAAGCTCTCGATGGCCGAGATGCAGGGCGGCACCTTCACGCTCTCGAACGGCGGCGTCTACGGCTCGCTGATGTCCTCGCCCATCCTGAACCCGCCGCAGTCGGGCATCCTCGGCATGCACAAGATCCAGGATCGCGTTATGGTCTACAACGGCCAGATGGTGATCCGCCCGATGATGTATCTCGCGCTGAGCTACGACCACCGGATCGTGGACGGCAAGGGGGCGGTGACCTTC
The DNA here is from genome assembly GCA_015689745.1 of Rhodobacterales bacterium HKCCSP123. Classification (GTDB taxonomy): domain Bacteria; phylum Pseudomonadota; class Alphaproteobacteria; order Rhodobacterales; family Rhodobacteraceae; genus Roseicyclus. The sequence continues at coordinate 3,183 of WVSO01000153.1, read as the reverse complement.
CTTGTCCGCGTGAAAGAGGCGCTGGAAGATCCCCGTCGTCTCCTGATGGACCTGTGATCAAGGGGGCCGGGCTGAAGCCCGGCCTACCGCCTGGCGGGCACCGTAGGCCGGGCTTCAGCCCGGCACGCCCCCCCACAACAAGGACGCAGGCCGGGCTTCAGCCCGGCATCACCGGACCGACGCCATGACCGCCGAACTCACCGTCCTGACCCTCGCCGCCCTCCTGCAGATGGCGCAGATGGTGCTCTACTCCATCGCGGGCAACGCGCAGGCGGGGTCCAGGGCCGCGATGGGCCCCCGCGACGAGAAGATCGAACTGACCGGCGTCGCGGGCCGTCTGCAGCGCGCGATGAACAATTATTTCGAGGGGTTGATTCTCTTCGGGATCGCCGTGATGGTCGTCACGCTCTCGGGCCGCTCCGGCGCCCTGACCGAGGGGTGCGCCCATGCCTATCTCGCCGCGCGCACCCTCTACATCCCCGCCTACGCCCTGGGCCTCGCGCCCTGGCGGAGCCTGATCTGGGCCGTGGGCTGGTTCGCCACTCTCGTCATGCTGCTGGCCGCTCTGTTCGGTGGGGCAGCATGACCCGTTCAAAACACCCGACCGTGTAGCTACGAATACACTACAGGTTCACTACGCGATCACGACAGGTCCGGTTAGGCCGAAACACGACGAGGAAACCCATGTCCAGCTATGATGTCATCGTAATCGGCTCCGGCCCCGGCGGCTATGTCTGCGCCATCCGCTGCGCGCAGCTGGGCCTGAAAACGGCCTGCGTCGAGGGGCGCGAAACGCTTGGCGGCACCTGCCTCAACATCGGCTGCATCCCCTCCAAGGCGCTGCTGCACGCGAGCCACCAACTCCATGAAGCGGAACACAATTTCGCGAAAATGGGCCTCAAGGGCAAAGCCCCCAGCGTCGACTGGGCGCAGATGCAATCCTACAAGGACGAGGTCATCGGCCAGAACACCAAGGGCATCGAGTTCCTGTTCAAGAAGAACAAGATCGACTGGCTCAAGGGCTGGGGCTCGATCCCCGAGCCGGGCAAGGTGAAGGTCGGCGACGAGCTTCACGAGGCGAAAAACATAATCATCGCAACGGGTTCCACGCCCTCCGCCCTGCCGGGCATCGAGATCGACGAGAAGATCGTCGTCACCTCCGAGGGCGCGCTGAGCCTGCCGAAGATCCCCAAGAAACTGGTCGTGATCGGCGCGGGCGTCATCGGCCTCGAGCTCGGCAGCGTCTACGCCCGCCTCGGCGCCGAGGTGCAGGTGATCGAGTATCTCGACCAGATCACCCCCGGCATGGATGGCGAGGTTTGCAAGACATTCCAAAGGCTTCTGGCCAAGCAGGGCCTCGGCTTCACCCTCGGCGCCGCCGTGCAGAAGGTCGATGCGTCCAAGACCAAGGCCAAGGTCACCTACAAGCTTCGCAAGGACGACAGCGAGCATACCGTCGATGCCGACGTCGTCCTCGTCGCCACCGGTCGCAAGCCCTACACCGACGGCCTCGGCCTTGGCGATCTGGGCGTCGAGATGACCGAGCGCGGCCAGGTCAAGACCGACAGCCATTATGCCACCAATATCAAGGGTATATACGCGATCGGCGACGCCATCACCGGCCCGATGCTGGCCCACAAGGCCGAGGACGAGGGCATGGCCGTGGCCGAGGTCATCGCGGGCAAGCATGGTCACGTGAACTACGGCGTGATCCCCGGCGTGATCTACACCCACCCCGAGGTCGCCAGCGTGGGCCAGACCGAGGAGCAGCTGAAGGACGCGGGCCGCGCCTACAAGGCCGGCAAGTTCTCCTTCATGGGCAACGGGCGGGCCAAGGCGAACTTCGCCGCCGATGGTTTCGTCAAGATCCTCGCCGACAAGGACACCGACCGCATCCTCGGCGCGCATATCATCGGCCCGATGGCCGGTGACCTGATCCACGAGATCTGCGTCGCGATGGAATTCGGTGCATCGGCGCAGGATCTTGCGCTGACCTGCCACGCCCATCCCACATATTCCGAGGCCGTGCGCGAAGCGGCGCTGGCCTGCGGCGACGGTCCGATCCATTCCTGACCCGCGGATCTCCGACCAGACGAAAGCCCCGCACCCCCCGTGGCGCGGGGCTTTTCCTTGCGCCCGCGCGGCCCCTCAGCCCGCCAGCAGGCGCAGACCGTTGGTCACATCCGCCCGAACGGCCAGACGCAAGCCGGGTTCATCCCCCGCCTTCAGCGCGGCGACGATCAGGCGGTGGTGCTGCGGCACCTCGGTGCGGTTCAACCGCCCGTAGAGCGCGCGCATCGTCGGCCCGAGCTGCAGCCAGACCGTTTCGGCCAAGGCCAGCATCGCGGGCGCCTGCGCGCGCAGGTAGAGTGTCCGGTGGAACTCGAGATTGCGGCGGATGTAGGCGACCGCGTCACGCCGCTGGATCGCCTGTGCGATGGTGCCGTTGATGGCTTCCATCCGTTCGATCAGCGCCGGATGCGCCCGCGGCAGGGCGCGCGCCGACAGCTCGGGCTCGAGAAGCGCGCGGATCGCGGCCAGCTCCTCGATCCGCTCGTTCGACAGCTCGGGTGTCGAGACCCGCCCCGAGGCCGAGAGGAACAGCGCCCCCTCGCTCACCAGCCGCCGCACCGCCTCGCGCGCTGGTGTCATCGAGACGCCGAACTCGGCCCCGAGGCCGCGCAGCGTCATCGCCTGGCCGGGCCCGACCTCGCCATGCATGATCCGCGTCCGCAAGGCGCGATAGACCCGGTCATGGGCCACCGCGGCGCCCGTCTCGGTCGGGCGCGGGTTCATCAGCATCGGTCATCCTCCGGCATGTCGAAGCGCCAGGCCAGAAGCCCCGCGCCCTTGCGCTTCAACCAGTCGCGATGCTCGGCGTAGTCGGGCCTGAGCCGTGCGCAGACCCGCCAGAAGGCGGGCGCGTGGTTCATCTCGACAAGATGCGCGACCTCATGCGCGGCGACGTAGTCCAGGACCGCGGGCGGCGCCATGATCAGCCGCCAGGAGAACATCAGGTCGCCCTTCGCGGAACAGCTGCCCCAACGGCTGCGCGGATCGCGCAGGGTAAGCCGCCCCGGAGCCCGGCCCAGCGTCCCGGCATGGCGCGCGACGGCGGCCGACAGGCGCTCCCGCGCCAGCGCGGTCATCAGCGCCTTGAGCCGCGGCCCTTGCCGCGGGCCA
>WVSO01000152.1 GCA_015689745.1 Rhodobacterales bacterium HKCCSP123 | reverse complement strand
GGGGGCCTGGGTGCCGACCCAATCGGGCAGCGGGGGCGGCGCGGGCGCGGCGGCGGGCGCAGGCGCAAGCGGCGTCCAGTCGCCCGATTGCAGGCGAAGGCCCTGCCCCGGAATTTCCGGTAACAGAAGCGGCGCGGGCGACAGCGTCTCCAACCCGTCGCGGATGGTCTCGTACCAGCTCGCCTCCGGCCCGCCCTTGCCGGTCGCGGTCTTGCCCGCGGCGGCCACGATCAGCCAGCTTTCCGCGCGGGTCATGGCGACATAGAGCAGGCGGTTGCGCTCCTCGGCCTCGCGGGCCTTCCGGGCCTCCATCGCGGCAAGAACGGGCTCGGTCGCATCGGCGGCCTTCGCCCAGACCAGCGGACCGCCCTCCGGCGTGACAAGGTCGATCTTCGCGCCGCCCCCGCCCTGCCGCAGCCCCGTGTCGGGGAGGATGACGACGGGCGCCTCCAGCCCCTTGGCGCCATGCACGGTCATCACCCGGATCTGCCCGCCCGCCTGCGCGAGGTCGCGCTTGACGGTGACCTCGCCCGCCTCGAGCCAGCCGACGAAGCCGGTCAGGCTGGGAACCTCCATCGCCTCGTAATTCAGCGCCTGCGCGAGCATCGCGTCGATGCCGTCCTCGGCCTCGGGGCCCAGGCGGGCCACGAGGCGGCGTCGCGCGTCATGGACGATCAGCGATTGTTCCAGCAGGTCGTAGGGGCGCAGGAAATCGGCCTTGTCGCGCAGGTCGCGCAGCATGGCGACCGTTTCGGGGTGCTGCTCCTCGGCATCCTGGAGTGCGCGCCAGAGGTATTTGCCGCCGCGCGGATGGGCGAGGCGGAACAGCGCATCCTCGGACCAGCCGCCGATGGGCGAGCGCAGCACGGCGGCGAGCGACAGGTCATCCTCGGGCAGGGAGAGGAAGCGCATCAGCGCGATCAGGTCCTTGACCGCAAGCGGCGCGGTCAGGTCCGAGCGATCGACGCCGGCGACGGGCAGCTGCGCCTCCTTCAGGGCCGCGATGATCTTGCGGAAGAGCGGCGAGCGGCTTTGCACGAGGATCAGGATGTCGCCCGCGGTGATCGGGCGGCGGCCGGTCTTGTCCGGCAGCGGTTCACCGGCGGCCAGCATCGCGGCGATCCGCTCGGCGATGGTCCGGGCAAGGATGTTGGAGTGGTGATCGTCGGCCACGATATCCTGCGGGTCGTCCCATTCGGGGGGCCTGGCCTTTTCCGAGGGCTCGACCACCGGCCAGAGATCGACGCGGCCGGGCATCGCCGCGTGAAACGCGAGATGTTCGACACCCGCGCCGACACCGGGCTGGCCTGCGCGTTGCGCGACGGCATCGACCAGCGACAGGATCACGGGCGCGGAGCGGAAGGAGTGTTTCAGCTCCCGCGACTGGAAGGGTTGGCCGACCTCGGCCAGCCGCGCCTCGAAATGCGCGCGCATCCGGTCGAAGCCCGCGGGATCGGCGCCCTGGAAGGAATAGATCGACTGTTTCTTGTCGCCGACGACGAAGATCGTCCGGGTGACATCGGTCCGCGCGCCCTCGCCCGCGGCAAACTCCCCGGCCAGGGTCTTGACGATCTCCCATTGCGGGGGGCTGGTGTCCTGCGCCTCGTCGACGAGGATGTGGTCGATGCCGCCGTCGAGGCGGAAGAGCACCCATTGCGCCATCTTCTCGGTGGTCAGCAGGCGCAGGGTGCCGCGGATCAGGTCGTCGAAATCGAGCCAGCCGCGCGCGGCCTTGGCCCGCCGGTAGCGCGGCAGGAACCCGGCGGCGAAACGGTGCAGCGCATGGGTGCGCCGCGCGGTCAGGAGGGCGAGGCGGAGGGGGCGGGCCTCGGCCAGCCGGTCGGCGAAATCGGCAAGCGCGCCGAGCGCGTCGCCCATCGCCGCCGTCACGCCCTTGTTCGCCAGGATCGCCGCGCGGGGCCGGTTCGGCTCCGTTTTCGCGTCGGGACCGTTGAGGAAGGCGTGTTCGAGCGCAGCGAGATCGGCCATGCCGGGTGCCTCCCACGCGACGCGCGGGATGACGGAACAGGCGGCCTTGTGCATCGAATAGGCCGGGTTCAGCCCTTTCAGAAGACGGTGGCACAGGGCGCGCTCATCCCCGTGAAAGACCCGCGCGAGCAGGTCGGCCTCGGTCAGGCCGGGGTCGATCCCCGCCCAGTCGCAGATCGCCTCCCACTCCCAGGGCGGATCGAAGGCATCGGCCTTGCCCGCCACGTCGCGGGCGAGACGGCGCAGGCCGTCCTCCTCGCCCAGCCATGCGGTGATGCCGGTGAGCGCCTCGGCCTCGTGCCCGGCCATATCGTCCATCAGGTCCGCGACAAGACGCGCCTGCACGCGGTCGTCGATCTCGGTGAAACCGGGGCTGACGCGGGCCTCGAGGGGGAAGCGTCGCAGGACGGCGGCGCAGAAGGAGTGGATGGTCTGGATCTTGAGGCCGCCGGGCGCCTCGATCGCGCGGGCGAAGAGCGTGCGCGCCACGCGCAGGCGGTCGGTGTCGATGCCGCCCTCGCCGATCTCCTCGAGCGTGGCGCGCAGCTTTGCGTCGGGCATCATCGCCCATTCGCCCAGCCGCTTGAACAGGCGGTTCTGCATCTCCATCGCCGCGGCCTTGGTATAGGTCAGGCACAGGATGCGCTCGGGCTTCACACCCTGCAGCAACAGCCGTGCCACCCGGTCGGTCAGCACGCGGGTCTTGCCGGACCCGGCATTCGCCGACAGCCATGTCGAGGTGACGGGGTTCGCGGCGGCGATCTGGGCGCGGCTGGCCTCGTTCATTCCGCGCCCTCCCGTCCGACGGGGATGAGGGTGCTCTCCGTCGCCTCGTCCCATTCGCCGTGCCGCGCGAGCTGGTCATAGTCGCCCGCGAAACGGGTGTCCTTGACCGACCGGCGCGAGGGAAAGCCGCTGGCCTCGTCGCGCATGTGGGCCAGGCGCCGGGCCAGCCCCTCCCCGATCTCGCGGAGCGCGGCCGGGTCGACATCGACCGGGTCGAATTGCGGCTTCGAGCCAAGCCCGACATAGCCGATCCGGCCCACGCGGCTCCCCGCGGCCAGCCCCTCGAAGGCGCCGGCCTCGGCCATCAGCGCCTCGATCCAGAGCTGCTTGGAAAAGGCGCGTTCCTGGTCCGGGGTGGGGGGGCTTCCCGACTTGTAGTCGTAGATCGCCAGCGTCCCGTCGCGCTGCAGGTCCAGCCGGTCGGCGCGCACGGTCAGCGTGACGCCCGCGCCGGGAACGGGCCAGGTGCCGGTGGTCTCGAGGAAATCGGGGCTGCCAAGCGCGCGGAGCGCGGTCTCGGTGTCGAGCACGAAGCCCGCAACCCGTTCCATCCGCGCGCGCCAGAGCAGGCGGACGGCGGGAAAGGGCGCGGCCTTGGCCAGTTCTTCGTCGGTGATCTGCATCAGCAGCGCCTCCGCCGCCTCGCGGTCGGGCAAGCCCCCGCGGGTCTCGTCCACGAAGCGGTGCAGGATGTCATGCAGGATCGTGCCGCGCAGCCGTGCGTCGGGATCGGCGCGGAGCGGGTCGAGCGCGCGCAGGCGCAGCACGCGCTTGGCGTAGATCGCGTAGGGGTCGCGGATCAGCGTCTCGACCTCGGTCACGCTCAGGCGGTCGGGCCGCGCGGCGGCGGGGGGCGCGGGGGCGGGGCGCGGCGCGAAGGGGACGCCGGCCTCGGGGCTCAGGACGCGCTCGGCCAGCGTGACATGGGCGTCGCCGCGGGCCTTCATCGCCTCGAGCGCGGATCTCGTCTCGTCGCTGGCCCCGTCGAGCAGGTTCACCAGCCGGTTCAGCCAGCGCGAGGGCACGGTGTCGGTCTCGGCGTCGCGGCGGGCGCGGGTCAGCCAGACCTCGGGCGCCATCGCGGCTTGCTGGAAATCATGCGCCGACAGGCCGATCACCCGGTCCGGCAGGCGCAGGCCCGCCTCGGCGCGCAGCCTGCGGTTGAGCCAGGGATCGGCCTCGGGCGCGGCGGGCCACGCGCCTTCGTTCAGCCCGGCGCAGATCAGCAGGTCGGCACCCTGCACGCGCGCCTCCTGCGTGCCCCAGATGAGCACGTCGGCATGGGGAAAGAGCGCCTGGCGCACCTCACGGTCGCGGGTCAGCGCCGTGAAGAGGTCGCGGTAGTCGAGCGCGGAAACGGGCCCGCCCGCGGGGGCCTCGGCGGTCAGGTCGTCCATGACCCCGAGCGCCGCTTCCCCCGCGTCTTCCTCGTACAGCGCACCGCTGCCCGGCGTGCCGGGGCCGGCGGCCAGCGCCTCG
>WVSO01000151.1 GCA_015689745.1 Rhodobacterales bacterium HKCCSP123 | reverse complement strand
CAGAGCCTCCGCTCGTCACACGGCCCGCATGTCCCAAATCATCTGACGACGGACAGTCATGATCGGGGGTCGCGTGTGGGGCTAGAGCATGCTGCGAGATCAAGAGCTTCGCGTGCTTCCGTGCATCAGCCAGCGACAGATCTGGGTAGCGGCCCAGTGTCTTGCGCTGTCGCTTCTCGCCCAAAAGGACGACGTACGACTTACTGCGTCTTGCGCAGCGGATACCGAAGTTGGGGGTGGATTCGTCCCAGTACGTGACCTGCTCGCCGTCCGTCAGTGGCAGCTTCTTCACGACGAGGTCGGTCAGGCGTAGTTTCATGGTCTCACCAAAAATAGGCTCAAAATAGGCTCAGGAATCGCATGCGTTTGGGCGTTCTTCAGTGTTCAGCTATGTGCAAGAAATCCGTCTTAAGTATTTAAAAACATAAATCATTTGCGCCGGTATGTGAATCTATGATTTCGCCCCCAGAACAACTGTTAATCAATTGGTCGTAGGTTCGATCCCTACCGCCGGAGCCAAAATCCCCCTCTGAACAAGCAAAGCGCTGCGGCTGAACCGCCTTGCGCATGCCGACGTCACGGCCCTCGGCCGCCCGGAGCCCTGGCTGCCCGCACAGGCCGTGCTGTCCGTTCGAAACCCGCGTTGCCCTCCCCGTCGGCCTGTTGCGCCCAGGCAACACCGGCCCCTGTCGGGTCAGCGGGCGATCCCGGCGCATTGCACCTGCCCGCCGGTGCATTTTAAATGACATCGTTCACTATATACGAGGCATATTATGCACCGCACGACGCTGTCATCCCTTGTCGCCCTCGCCGCAATGGCGGGAACCGCAGTCGCAGGCCCGGCCGACGCTCCGGCCGCGGAACCGCCGGTCATCGTCGAAACCGCGCCCTCCGCCTACGATTGGACCGGCTTCTACGTGGGCGGATCGATCGCCTCGGGCCGTGGCGACATGGATTTCGACGTCACGACCGGAGGCGACGAGCGCCGCGAACGCTCCGCGTTCGGCGGCGAAGCCGAGGGCACCTTCGGCTCCGTCCGCTTCGGCTACGACCGCATGACGGCATCCGGCTGGGTCTTCGGCGGGTTCCTCGACCTGGGCTTCGGAGAACTGACCGGATCAGCGTCCAACGACGGCGAGGGCCATGGCGGGATCGAGGTGCGGACCCAGGATGGCGGCCCTCCGGCCAGCGTGGACTTCGCCTACTCCCACATCTCGATGATCGCCCTGCGCGCCGGTCCGACATTCGGCCCGGCGGGCCGCGGCCTGTTCTATGCGCTGGCCGGGGTCGGCATGGCGGAAGTCGATATCACCGGCACCGGGGACGAGGGACCGTTCCGCAACGCCTCGGCGAGCGATGACGTGACCGGCGCGGTCTTCGGGGTCGGTGCCGAATACGCCGTGCGGGACAACTTCTCGGTGTTCGCGGAGTATAATTACTTCGACTTTTCTGGGAGCGTCGAGGTTCCCTGCGGCGGAGACCTGTGCGAGGGCAATCCCGTCCTGACGGCCCGCACCCACGAGGTCCAGGTCGTTCGGCTGGGTGTGAATTTCCGGTTCTGACGACACCCCGACAGGCGAAAATCCGGGCCCGCGCCGCCAGAAGGCCGCGCGGGCCCCGATCGTTCAAGCGCGCCGACCATGGCCGGCCGCCTGGGTCTGCCTGCGGCAGGCGCGGCCCGAGGCCCGAGCCGGTTGACCCGCGAAGGTCCGTGCCGATAGGCTTGCGTCAGGGCGCGTGTCGTCGCGCTGAACCCTGTCACATGCCGGGCCGGAGGTCCCATTCGCGGATGACGCGTGAACGCCCGACAAGTTCCCACCCGATCCGATCACCTGAGGCGCACTCCATCCCGGAGTGACAAGAAGACGGCCGACCCTGTCGGCCGATGGAAGGACAGTTGCAGCGCTCTATCCTGGCCCTCGGCATGGTTCTGCTCACCCTCCTGGTGGGGGTGCGGAGCCTTGATCCGCTTCCGGTCCATACCCTGCGCTCGGGGTACTTCGATTTCCTGCAGGTGCTGGCGCCCCGCCCCTACCAGGATCTTCCCGTGCGCGTTGTCGATATCGACGAGCGCGCCCTGGCCGAGGTCGGCCAATGGCCCTGGCCACGCGACACGTTGGCCGAGATGACCGATCGCCTCACGCAGCTGGGCGCCGCCGTCATCGCCTACGACGTCCTCTTCGCGGAACCCGACCGCTACTCTCCGGCCGAGCTCATCCGCCGGCCGAGCGTCGCCGCGGCCCTCGGCGATTCCGTGAACGCCGAAGAGCTCGAGCGGCTCGACACCGACAGCGTCTTTGCCGGGGCGATCGCCCGTTCGCCGGTCGTGCTCGGCCTTGCCGTGGCCACGGACGGTGGCGGTTCGGGCGCGGACTATCTCCGCGCCGGCTTCGTGCAGATCGGGTCGAACCCGGCCGCCGGCCTGTTCCGCATCGCCCAGACCACGCCGATCCTGCCCGAACTCGCCGATGCCGCCGCGGGGATCGGCGGCATCAATGTCTCGCCTCTGACCGATCCGGGACGGGTCAGGCAGGTGCCCCTGGTCTGGTCCGCCGGGGACGGGGTCATCGCCTCGCTCGGCCTCGAGGCGTTGCGGGTCGCCCTGGGGGAAAGCACGCTGATCCTGCGGGGCCTCGAGAATGTCGAAGGGGCGTCCTCGGGCGTGCAGATGGGCGGATACGCGATCCCGCTCACCACGGCAGGCGAGATCTGGGTGCGCTACCGGCCCGACGATCCGCGCCTCTATGTCTCGGCGGCGGACGTGCTGGGCGAGGATCCCACCCGGCTCCGCCCCGCGATCGAGGGACAGATCGTGCTGATCGGCACATCGGCCGCCGGTCTCTTCGACCTGCGCACCAGCGCGCTCGGCGGAGTGGTGCCCGGTGTGTCGATCCACGCCCAGATCATCGAGCAGATCCTGACCGACGACTATCTCGTGAGGAACGACCTGATCGCGGGCCTCGAGATCCTTGCGCTGGTGGTTCTCGGATTGCTGACCACCATGATGCTGGCCCGAAGCCGGCCCATCCTTGCCCTTGCAGGCGGCGGCGTGGCCGCCCTCGGCGTCATCGCGAGCAGCTGGTTCGCCTTCCGCGACGCGGGCCTCCTGATCGACGCGAGCTTCCCGGTGATCGGCGGCGCGGTGAACTTCGCCATACTGGTGGCCTGGCGCTTCGTCTTCACCGACCGCGACAAGCGCAAGCTGCGGTCGTCCTTCGCGCAATACCTGGCGCCCTCTGTCCTGTCGGAGATGGAACAGAGCGACTACAACATCGCGCTCGGCGGCGAGGTCCGCGAGATCACCATCCTGTTCTCCGATATCCGCGATTTCACCGTGCTGAGCCACGAAACCCCCGTCGAGGTTCTCGTACCGCTTCTCAACGGGCTCTTCACGGATCTCTCGGCCGAGATCCTGAGAGAAGAGGGCACCATCGACAAGTTCATCGGCGACAGCGTGATGGCTTTCTGGAATGCGCCCCTGCAGGTCGAGAACCACGAGGCGCGGTCGGCCCTGGCGGCGCTCGGGATGCGCCGCGCGCTGGACGCGTTCAACGCCAGGTCGGACAGGCGTCCCATCAACATCGGCGTGGGCCTTCACGCCGGTCCGGCCTCAGTCGGAAATTTCGGCTCGGAGCAGCGGTTCAGCTACTCGGCCATCGGTGACGCGGTGAACGTCGCCGCCCGGATCGAGAGCAGCGCCAAGCACGTGGCCTTCGACCTGATCGCGTCTGCCGATGTCAGGAACGCCGCGCAGGGCCTGGCGTGGCTCGATGCGGGCGCCCTGGCGCTCAAGGGTGTCGCCGAGCGCACGCCCGTGCACGTGCTCGTCGGGGGAGAGGGCATGGCCCGGTCCGACCCCTTCCTCCGCCTCCTCGAGGCGCATGATGCGCTTTTGCGCGCGATCGCGACCCCGGGGGCCGACATCACCGAGGTGTTGCGCACCTGCGCCGAACTGGGCGTCGGGATCGAGCGGCGGCTCGAGTCCTTCTACGCCCGGATCCCGCAGCGCCTTGAAGATTTCGGTGCCGAGGCCTCCGCCCTGTCAGCCTGACGGTACGGAAAACCCTTGCAGACAATGCAGTTGAACTTTGTTAATGTCCGCGCCGAGGGTAACGGCCACAGGTGCCGCACGGCGTTGGCCGCCACGATCAGGCGGGCATGCAGGCGGATGGGGACAAGTGACAGTGGCCGCACATTACTCGCCCAAGTCCGCAGAGAGGCGCAGATGAGACAGATCTTCCTATTCTTATTTTCGATTTGCATGATCGGGGTCATGT
>WVSO01000150.1 GCA_015689745.1 Rhodobacterales bacterium HKCCSP123 | reverse complement strand
ACCCAAACCAACATCAAAATGATAAACACCGTCACCCTCACCCCAGTCACAAACCTTGCGCCCAAGTAGGAGCAATAACCCCCTCGCCCCTGAGAAGTCTGGCCGAAATCCAACCGCCTCCTCAAGACAGGAAATGGCCTTGTCAAAAAGTCCCAAATCCTGAAATAGCGCGCCCATGTTGTTATATGTCTGAGGGTGACTTGGGTTGATTTCGACAGCCCGCCTATAAAACTTTAGGGCTTCCTCAAATTTCCCCTGAGCCCGATAAACATTCCCCATATTGCTCGCGGCTGCAAAATGCTTGGGGTCCACCGAAAGAGCCCGCCTGTAAAAAATAAGCGCATTATCAAGATCGCCGCTTGACTTGAGCGCATTTCCCAAACCGAAATAGGCATCGCCAGAGGGCTTTGCCTCAATTGAGATTTGGTATGATTTTATTGCGTCATAATATCTACCCAGGGAGGTAAGTGCATTTCCGAGATTGGTGAGGGCCTCGGCATATTCTGGGTTTGCTGCGATGGCGGAATGAAAATAATCTATCGAATTCTGTATTTCTCCCTGCCTCTGCAGAACAACTCCCAAGTTATTATATGCAGCAGCAAAGCCGACATGCAAGTCTATTGCCTTCTCGAAACTACCTCTGGCTCCGACAAGATCTCCAGCACACATCTCGGCAACACCCATCATATTAAGAATTTCAAATGAGTTCGGGTATGATCTTGCAAGCACCGGAGCGCGCTTCAACAGTTCTTTATAATTCCCTTGACCAAATTCGACAACGAGGCGATTGAAAATTTCTGCGGGCGGGTCTTTGAAAACGGGGCGGGTGCTCATTGATTCCTGAAGAATCTGCAATCCGAGACGTGCCGCGTCGCTACACGAAAAAACCGAATGAACATATTCGTAAATTGCAATTGCTTGCTCTTTTTTTCCAGACTTAGAGTATCTGGCCGCTTCGAGAAGGGCGTAATCGAGGGAAATTTTCTTCGGTATCGGTTTCATTTGTGGACTTTTAGCATCTTTTTACGGCACCTCACAAGCTGACGTCAGGTTTAGCGCTAGGTGTTTGATCCCACGGTTTGATGATGTGATCCTTTCGCAGGACTGGAAGGAAGGACTATGGGACAGGTTCGTGGAGGCAGTGCCACGATCACGCACGCCGTTAGAGTTGCTATACAGCGATTGCAGGCTTCGCTCGCGCAACTGAGCCGGGAGCCTGGGATCAACCCCAAAACGATGGCGAAGTGGCGGAAGCGGGCAACGTTAGAGGATATGAAGGCTGGCCCTAAGAAGCCTCACTCCCCGGTCCTGATCGAGGCGGAGGAGGCCGTGATCGTAGCCTTTCGTCGCCACACGCTTCTGCTGCTGGATGAATGCCTCTACGCCCTGCAGCCATCGATCCCGCATCTCACGCAATCAGCCCTCCGCCGCTACCCGTAACGGCATGGCATCCCGCGCTTGCCGGACGTCTGCGGCGGCATTCCGAAGCGCCAAGAATTCAAGCCTACCCGATCGGGTTCTTCCAGATCCATTGCCCGGCGGGTGATTCACATAGCAAATCTGCCGAGAGGGGACATTGTCGAGATGTAAACCGCCGAGGGCAAGCTCTATCTCTTTGTCGATATTGACCGCACCAGCAAGTTAGCGGTGACCCAACTCGTGGAGAAGGCCGACCGGCGCAGCGCCTGGGAGTTCCTGCAGCACATGCTCGAGGCCGTCCCCTATCAGGTCTACACGATCCTGACCGATAACGTCCTATGTCGGGAAGATCTGGCTGCTTAGGTCAGCAGGTCATGGGGCATCTGGTTCTCCGGATACCCTGATACGGATGCCCAGACGGGCTCTGCCGTCAAGAAATGATCTCTTCCATAGCAAACACAGGGTACGCACGCTGGCGGCTCTCACCGTCCTTAGTACGAGATCCCAAATCCCAAGCAGAAGGCCCGAACAAATCTACGAGGTCAGCGAACTGCCTCCACGGCCCGTGTCAGAGAGAGGGCTCACCCCCTCGAAGAAGGGGCGATAGGGTTCGCCGTGATTGACCACGGCGTGTACGGTACGCGCCATCTTGGCTGCGATCGCGGTGTAGGCCTTGCGGCGCAGATGTGCATTGTGTCGATCCTTCGAGATGTAGCGTTCGAACTTATCCCGAAATCTGCTGGTCCGCTTGAGAACGGCGGTCTGGCCAGCCATCCAAAGCGTGCGGCGAAGCCGGGCATTGCCGTACTTTGAGATACGGCTCTGACCGCGGAACATTCCGGACTGCACGGTGGCGAGGTCCATACCGCAGAACTTCAAGAAATGCCGGTGGTGCAGGAAACGGCGCAGGTCTCCGGCCTCGGCCAAGATGGTCATGGCGTTGATCGAACCGATGCCGGGGATGGTTGCCAGCAGCTGATAATCCGGCAGTTCCGAGAGCAACTCGACCGCGGGGGCCTCTATCTCGTTGCGCTGGCGGACAAGACTTCTGCCTTGGGCAAGGACTAGGCGGAACATGCGGACGGCGTCAGAATCCGGTGCTACGGGCGACCCAACAGAGCCGAGCGCCGTTGAGTAAATATCTGAAAGCAGACGCTCTTTGGAGACCTTCTTGCCCACGACCTGCTAGGCATCAGCGATGAAGGCTTCCCGGGTCATGGTCGTGATCATTGCCGGTGTCGGATACTTCTCGAGGAACGCCAGGAACCAGTCGGTTCGTGAGCTTCTATGAAATCGTTCTGCCTCCGGGAAGTAGAGCGGCAGGTAATGCGTCAGTATACGGTGCCAGAGCTCCGTCTTCGAACGTGAGACGATCTCGTGCGTCTTCGACAGCTCCTGGATGTCGGCCGTCCCGACCACCAAGGGCTCATGAAAAAACTACACCGCGCCGATCTCCAGCATATGCAGAATGATCTAGGCGTCCTTCGGGTCATTCTTGTCCCAACTGTTGTGTAGGGCCTCGCGCGTCCGGGCGAGACTGACGGAGGAGATGAGCTTCAAGTCAAACCCGGCCTGACCAAGATGGTGCGCCAAGGGCCTATGATAGTTGCCGGTCGCTTCGAACCCGATCCGAACTGGCAGGTTGTAGCTGGCCAGCACCTCAGACAAGCGCTGGAAGTCTTCCAACGTGTTCAGGATCGTTATGCGGCGACGACGCTTCTTGCCCGGAATCCCGATAAGCACCTCGTGGCGGTGCTTGGAAATGTCGATGGCGACCAGCAAGGTCGAAGCGGTAGTATCGGTGGCGGTCATAGCCGGTCTGCTCAGCTGTGTGGCAGTGCAAAACCACTGTTGAGACCTAGACCCGGTTATGGCCACACGCTGCGCTATGTAAGGGCTGCGCGCGTGGCCATAACCTATCGACAGCGCTTCTTCCCGACGTGCTATGGCATTCAGTTCGCAGCGCCTCCGAAGAACCGGAATACGATCATCTCCCGGCCGATGCGCTTCGACATGATCTGTGAGGCGAATGGCACCCGACAGCGACTGACCGCGCCGAAACACCCTTGGACCAATGGTTAAATCGAGAAGGTGAAAAGGAGGATCAAGAACGCCACCCTAAACGCTTTCGCTGCGACGATCTCGATCAGCTGCGCACGCATCTTGTTGGCCTCATCGCCGCCTACAACTTCGGGAAGCCCAAGACTCCCGGCGACCTTAGGTTCTACGAATGCATCGGAAATATCTGGACTTCAAGGGCATATGGCTTCTACCCGATCCCCAGGATGCTAGGTCTGAACACCTAAGTGAGGTCTACCCACACAAAGTTGATAAAGGACCGAACGGAGATGTGAAATCACCACATCCAGTCGAAACAGTCTGCCGGAGAATCGTCCTCTTCAACTTCGCTATTCGTATCATATAGGATCTCTTCGCCATGTTCATTGAGGTCACTTTCCCACCGCGAACTCTCGCCGCTTTCCTGATCTCCTTTCAGAACGAGCCACTCAAAGAAGTTTATCTCCTGACTTTCGTGTGAATCATATGGAGTAAGATCCTCTTCTTCTTTTAGCTCGATGCTATCCGATTTGAAGAAATCAGAATTTTCTTCTTCTGCCGCCAGAATTGAGGCCCTAGTTCTAACGTCTACATAGCTACGACTATATACAGCGGTTGCCGTATTTCCGTTTCCATCGGATGTTGTTACGCTCACATCAATAGTTCGGTCTTCGTCGCATAATATCTCGCCACCAGCTATCTCGAACGAGAATGTACCATCGGCCTTGATCTGACTTAGGTAATCTTGGCCATTTACAGTTAGCGTTACTGGATCACCTGGTTGAACGCTGCCGCCCACATTTCCAGTGAGTGTTATAGTCGAGCAAGCCTCTGTTGCATCAATAGCATCATCGCCAGTAATTGGATCCAGCGTAATAGATGCACATATTCCGCCGGATGGCGGTTGTACGATGTCGACGGTATAGGCCTGGTCATCGGTCGCGGTGCCGCTGTTGCCGGCATCGTC